>NC_020126.1:637187-955781 GCF_000331735.1 Myxococcus stipitatus DSM 14675 | reverse complement strand
CTGAAGCAAGACCCGGCGTGGTTCCGGAATCTCGAGCTCACGCCCATGAGCAAGTGCTTCAAGATGGTGCTGCTGGAGGCATTGCTCGAAGCGGATGCATTGGAGCAAGGACTGTCCTTGCAAGAGCTGGCGCAACGGAGCCTGTCCATCCTGCGGCGCAATCCCGAGCTGATGAGAGACATCGAAGGAGCCGAAGCACTCGACAGCTCACTCCCTGTCCGCGAGTGGACCCAGGATGGGAAGTGGTTCCGGGTGGAGGGGGACAGATTCGTCCCGCGCTTCGCGCTGACCGAGGACACCCGAGACGCCTTCGAGGAGATGACCCGAGAGCTGGTCGAGTACCGACTCGCGCAGTACCGCCGGCGGCAGCTCAGCCAGTCGCGAGGACCCGGGACACCCTTCGAGGCCCAGGTCATCACCAACCAACGCGAGCCGATCCTCAAGCTCCCGGACCGGAAGCAGCGCCCCGACCTTCCCCAAGGCATCACCGAGGTTCGCATCCCTGGGGGTGAGCCGTGGCAGTTCCACTTCGTGAAGATCGCCGTCAACGTCGCGAAGCCCGCTGGAGCGGAGAAGAACCAGCTCCCGAAGCTCTTGAGAGGTTGGTTCGAGGACTTCGCGGGGAAGCCCGGCACGGCCTTCCGCGTGCGATTCACGCCACGCGCCGATGGATGGAGCGTCGAGCCAGCGCGCGCCGAGGTGCTCGCCTTCAAGCGCCCCATGGGCTGCATCTCCTTCCCAACGCTGCGAGCCGCAGCGGGAGCGGCGAGCCACGCCCTCTCGCTGGAGCAAGCTCCCGAAGCGGAGTGGGTGCGCCTGCCGGTTCAAGCGAGAGGTGAAGGGCTGTTCGCGGTGCGCGCATCAGGCGATTCGATGAATGGCGGAGACCATCCCATCCGTGACGGAGACTGGCTGGTGATGCGCTACGCCCGCGATCTCTCACCGAGGGAACTCGAGGGCCAGGTAGCGCTCATCCAGGTGCCTGATGCGGCGGGATATGCCTATCAGGTGAAGCGGCTGGTCCGTGCCGCCAATCAGTGGCGGTTGCGGTCCGACAATCCTGCATACGCCACGAAGGATGTGAACGAAGGAGTCATGCCCATCGCCCAGTTGGTCGAGGTGCTGACACCCGAGAGCCTCGCGCCACCGCGCGGTGCTCGCCTGACGGAGGCACAGGCCATGGAGCACTTCGACTTGTCCACGACACCCAAGACGGGGCGACGGGATGGACACCTGTTCCTTGTCTCAACGGATACTGATGGGATTCGTCTCGACGCGCGTGTCGCGGACCGCAGACCCGGAGAGACAGCCTTCGTGCTGACGCGCGAAGTCGCTCGAGACCTCTGGCGATACGAAGGCGTGGCACACTGGGATGACACCCGCACTCGCTGGACACTCGGAGTCCTCACGACGTGAGTGGTTGCCGCTGTCCGAATGGACGTGGCATCGTTTCCGTCCGAGAACAGCAACCGCGGACAGGCTGGGGGCAGGTGTCGTGCTGACCGATGCACAGGTGAAGAAGCTCTGGGAGAAGGCCCAGCCGTTCCCAGGGTGGGAGCAGTGGCAGGCGAACTACCGCGACATGCTGCTGAAGGTCCGTGGCCTCTCGGACGAGGAGCTTGCCACCCCTGAGAACCAGGAGCTGCTCTGGTCGGCCGACACCCTCAGCCTTCTCGGGCCGGGCGGCAAGGGGACCATGACGGGGGCGTTCACCGACCCGGAGCTCACCGCCGCCATCATCAACGTCCGGCACTTCACCTGGCCCAGGGATCCTGGCGAACGCGCCGAGGCGATGAAGGACGAGAGCGAACGACTCTCCGGGCTCGTTTCTCCGCGCCACAGCCCTCGACGCCCCGAGGCTCGACTGGAGCGCCTGCTCGCAGTGCTGCTCCCCGCGGAGTTTCACTGCGCCTTCGGTTATCAGGCCCAGCTCCGCATCGCGGACCTGCTCTTGCCCGAGAACAGTCCGCACAGTCACGTCCTCGTCCGAAGCCGTCTGCGGAAGATTCTCGGAACCGAGCGAGCGCTGGACGAGCATGTCCGCCGCTCCGTGTTCTGCTGGTGGCTCCACGCCCACTACGAGGCCATCAAGGCGGGCCAGTTCGATTCATTTCCGGCCACGCCAACGCCCCTCGGTCCGCCCAAGCCCATCGCACTGTGGCCGTTTGCCAGACAGTTCAAGGCCAACGCGGCGCTCAGGCTTCTCGTTGAAACCTATCGGCATGTGATTGACACCTCGCTCTCGGGCATCACGCGCGAGGAGCTTCGAGAGGAGCTGGGCAGCCTCGAGGACTACAATGCCCTGTCGCCTTCGACGCTCCGCAGCCTCACCGCGCGAGTCATCGGCTTGGGCTTTCTCGAAGAGCGCAACAAAGTCATCTCCCCCACCTGGGATGGGTTCGAGCTCGTGGAGTGCGACGCGCCCGACATCTTGGTTCATCGGATGCTCGAGCGGGTCTTCCCCATCGCGGCCATCTTGCGATTCGTCAAGGCCGAGCCACGCACCACCCCAGAGATCATCACCTACCAGCAGCAGATCTACCCTCGCTGGACGGCCACCATGGCCCCCACCGCGAACCTGACGTGGGTCAAGGCACTCGGTCTGGTGGAGCATCAAGCGGACGGGAAGTACCAGCTCAGCGAGTATGGCGCCGAATGGGAAGCACGGCTGCCACAGGAGCTGCCGATGCTCCCGCCCGAAGCCACTGTCTCCGCGGACCTGCTCGCGGACGTGGTGGCGGAGGTGGCCCAAGAGCTGAAAGCCATCGAGCCTCCCACCCGTCCATGGCCCGGGTTGCCCGAGCTGCGTCAGGGGTTCCAGGAGGATCCACAGACCCAGGGGTTCGTGCTCGACGACTCCCAGCTCAGCGCGCTCCACCATGCGTGGCACTGCCATCCCCACAAGCGCTTCGTCATCCTCGCGGGGCTCTCCGGGACCGGGAAGACGGCGCTCGTCCGGCACTATGCGCGCGTCTACTGCGCGGCGTTGGACCTGGACCTGGAGAAGCACCTGGAGGTCGTGGCCGTCTCTCCCGACTGGAAGGACCCCACCGGACTGCTGGGCTACTACAACGCCCTGCATGAGACGCCGACGTTCCAGGTGGAGCCCACACTCCGCCTGTTGCTCAGCGCCGCGCGGAACCCATCCAAGCCCTACTTCCTGCTCTTGGATGAGATGAACCTCGCACGGGTCGAGCAGTACTTCGCCCCCTTCCTCTCGTCGATGGAGTCCGGGCTTCCCATCGCGCTGCATGGCCAGGACTCGCCCGTCAACGGCGTCCCGCATCGGCTCGCATGGCCGCGAAACCTGTTCATCGCGGGCACGGTGAACATGGACGAGACCACCTTCCCCTTCAGCGACAAGGTGCTGGACCGCGCCTTCACCCTGGAGTTCTGGGACGTCAATCTCCGCGCCTTCTTCGAGGCTCGACAGGTCGAACGCCAGCCCGCGCTGGAGCGCACCATCGAGTCGTTCCACCAAGCCCTGCGGCCCATTCGCCGGCACTTCGGCTACCGCACCGCGGGCGAGCTCCTCTCCTTCGTGGAAGCAGCCGGCTCCGAAGCGCTCCCCGAGGAGCGTGTGCGCCTGCTGGACCAGGGAATCTTCTCCAAGGTCCTCCCTCGCCTCCGAGGCGAATCGAGTCCTGAGCTGCGCAACGCCTTCACCGTCCTCAAGAAGCTCTGCGAAACAGAGTCCCTCGAGCGGTGTGGAGAGAAGCTGAGCCAGATGGAGGCCAACAACCCCCGCACGGGCATCATCCGGTTCTGGTCGTGACATGCACTTCCGGGATGCGAAAGGTCGTCACCTCGAAGGAATCATCCAGGATGGTGTCGTCGTCCTGGAAGAGGACCGGACCTACAGGCTCGCCCTTCAGCTGAACCAAGCCGCGCGGGTGGAGTGTCGCGGCTGGCTCGGCGAGCTGGAGCTGGAGTGGGACTCCGCCTCCGCGAGCTTCACCCTTCGGACGAGCTACTGGGTCGGGACGCAATCCCTGCGCATCCAGGGCCCCCAGGGAGAGCAACACCTCTCCGTCGAGGTACTCCCTCACAAGAACAAGCTCCGGAGCGAAGCCTGGGCCCATCTGCTGCGCGACCTGGACGCGTGGATGCCCGGCACCACCGTCGGCCAGGAAGGAGGCCGGCACGGCCGCGTGAGTCACCAGGGCTGCGACATCGCGGGAGTGGCCTCGGTGCTCGGCGACCTGGTGCCCGCGTTCGAGACCGCGCTGATGTCCGTGCTCCGTTCCCCCAAGGAGCAGTCCGTCGAGCTCTGGACCGAGGTCCCCATCCACTCGGTCAAACAAGCGGACCGAGGCACCTTGCGCTGGCTGGCCAGCCATCCGAACACCTACCAAGGTGTCCGAGGCTACGCGGAGAGCTTCGGCACGGGCCCGGTCCCGCGAGTCCCCAGTCGAGCATGGCAAGGCGCCCTGGACCACGCAGCCAATCGCCACGTCGCGTGGCTGACGCGGCAAGTGGTCCTCAAGCTTCGCGACACCGTGGAGTGTGTCCAGCGAGGGCTCCAGAAGACGCAGTCACTGGACCCGGACCTCGAAGAGTGGTGCAAGGGCCGCGTCCGGCACCTGGCTCGAGGAGCCGATGACCTCGAGGCGCTCCTGCTCGAAACACCCCTGGGCGCGATGACTCCCGAGTACGCGTCGGACTCGGCGATCCTCACCTTCGTCGATGACCCGCTCTATGCGCGGGTCCACGCCTTCGGCCAGCTCTTCCTCTCCCCCCGGTTCCAGCTCCCCGCCGACGATGCACACCTCGCCGCCCCCGTGCGGCCGTCCTACGAGCTCTATGAGCTCTGGACGTTCCTCGCGCTGCGACGACTGCTGGAGGAGCTCCTCCCCGAGGCCCGGTGGAGCGAAGACAACACCGACACCCTTCGACTCTTCGACGAGTCACCACATGGCGCCAGCTACACCGCGCGATGGCCGGGCCACGGGACCCTGACCCTCCACTTCAACCTCTCGTTCCCAGGGTTCCTCACGCGAGAGCGAAAGCGGAGCTCACGCTGGAGCATCTCGAAGACGAGGCGTCCGGACCTCGTCGTGACGTGGCATCCAGAAGAGGGGCCCGCGCGCTGGCTGTGCCTCGACGCGAAGTACCGCACCGACACCCGAGGCATCGCCGACGCCTTCGAGTCCGCGCACATCTACCGCGACTCACTCCGCTGGCGAGACCTGGGCGAGCAAGGACGCTGCGCGGGCGCGGTGCTGCTCGTTCCCACCCGGCTCCCCCAGACGGAGCCCTGGTTCGAGAAGTCCTTCCGCGACGAGCACCACGTGGGCGTCTTCTGCCTGACGCCCGGGCAACCACCGCCCCCGGAGCTCATCGAGTGGCTCCGTCACACACTCCTCGCTACTGAATCGACAGCAGGTGGATGAGGCCCCAGGCCGACAGCGCCAGGGCCGCGAAGCCCACGAGGCCCGCGTAGACCACTCGCATGCCCGCACGGCGCAGCATGCTGATGTGTGTCCCCATTCCCATCGCCCCCATGGCCATCACCATGAGGAAGACGCTCGCCGTGGAGAGCGCGGCCTTCCCCGCCGCGGGCACCACTCCCACCGAGCCGAGCACCCCCACCGCGAGGAACCCCAGCACGAACCACGGAATCGGCGGCTCCTTCCACGAGTAGCGCACCTTCCCGCCCGAGCCAGAGACCAACCCCAGCACCACCAGCGCCGGCGCCAACAACACCACCCGCGTCAGCTTCACCAGCGTCCCCAAATCCCCCGCCGTGGTCCCCCAGGTGAACGCCGCCGCCATCACCTGCGCCACCTCGTGCAACGTGGCCCCCGAGAGAATCGCGAGCTGCGCCGTGGTCAACCCCAGCAACGGGCCCACGAAGACGTAGAACAGCACGCCCATCGTCCCCAATATCCCGCACAGCCCCACCGCCAGCGTGGTGTCCTCCTCCTCCGCTCGCGTGACGGAGCTCGCCGCCACCACCGCGCTCGCACCACAGATGGACGTCCCCACCGCCAGCAACGTCCCCAGCTTCTCCGGCACACCGAAGCGCTGCGTCACCCACCGGATGCCCAGGATGCCTCCGACGATGACCGCCATCGCCAACACCAGCACCCTCGGCCCCACCTTCGCCACGAGCGCGAAGTCCAGCCGCGCCCCCATCAGCACGATGCCCAACCGCAACACCGTGCGCGCCGAGTAGCGCTGCCCCTCCACCCACACCGAGGGAATCCCCGCCGCCATCGTCGAGCGCAGCGCGATGCCCACCAACAACGCCACCGTCAGCGGCCCCACCACCTTCAGCCCCGGCAACGTGGCGAGCCAATAGCTCCCCACCGCCAACGCCGCGGCCAGCACCAACCCCGGCAGACGCCTCCTCCAGACCTCCCCCGTGGAGGGCGAAGCAGCAGGTGTCACCGGGCCCGCCGCCGCACCACTGCCAGGCGCGGAGACCGTCGTGTCGGGTGTCGCTAGTGGAGCAGTCATCGTGTTTGTCGTTCCTGTCCAGAAGGCACGGGCCCGAGGCCCTGTGCACTCCCGGCGCGATGTCGTTTCACGCCTTCACGGAGGGCATCCGCGCCGGCTCGACCACCCCACAAGCGAGGTTGGCGGGCACGGACACGGAGAGCTTCTTGGGCGGCGGCAACTGGAGGCCGTTCATCAACTGGATGAAGTCCTCGCGGTTGCGTCCCGCCACACGCGCGTTGTGGCGCATCTCTTCGTCGATGGTGCTCACCGAGTGCCCCTTGTAGTCATGGCCGGGATACACCAGGGTGCCCGCGGGGAGCGCGAAGAGGACTCGCGTGAGGGAGTCATGCAGCGCGCTCGCGCTCCCGTTCTGGAAGTCCGTCCGCCCGGCCGAGCGCACCAGCAAGGTGTCTCCCGTGAAGACCCGGTCCTCCATCCGGTAGCTCACGCTGTCGTCGGTGTGGCCCGGCGTCTCGAGCACCTCGAGGCGCAGCGACCCCATCTCGACGACGTCACCGTGTGACACCTGCCGGTCGACACACGGCGCCCCCAGGCGGCTCGCCACGACCTGTGCCCCCATGCGCTGCCGCAGCACGCCCGCCGCCGTCACATGGTCGGCGTGGACGTGGGTCTCCAGCACGAAGCGCAGCGTGAGCCCCAGCTCGCCCAGCAGCTTGATGTCGCGGTCCACCTGCTCGATGACGGGGTCGATGAGCAGCGCCTCTCGCGTCCGCTCGTCCGCCAGCAGATAGGTGTACGTCGAGGACTCTGAGTCGAAGAGTTGTCGGAAGAGCATGTGGAGTGCCTTTCTGAGTACAGGACTCGGTTGAGACAAAAGTTGCGTTACTGGACCTGCTGGGTTCGCAGCACCGCGGGAAGGTCCTCGCCCACCGCGCGGCCCTGCAGCTCCGACTGGAGACGAGGCTTTCCGGCGAGGAAGCGGCGCACCGCCTCGTGTGCATCCACTTCCAGGACACGCGGCTCCTGGATGCCCGGGATGCGGCACACCATGTCCGGCGCATCCCCTTCCCGCTCACACGCCGTCACGGTGTAGAGCCGCTCGGCCTCCACCGGAACACCACCCACCTCCAGCGCGAGGAGGCGCTGTCCCTTCGGCGCATCCGCCTTGAACCGCAGCGTCATCCCCGAGGGACGCGGCAACCACCCGCCAAAGCGCTTCTCCGGGTCCTTCGCGAAGACGTTCTCCAGCTCCTGCTCCCAGAACGCCCGAAGCTGACGCCCGCTCACCTTCCCCGTCTTCAGCTTGTTCACGATGGGGAACATGTTCCACAAGTCCGCCTCACGAACCGGCCCAGGCAGCAGCGGCGTGCCGAAGCGGAAGCCGTTGGACAACCCAATCTCCGTGCCGCCCGCGACCCGAATCGCATCCGCCAGCACGTTGTCGAGCGGGTTCTCCACCACCGCGTACCGCGCGAGCGTGACGTCGGTATGGCCCACGGGAGCCGACAGCGTCTCCTCATGCGGAGCCAGCGCCGCGTCCACCAGACGCGCCACCTGGGGGTCCTCGGGGAAGCGCGAGGCGGTGAGCTCGATGAGCTCCCAGCGGCGGTCCACCACCCGCCCTCCCTCCACCCACACATCCAGCCGCCCGAGGAACGAACCGAACGCTCCCGGCTCCACCACCCAGCTCCCGCTCTCCACCACGGGCTCATAGGTGCGCTCATGCGTGTCCGAGGACAGGTGGACATCCACCCCGGGAACCCGCGCCGCGAGCCCCACCGCCTTGGCCAACCCCACGTGCGACATCAACAACACCACCTGCGCGCCCTCGCGCTCGCGGACCTTGCGCACGAGCGAAGGCAGCTCCTCGGGACCGTCGTAGCGCAGGCCCTGGCTGTAGCCCGGTGGCTGACGGCGCGGAACATCCGGGTCCGTGAACCCCACCACCGCGACCTTCACTCCGCCCACCTCCTTCACCAGGTACGGCGGGAAGAGGCGCTCACCGCTGCTCGCATCCCGCAGGTTCGCGGCGAACAGCGGATGCTTCATCTCCCGCGCACGCTCCCGCAATACCGCGGGGCCATACACCACCTCCCAGTTGCCCGGCACCGCGCCGTCCAGGCCCAGCGCGTTGAGCGGCGCGATGAGCGCACGACCCTCGGTGAGCGCGGCCGCGCCCGAGCCCTGAATCGTGTCCCCCGCGTCGAGCACCAGCACCTCACCGCCGCGCTCCGCGCGAATCCGCTGGATGGCGGCGGCCACACGCGCGAAGCCGCCGGCCTCCTCGATGCGCTCCTGACCATCCCGCCAGAAGAGCTCGGGATGAGCGCGGAGCTGGGCATGCAGGTCCGCGACATAGAGCACGGTGAGCTGCTGACGCGCGGAGGCCGTCGTGTCGACACCGGCCCGCGAGGTCGCACAGCCCGAAGCCAGGGCCCACAGGGCCAGACAGACAGCGGGCGCGCGGAGGAGACGAATCATCGTGAAGCACCTTGGAAGGGGAAAGAGAGCCCTCGCAGGACACCAGGCCCGCCGCGCGAAGTTCCCGTCAGGGACTCACGGCCGGCAGCGCACCGCGCCATCACTCCCAGGCCGACATGGGCCCCAGGTTGAGGACCTGCTGGAAGCCTCGCTCCTTCAGCATCGTCTCCGCACGGGTGCTGCGCTTGCCGCTGCGGCAATAGACGACCACGGGCTTCTCGGGCGAGCCGAGCTCCCCCAGCCGCTCCGAGAGCTGGTCCACCGGGATGTTCAACGCACCGGGCAGGTGGCCGTCCGCGAACTCCTCCGGCGTGCGAACGTCCACCAGCAGGGCGCCGGACTCCACCCACTTGTGGGCCTCGGCACGGACTTCCGGCCGCTCGCGCGTACATGCGACTCCCAGCACACCCGCGAGCACTGCGACAGCAACGAGAACGAGCTTCATGGCGTGACTCCAACCCGCGCCGGAGCCTCGAGGGCCTCCAGCAGGTGATGATTCAGCGAGGTGAGAGTCACGAAGGGGGCGAAAGGATTCACCCCCTGGACACCGGCCATCAGGTGCCGGCGCTCCCCTGGGGCGCCGTGGGAGCCTCCGTCGGGAGGAGGCCGGCACAACGCACGCCGGCAATCGTCTCCAGCCCCTCACGGAGCGAGGTCAGGGGCTGCTCGCCCACCCGCCGCGCGACCTCCTGGCCAGCACCGTCCAGGAAGAGGAACGTGGGCACCCCTCGCACGCCATGGCGGTTCGCGGCCTGCCGCCCCTCCGCGGTGCCGACATCCAGACGCAGGACGTCAACTCCCTCGTGTGAGCACACCTGCGCCGCCATGGCCACCACGGGCTCCATCCGCTGACACACGGGGCAGCTCTGGCTCACGAACTCCACCATCGTCGGGCGCTTGACGCCAGCCAGCACGGAGGGGGCGTCGCTCGAGGGAACAAAGCCCTGCTCCGGAAGCGCACACGCGCCCTCCGACTCCGTGCCACACACCGCCGCCTCCGCCGTCACGGGCGCCGACGACTGCACGGGAGCGGCGACCTCCACCGCCTGGACCGAGGGCACCAGCTTCTGCAGCGAGTCAGTGAAGAGCAACACCCCCACGCCGACGAGCAGCACGCCCGTGGCCATCTCGAACTTGCGCAGGTGGCGCTTCGCGCGCTCCATCCACTTCAGCGCCAAGGGCGCGATGGCCGCCGTGAGCACCAGGGGGACGGACAGTCCCGCGGCATAGGTGCCCAGATAGAGCGCGCCCATCAGCGGCTCGGAGGTGGAGGCGGCGGTGTACGTGAGCACCGCCCCGAGCACGGGGCCGATGCACGGCGTCCAGCCCAGCGCGAAGGCGCCGCCGAACAAGAAGGCCCCCGCGACACTGCCCCCCTTGCGCACGCGGTCCAGCCACGGCCGCGACTCCCGGTCCACCCAGGGAAGCTTGATGAGCCCCAGCTGCTTGAGTCCGAGCAGGAGCAGCGCGACGCCACCCAAGCGCAGGAGCCAGTCGCGGTGCTCCGAGAGCGCCCCGCCCACGGCGGTGGCCGCCATCCCCAGCGCGATGAACACCGTCGCGAGCCCCAGCGAGAACGCCAGCGCCACGCCCCAGGGACGTCGCGCGGTGCCGCCCGTCTCTCGCAACTGAGACAGGGACACGCCCGCGAGGAACGACAGGTAGAAGGGGACCAGCGGGAGGATGCAGGGGGACAGGAACGTCAGCAGCCCCGCGAGGAAGATGCCGGGAAGGCCCAGGCTCATCGCGAACCTCCCACACCGTGGCGGAACAACCGCTGAAGACAATCACTCATGCGCGCGAGGACACGGCGGGAACCCTCGAAAGTTCCCGGCCACTCGACGAAGGGTTCAAGGAGACAAGCGAGCCAGGGCCTCGAGAAGCACCGGTGACTCCGCCTCCGAAACAGCCAGGGCCGCGTGCCCGCTTCCCCGAGGAGCCACGCAGATGCGCTCGCCCACCGGCCCCTGTGTGCAGCGAGTCCCGTCCCCCGCGAAGCGCGCGGCGGCCTTCGCGACGGGCGAGCCCGGCTCCGGCAGGAAGAGGGTCATCGCCTTGTCCCCATGCCTGTACAGCAGCGAAGCGGAGACCTCGCCATGCAGCTGGCAGCGGCGAGCCCCCAGCAGCTCCGCCCCCGGCACCGACGGCACGTCCACCGCGTAGCCGACCTCCCGCTCCACCCACGCCTTGACGTCCTCCGGATTCGAGGACTCGAACTCACACGGCGCCGCGCGCGAGAACGCCTTGAGGTGATGCCGCTCCAGGTCCATCGCGAGCGCGTCGTTCATGCCTCCCACGAGGCCCGTCCGCGACGTCCAGAACACGCCGACAGCCAACAGCGCCGCGATGGCGCCTCCCGCCGCGAGCGCGCCCCTGGAGAGGGCCCAGCGAGGACGCATGGCCAACCGGTGGACCCGCGCCTCCAACTCGGGAGACACACCTGGGTCCACGGCCTGCGCCCTCAGCGCGACGCGCAGCGAGTCATAGCGAGCCAGCTCCCGGGCACAGCCCGCGCATCGCGCGAGGTGCTGCTCCAGGGCCCGCTGCTCATGCGCCGGATTCTCCCCGTCGAACGCCGCGGAGAGCCGCTCCTGCCACTCCAGGCTACAGGCTTCCATGTGCCTTCTCCTTCTCGAGGACCTCGAGCATCGCCAGTCGAGCCCTCGCCAGACGCGAGCGCACCGTCCCCACGGGGCAGCCCTGCACCTGGGCAATCTCCTCGTAGCTCAGCTCCTCGACTTCCCTCAGCCACAGCGCGTCGCGCCAATCCGGGGCCAGTGAGTCCAAGGCCTTCTGCATCCCCGCGCTGAGCGAGCGCGCGTGCAGCTCCGCCTCCAGGTCCGCGCAAGGCTCCGCGACTTCCTTCCCCAACCCACCCTCCAGCACCTCCAGCCGAGGCCGCAGCCCTCGACGGGAGTTGAGGTACACGGTGCGCTGCACGGCGAGCAGCCAGCCCTTGAGGCGCTCCGGCTCCCTCACCTCACCCCGCCGCTCCAGGGCGCGGGCCACCGTCTCCTGGACCAGGTCATCCGCCTCGGCCGAGCTGCCCGTCAGCCGGCGGCCCACCCGCCGCAGGGCAGGCAGGTGCTCCAGGGCACGTTCGATGAAGGACCGGGGACTCACGCCCACCGGGGACACATCGGCCGCACCGAAAAGTTCCCAGCGCGAGAACCGAGGTGCTGTCGGACACCGCACCCCCGGACCCCGGAAAAGAGAAAGGGCCCTCGAGGAGTTCCTCGAAGGCCCTGAAATCTCTTCAACTGCGATGTGCCCAGGGGCGGAATCGAACCACCGACACGGGGATTTTCAGTCCCCTGCTCTACCGACTGAGCTACCTGGGCGTACGGGTTGCCGCGAGAAGCCGCGCCCTCATATCGAGCCCGTCCCGGGGCCGTCAAGCTCCCATTTGCCGGCCCCCGTTCTCCGCCTTACGCCGCCCGCGGCATCGCCTCCGCGTCCCAGGGCGTCAGACTCGCGGTGAGCCTGCGCTTCAGCTTCGCCCTCAGGCCCTGTTCGATCTGCCGGATACGCACCGCCGTCACGCCGAAGCGGCGCGCCAGGAGCTCCGCGCTCGCCCCCTCCTCCACCAGCATCCGCTCCTCCACCAGCGCCCGCTCCCGAGCGTCCAGTTCCGGCCACGCCGCCTCCACGCTCGCCCGCAGGCGCGCCGCCCACTGGGCCTGGTCGACCACGTCCTCCTGCGAGACCTCGTGCCCCTCCAGCACCTCCAGCCGCGTCACCTCCCCGTCCTGCGTCACCGGCGCGTCCAGCGACAGGTCCCGAGCCAGCGACTCCGACGCCTTGGCCACGTCCTCCTCCTTCTTGCCCAGGGCGTCCGCCAGCCGGCGCACCACCTCCGGGTGCCCCTCCCCCCACCGGGCCTCCAGCCGCGCCCGCTCCCGCCGCAGCTGGAACACCACCCAGGGCGCACGCCCACCCGCCATGCTCCAGTTGCGCCCGACGTAGGCCCGGATGCGCGCCCGGATCCACTGGCTGGCGTACACCCCGAACGGAATCCCCCGGTCCTCGAACCGGCCGGCCGCCTCCATCAGCCCGACGTTGCCTTCCGCGACCAGCTCGTCCTGCGGCAAGCCCGTCCACCGGTATTTCCACGCCAGCCGTTCCACCAAATCGAGGTGATCCCTCACTCGCGCCTCAACCACCGCGCCGGGAATCTCAAGCTCAGGGGACTCGCAGGACATGTTCTCCGTGACGGCTTCCATGGACCTCCTCCGATTCACCGCGGCAACACACTCGCCCGCGGACCCCCCAAGAGATAAGGCACCGGCATTCTTAAAAAAATTAGGTAGTTTGAACGCAACCCATAGGTTATCTCTATGGTCATGAGCTGGCTCAACTACCACCATCTCCTGTATTTCTGGACGGTTGCGCGGGCGGGGAGCATCGCCAAGGCGGGCGAGGAGCTCCACCTGGCCCAGCCGACCATCAGCAGCCAGCTCAAGCTGCTGGAGGAGTCGCTGGGGCACAAGCTCTTCGAGCGACAGGGCCGCAAGCTGGTCCTCACGGACGTGGGCCGCACCGTCATGCGCTACGCGGACGAAATCTTCCGCCTGGGCAACGAGCTGAAGAACGTGGTCGCGGGCATGCCCACGGGCCAGCAGCTCCGGCTCAACGTCGGCATCCTCGACGTCATCCCCAAGCTGGTGGCGGAGCAGCTGCTCAAGCCCGCGCTCGAAGCGGGGCCGTCGCTGCGCATCATCTGCCGCGAAGGTCCGCTGCCGCAGCTGCTGGCCTCGCTCGCGCTGCATGAGCTGGACGTGGTGCTCGCCGATGCGCCCAGCTCCGAGCCGGTCAGCGTCCGCTCCTTCAACCACTTGCTGGGCAAGTGCGGCGTGTCGTTCTTCGCCGCCAAGCAGCTGAGCCATCTCCAGAAGGACTTCCCGCGCTCGCTCGACGGCGCCCCCGTGCTGCTCCCCTCGGATGAGTCCTCCGTGCGCCGCTCGCTGGACCTCTGGTTCGAGCGGCAGAACCTGCGCCCCCTCATCGCCGGAGACTTCGACGACAGCGCCCTGCTCCAGGCCTTCGGGCAGAGCGGTCACGGTGTCTTCGCCCTGCCCTCCGTCATCGAGTCGCAGGTGGAGCGCGACTACAACTGCTCCGTCATCGGCCGCACCGATGAAATCGAGACGTGCTTCTACGCCATCACCGTCGAGCGCCGCCTGCGCCACCCCGCCGTCGTCGCCATCGCCGAGGCGGCTCGCTCGCAGATCTTCAGCGTCTGAGGCCTCGGCCCTCGCAGCTCACGGCGCGGCGCGGAACACCTCCACGCCCGCCACCACCGTGGCCAGGATGCGCGCGTCGACGAGTGCTTCCGCCGGGCCCTCCACCGGATCCACGGACAGCGCCACGAAGTCCGCGTCCTGGCCCGGCGCCAGCATGCCGCGCCGGGCTTCATCGAAGGACGCCCACGCGGGCCCCCGCGTGAAGCCCTCCAGCGCTTCGCGCCCCGACAGCGCCTCCTCCGGAAACCAGCCCCCTTCCGGTCTCCCCAGGGCATCCCTCCGAGTGCGCGCCGCGTACAGGCCCGCTAGGACATCCGGACTCTCGATGGGGAAGTCGCTGCCCAGCGCGAGGTTCGCTCCCGCGTCCTTCAAGCCGCGCCACGCATAGGCGCCCTTCAGCCGCTCTCGGCCCAGCCGCGCCTCCGCCCAGGGCATGTCGCTGGTCGCATGCGTGGGCTGCACGCTCGCCACCAGTCCAGCGGCGCCCAGCCGGAGGATGTCCGCGCGCCGCAGTATCTGCGCGTGCTCCACGCGGTGCCTCAGCGCCTTCGTGCCCGTCTCCTCCGCGCCGCTCAGCAACACGTCCAGCACCAACGTATTGGCACGGTCTCCAATGGCGTGGATGCAGACCTGGAAGCCCCTGGACATGAAGGCGCGGGCCCTTGCGTGGAGTTCCTCGGGCGACATCAACAGCAGGCCGCGCTGTCCTGGCTCGTCGCAGTAGTCCTCGTGCAGCGCCGCACCTCGGCTTCCGAGTGCGCCGTCCGCCAGGAACTTCACCGCTCGCATCGTGAGCATCCGCCCCGACCACGGGCCCTGCTCCAGATAGGCGTGCCGCTCCTCTCCCTGCCCCGCCGCCATCGCGTAGATGCGCAGCGGCAAGGTGCCCTCCGCGTCCCAGGTCTGGAGCACTCGGAACGCGTCCAGGTCCATGCCCGCGTCGTGGACTCCGGTCAGCCCCACGTGGGCACAGCGCTCCAGCGCCGCGCGCAGTCGCGTCTCGAGTTGGACACGCGTGGGCGGAGGCATCGCCGCCGCCACGACGTCCATCGCGTTGTCCACGAGCACGCCGGTGGGCTCGCCTCTCGTGTCCCGGAGGACGCGGCCTCCTTCGGGGTCGGGAGTGTCCTTCGAGATTCCCGCGCGCCGCAGGGCCTCCCCATTCACCCAGGCCGCATGGTGGTCGACGCGGGTGAGGAACACCGGTGTCGATGGGAAGCGCGCATCCAGCTCGACACGCCCGGGGAAGGCTCCGCCGGGCCACTCGTTCTGGTCCCACCCTCGTCCCAACAACCAGTCTCCCTGGAAGCTGGAGGCGGGGGCCTGGATGAGCCGGAGCAGCACGGCCTCCACCGAGGGCGCCTTCTCCAGTCGCACCGTGGTCAACGCTCGCCCCAAGCCGTGCAGGTGCGCGTGTGCATCCACGAGTCCCGGCACCACCGTGGCGGGCCCCAGGTCCACCTCGCGCGCGCCCTTCGCCTGGGAGCGGACCTCTTCGCGCGTGCCCACCGCCACCACGCGCCCTGACTGGACCGCCAGGGCTTGGGCCCGGGGGCGCTCCGCGTCCAACGTCCAGATGCGCTCCGCCAGATAGACCGTGGTCTCCACGAGGCTCCTCCGCGTGCTCGCGCGAACTGTGCGCGAGCCGCGGGCCCGTGTCACCCGGACTGTCCTCCCATGCCGCTAGCCTTCCGTGCCCGCGTCCACTCCGGCGTCGGGAACCGCGGGCACGGGCGTGGCGGGACCGGGCGGGTCATCGGGGACGGTCTGCCCGGTCGCCCTCACCTCATCCGGCCCTCCGATGGGCATCTGGTTCTCCGCCTGGGGTGGCGGTGGCGTCTTGCACGCCAACGGCACGGCGGCCAGGCACAGGGCCACGAGGATGAGACGGCGCATGAGTCCTCCCCTTCGAGGTTTGGCACCGGAGCAATCTGCGCCTCGCCTCGCCTGCTCACCACCGGTGGAGCATCCCGACGTGCAGGCGCCTCCTTCCGATGCCGGATACCGGACACGCAAGAGCCCCCTCGGGAAGCCCGGGACACGCGTGCGCACCGTTGCCTCGGAAGCGCCCTCACATGCTGGGAGCCTGAAGCCATGCTGGATGTCGTGGACATCGGCAAGCGTTCACTCGCCACCTACCGTGGCGTCGCGCCTGACGAGCAACTCGACGCACTCTTCCGCAGTGCCGAGCGCCTGCGCGGCGCGCGCTGCCTGCACCTGAGCGCCACGCCCTACGGCGGCGGCGTCTCCGAAATCCTCCGCTCGTTGGTGCCGCTCTACAACGACCTGGGCATCGTCGCCGACTGGAAGCTCATCCACGGCGATGACACGTTCTTCCAGGTCACCAAGCGCATCCACAACGGCCTGCAAGGAGCCCCCGGCGCGCTCACCGAGTCCGAGAAGGCCATCTACCTGGCCAACTCACAGCTCAACGCCCGCCGGCTCATCGCCGACTCGGAGGACTACGACTTCATCTTCGTCCATGACCCGCAGCCGCTCGTGCTCGCGTCCCTCAGCGGCAACCGCGATGCGCGTTGGATATGGCGCTGCCACATCGACACGTCCCGCCCCAACCCCTCCTTCTGGGAGCTGCTGGCGCCCTACCTGCTCGACTACGACGCCGCCATCTTCACCCTCCAGGAGTTCATCCCTCCCGCGCTGCCCATCGAGCATGTGCGCGTCTACGCGCCCGCCATCGACCCGCTCAGCCCCAAGAACCACCCGCTGCCTCAGCCGCTCGCGCGCGATGTGCTCGAGTGGATTGGCATCCGCACCCACCGCCCCCTCGTCACCCAGGTCAGCCGGTTCGACCGGTGGAAGGACCCGATGGGCGTCGTCCGCGCCTATCAGCGCGTGCGCCCCCATGTCCCGGACCTGCAGCTCGCGCTGGTCGGCTCGCTCGCGATGGACGACCCGGAGGGCTGGGACTGCTACGAGGAGGTGCGCGCCGCCACCGCCCACGACAGCCTCATCCACGTGCTCACCAACCTGGTCGGCGTGGGCAACATCGAGGTCAACGCGCTCCAGACCTACTCGGACGTCGTCGTGCAGAAGTCGCTGCGCGAGGGCTTCGGCCTCGTCGTGTCCGAGGCGCTCTGGAAAGGCACTCCCGTCGTCGGCGGACGCGTGGGCGGCATTCCCCTCCAGCTCCGCGAGGACTCGGGCGGAATCCTCGTGGACTCCGTGGAGGAGTGCGCCGAGGCGATGCTCCACCTGCTGCGTCAGCCCGAGGAGGCTCGGCTCCTGGGTGAGCGCGGACGGGAGCACGTGCGCCAGCACTTCCTCATGCCGCGCCTGCTGCTGGACCACCTGCACTTGATGGACACCTTGAGCAGCGCCCGGCCTCTGCCTTCGCGCGACATCGTCCCCTCTCCTCTCACCGCGATTCAGGGGGTGTGACCGTGGACTCGCGCCGCACGGGGAAGTGGGCAGCGCTGGTGCTCCTGCCGATGTTCGCCCTGGGGCTGCTCGCGGCGACGGTCCCCACGCGCGCCACAGCGGGGGCTCCGTCCGTGGCCCGGTGTGAGCTGGAGGGCGTGGTGGACACGGGCTCGGGGGCCTACCTGGCTGACTGTGTGAAGCGCGCGGAGCAAGGGGCTTACTCCGCGCTGCTCGTTCGACTGGACACGCCAGGAGGCTCGCTGGAGGCCACGCGCACCATCGTCCGTGCGTTCCTCGGCTCGACGGTGCCGGTGCTCGTCTGGGTGGGGCCATCGGGCGCACGCGCCGGCAGCGCGGGGGTGTTCATCACGTTGGCCTCGAACCTGGTCGCCATGGCACCGGGCACCAACCTGGGCGCGGCCCATCCGGTCATCGGCGGCACGGGGGCGGACCCGGAGACCGCGGGTGGCTCCCAGTTCGCGCGCAAGGTGGAGAACGATGCGGTCGCCTTCGCGGAGAGCATCGCCCACCAACGCGGGCGCAACGCCGAGTGGGCCGCGTCCGCCGTGAAGGACAGTGTCGCCGCCAGCGCGGAGGCGGCGCTCGCGGCGCACGTGGTGGACCATCTGGCTCCGAGCGAAACGGAGTTCCTCGCCTGGGCGGATGGGCGCTCCGTGGAGGTGGCGGGTGGAGACAGCGTGCGGCTGTCGACGCGCGATGCACGGCTCGTGGAGCTGGCGCCGGGGCTCTCGCAGCGCCTGATTCATGCGCTCGCGCATCCGGCCTGGGTCTACCTGCTGTTCCTCATGGCCGCGCTGGGCCTGGTCGTCGAGCTGTCGCATCCGGGCGGCATCGCTCCGGGGGTCATGGGCGCGGTGGCGCTGGTGCTCGCGCTCATCGCTTCATCGGTGTTGCCGGTGCGCACGGGGGCCCTGGTGTTGTTGCTGCTGGGCGCGATGTTCATCGCCGCGGAGCTGTTCGTCACCAGTGGGTTGCTGGGACTCGCGGGGGTGGTGCTGCTGGGGCTGGGGGGCCTGTTCCTCGTGGATGAGTTCAATCCGCACTGGTTCGTGGACCGCTCCTTCCGCGTGAGCTGGGCCTGGTTGATTCCCACCACGGTGGTGGTCGCGGGAGCGGCGGCGTATGTCGCGTGGAGAAGCGCGCAGACCCGGCGGCTGCCTCAACGCGGTGGAGACGCGGGGCTCGTGGGTGAGGAGGGGACGACACTCGCGCCCGTCACTCCCGAGAGCGGGGAGGTGTTCGTCCATGGCGAGCGCTGGCGCGCGACGTCTCCCTCGAACATCCAGCGCGGTGCCCACGTGGTGGTGCGCCGTGTGGAAGGACTCACGCTGTTCGTCGACGAGGTGAAGCCATGACCGACCTGTTCGGACTGCTCGGGTTCCTCATCCCACTGGGCATCCTCCTGCTGCTGTTCCTCTCCGGCGTGCGCATCGTCAACGAGTACCAGAACGGCGTGGTGTTCCGGCTGGGGCGCTACGTGGGCCTCAAGCGCGCGGGCTTCCGGTGGCTGATTCCCTTCGTGGAGCGCATGGTCATCATCGACCTGCGCACGGTGGCTCGGGATGTGCCGCCGCAAGACGTCATCACTCGAGACAACGTGAGCGTGAAGGTCAGCGCCGTCGTCTACTTCCGCGTCATCCAGGCCGACAAGGCCGTGCTCCAGGTGGAGGACTATCTCTACGCGACGAGCCAGCTCGCGCAGACGACGCTGCGCGCGATCCTGGGGCAGGTGGAGCTGGACCAGTTGCTCAGCGAGCGGGAGCGCGTCAATCGAGACATCCAGCGCGTGCTCGATGCGCACAGCGACCCCTGGGGCATCAAGGTCTCCAACGTCGAGGTGAAGCACATCGACCTGCCGCTCGAGATGCAGCGGGCCATCGCCCGACAGGCGGAAGCCGAGCGCGAGCGTCGGGCGAAGATCATCGCCGCCGAGGGTGAGCACCAGGCCGCGGAGAAGCTCTCGATGGCGGCGGACGTGCTCAGCCGCAACCCGGCCACGCTGCAACTGCGCTACCTGCAGACGCTCGTGGAGATCACCACGGGAGGCAATCACACCATCCTCCCCATCCCCCTCGACATCCTGCGCGCCGTGGGCGCCGCGGCCTCACGCAGCGGCTTCGGCGCACCCGAGGATGAGCACCGCCACAACGGCCACGGCGAGGAGGAGGGCCCGCCCGCGGGGGGCCTCTCCTGACTCGCGCTACACCGACGGGGGACGGCGGGTGCTGCCGAAGAGTTCGTCGCGCTCCAGCTTGATGGCCAACCGGCTCAGCCGCAGCGAGGCCAGGGCGAGCAGTGCCACGGCGCCCAGCAGACACACGCCGACGGCGAACGACACCACCGGCAAGGACTCCGGGATGTCGAGCTGCCGCTTCGTCAGATACAGCAGCGACGTCACCACGAACGACAACAGCGCCGTGTACGCCAACGTGATGGCCCTCGCGAGTATCGCGTGCCGCCGGTCGAGGATGCCCACCTCCTGGCACAACATCTCCCGCCGCGAATCCCCCTCCGGCAACTGCCGCCCCTCCTTCAACATCTCCCGCATCCGCGTCGTCATCCGCGCAATCTGATTGTCCAACCCCGTCGCCACGATTCCGCACGCCGACACCATCACCGCCGGCGTCACCGCGGTCCCAATCAGCCGAATCGACGACAGGTCCAACCCTTCCGACACTCCGTTCATCATCCCCCTTCTGTTCCACCCCGCCCCTCCCCACGCAACCTCCCCACCACTCGCCTGCTCCTCCCTCATCTCGACACCACCACTGTCCTATCTCCCCAGTGGCCCGACAATCCGACAGTGACGACTTGACACTTAAAGTGTCGAGTCATACTGTCAGGACCATGAGCCTTCGGAAGCCAAGGACAGAGTGGAAGCTGGCGGAGCTCGCCGAGGAGGCGGGCGTCTCGCCTCGCACGGTGCGCTACTACGTCCAGCGCGGCCTGCTCTCCGCCCCGAACTTCCGGGGTCCTGACACCGCCTACGGCGAAGAGCACTTCATCCGCCTCAAGGCCATCCGCGTCCTCCAGGCCCGGTTCCTCCCCTTGGACGCCATCCAGGCGGAGCTGCAGCGCCTGTCGCTCGACGAGCTGCGCACGCTCGCGGAGTCAGAGCCCACCCCGGCTCCGCCTCCCCCTCCTCTTGCCCCGTCCCCCGTCGCCGGGAGCCACTCCGTGGCACCGCCAGCCCCCGGCAGACGTCCCACGGAGATGAACCACTACCAGCGCTGGGAGCTCATGCCCGGGCTGGAGCTGCATGTTTCGGACACGGCGGATGCCAAGGTTCGCGCGCTCGCGGAACGCGTTCGCGCCCTCATCGAAGAAGCCATGACGAAGGTGCCTGCAGGGCTGATGACCAACAGCGGCCTCCAGATTCCCCTCCAAGGTGTCGAAGTCACCGGCGAGCTGCTCGGCGGACATGCGCGAGTGCGCGTGCGCCAGCGCTACCGCAACAACGAGACGACCCCCGTCGAGGCCATCTACACCTTCCCGCTCCCCTCCGACGCCACCCTCTCCGCCTTCACCATGACGTGCGCGGGCCGCCGCATCGAAGGCATCGTCAAGGAGCGCGAGGAGGCCTTCCAGACCTACGACGACGCGCTCGCCGCGGGCCACGGCGCCGCCCTGCTGGACCAGGAGCGCTCCAACGTCTTCACCGCCCAGGTCGGCAACCTCCTCCCCTCCGAGGAGACCGTCATCGAGGTCGAGTTCCTCCAGGCCGTCACCGCCGAGGAAGGCAGCGTGCGGTGGATGCTCCCCACCCTGGTCGCGCCGCGCTACATCCCCGGCGACACCTCCGGAGACCGCACCGGCCATGGCACCGCGGAGCCCACCTCCAGCGTCCCCGACGCGGACCGCATCTCGCCTCCCATCGGTCAGGTGAATTACGGCCTGCGGATGGACCTGCTCGTCGACCTGGGCCGCGAGGTCGTCGTGGAGAGCCCCTCGCACGCCATCGCCCTCACGAAGGAGAGCCCCACCCGCACCCGCGTGAGCTTCTCGCGCGGAGAGGTGTCCCTGGACCGAGACCTCGTCCTCTCCCTGCGCAGCCCGGACACAAGCGCCGTCTTCACGCCGCTCGTCACCCACCGCCAGGGCGACAACCCCGGCACCTTCGCCCTCACCGTGGTGCCCGACCTCCTGTCCCTCGCCACCGCGGTTCCCAAGCAGGAGGTCATCTTCCTGGTCGACGTCTCCGGCTCCATGGACGGCGACAGCCTGCCCCAGGCCAAGGCCGCGCTCCGGCTGTGCCTGCGCCACCTGCGTGAAACCGACCGCTTCAACATCATCGCCTTCGAGAGCAACTACCACTCCTTCCGGCCCCAGCCCGTGCCCTTCACCCAGCGCACGCTGGAGGACGCGGACCGGTGGGTGGACGCCCTCCAGGCCAACGGCGGCACCGAGCTGCTCAAGCCCCTGACGTTCGCCGCGCGCACCGCCCCCGACGGCGTGCTCGTGCTGCTCACCGATGGACAGGTGGGCAACGAGGAGCAGATTCTCCGCGCCGTGCTCGCCGAGCGGAAGACGGCGCGCGTGTACTCGTTCGGCATCGGCACCAACGTCAGCGACGCGCTGCTGCGGGACCTGGCCCGGCAGACCCGCGGCGACGTGGAGTTCATCCACCCCGGAGAGCGCATCGACGAGAAGGTGGTGGCCCAGTTCTCCCGTGCGCTCGCCCCACGCGTCACCGAGTTGCAGGTCTACTTCGATGGCATCGAAGGCGTGGAACTGGCCCCCGCCGAGCTGCCTGTCATGGTCGACGGCATCCCATGGACGCTCATGGGCCGCTACCCCAGGCCGGGCTTCGGCAAGGTGACGCTGCGAGGACGCTCGGGCGTCGAGCCCTTCGCCCTCAGCGTCAACGTCCACTTCCCCCACGAGTCGGACCGCCCCGCGGTGGAGAAGTTGTGGGCCGCCGAGCGCATCAAGGGCTGGCTGGACGCAAGCCTCACCGGCCGCCGCGCCGACGCCATGAAGAAGCGCATCGTCGAGCTCGCCGTCTCCCACCAGCTCGTCACGCGCTACACGTCGTTCGTCGTCGTGGAGCAGCGCACCGGAGACCGCCGCACCTCCGGACAACCCGAGACGCGCGTCGTCCCGGTGAATGCGCCCGCGGGCTGGGCCATGTTCGGCGCCCAGTCCAAGGACGAAGCCGCGAGCACGGGGGTCGTCGCTCGGCCCGGAGCACGCGGCGGCGGTGGATACGTCGGAGGGCCCCCTGCCCAGATGCCGCCTCCGGGCATCATGGTGCCAGCGTCCCCCAGCCCCATCGTGGTCGCCGGCGCTCCGCCGCCGAGGCCCTCCGCGCCCGCGCCCGCATCGGCCGCCGCCCCCAGCAGGTCTCGGCGTGAGGTGGCCGCCGCGCCGGAGAAGAAGAAGGGCGGCATCCTCAATCGCCTCTTCAGCGAAGGAGGCTCCAGCGAAGCCGAGTCCTCCAAGAGCTTCTCCGGCGTCATGGATTATCTCGCCATGGACTCCGGCGCGGAGGAGGAGGTTGCGATGGAGCCCGCGCCTCGAA
Source organism: Myxococcus stipitatus DSM 14675 (assembly GCF_000331735.1). Classification (GTDB taxonomy): domain Bacteria; phylum Myxococcota; class Myxococcia; order Myxococcales; family Myxococcaceae; genus Myxococcus; species Myxococcus stipitatus. The sequence goes on along the minus strand of NC_020126.1, from coordinate 932,729 downwards.
AGCAGCGGGAGCGCGCGGACTCCGGCGCGGAGGGGCTGCTGGGACAGCAGCTCGCCAATGGCCTGTGGGCCGCGTCGGGTGCGGGGCCGGAGCCCGTGCGTCAGGCCCGAGCCACCGCGCTGGCCCTGCTGGAGTTGCTGCGCCAGGGCATCACCAGCAGCCACGCACTGCACGGCGCGCAGGTGAAGAAGGCCGTGGAGGCGCTGCTCTCACTCGCCGGCCAGCTCTCCAGCGCCCCGGAGGTCGCGGAGCTGGCGCTGGGCGTGGCGTGGCTCGTCGCGGCGGGGCCTCGCACCCGAGGACGTATCGAGCAGGCCGCGAAGCCCTGGACGAGCCTCTCCGGCCGGTTGGGCAATGACACCGAGCTGAGACAACACGTCGACGCCCTGGCGTCCCGCTGACCCACCCGACGACCCCGGCCCCCCCATGGGATGCGCCGGGGTCGTCGCATAGAGTGGCGGGGCCCCATGACGCTCGCCACCCTCCTGCTCGTTGCTCTCAGTGCCGGCCAAGTCGGGGAGGAAGCACCGCCTCCCGCTTCGCCGGCACCCGCCGCGGTCGACACGCTGTCCGCTCCGCCGTTGATGACCACGCCGGACCCGTGTCCCGAAGAGGCGGAGACGCTCTACACCCAGGGCTTCGACGCGTTCACCCGAGGCAAGGACCGCGAGGCCTCACAGGCCTTCGACCGGGTCCTCGAGATGTGCCCTCAGCACCCGCATGCCGCCGAGCTCGCGAGGCTCACGCAGGCCCGGCTCGTTCCCGGCGCGAAGCTCGCGCGAGCCGCCGCGCCCGTGGCCGAGAATGGAGAGCGGCGCTCGGGCGGCGCCACCGCCTCGTTGATGGTGGTGCAGACGCTGCACGGAGCCACCCAGGGCATCCTGCTGTGCGCCATCGCGGAGTGCTCGAGCCAGGGCTACGCCACCTCGGCCATGCTGGCGGCGGGACTTGGAGCGACGAGCTCGGCGCTGCTCGCGCAAGGCGGCATCACCTCCGGACAGGCGGCGGCCGTCAACTCCGGCACCGTGTGGGGCCTCTGGTTCGGCCTCTCGTCCATCTACGGGTTCAACATGAGCGATGAGCGCGCGCTCGCCACCGCCATGATTGGGGGCCTGGCGTTCACGGGCGTAGGAGCCCTGGTCGCGTCCACCGTCCAGCCGACCTCGGGGCAGGTCTCCATGGTCAACTCGGGCGGGCTGTGGGCCGGGATTGTGACGGCCCTGTTCATCAGCTCGTTCAACGACGTGGACACCGAGAAGATGTTCATCGCCGGGATGGCGGCGAGCTCCGCGGGCATCCTCGGCCTCTCCTTCCTGGCCCAGGACCTGCCGGTGTCACGGGGACGCATCCTGCTCATCGACGCGGGCGGCGTCCTCGGTGGCCTGCTGGGGGCCACCACCATGTTCATGTTCACCCAGAACGACGAGGACGCCATCGTGTTCAGCGCGGGGCTCGGCGCCGTGGGCGGACTGGCGTTGGTCACCTATCTCACGCGCAACTTCGACGGCCCCAGACTGCCCCAGGCCGTGTTGACCCCCGCCATCATGGGACGCAATGGCGCGGGTCTGGCCATGGCCGGGCGGTTCTAGTCACCCGGGCCGCCGGCGCTGGAACGCGAGCCCCAGCGCCGCGGCGAGCCACATCCATGCGCCTCCGTCCGCGCAGCCCTCCGGTCCCAGGTTGCGCACGCGCACCGAGACTGTCGCGGGTGGGCTCGCCGCCTTGCCGTCGCTCACCACCAACTGGAAGGTGAGTGTCGTGTCCTTGCTCACTCGCGGCGCGGTGAAGCGGGGGCTCGAGGCCGCCGCGTCGCTCAACGTCACCGAGGGCCCCGCCGTCTGCGTCCACGCGTAGGTCAGCGCGTCACCGTCCGCGTCGTGGCCTTCGCCTCTCAGCGTCACGGGGTGGCCCTCGGGCACGGACTCGCGGGCCTTCGCCTCCGCCGTGGGCGCGTGGTTCAGACACAGCCCCGCATCCGCCACCACCGCCGTGAAGGGCGTGTTCACAATCCCCTCGAACTGGAGGTCGTCGACGTCCCAGCCGTTCGGCGTGATGAAGTAGCTGTCTATCCAGTCCGAGCCGTAGACGAAGCGCACGCGCACCGTCTGGCCCGCGTACCGCATCCCCAGGTCCACGCTCACGGGTTCCAGCGCAGGGTACGCGTGGTTCTTCCCGCCATACACGGGACGGTGCGCGAGCGGGTTCTCGTACTCCCACTCGTCTTCGATGACCGCGTTGTACGTCGGCGTGGCCCACTCGCCGATGTCCGTCCAGGTCCGCCCATCATCCGCGCTCAGCTCGAGCACCGCGCCATCCATGTACATGCGGGGCGTGAGCTCGTCCTCGAGCATCTCGAGGTCGTGGCGATGCCGGAACGCGAAACGAAACGGCTGGTCGGTGGCCACCTGGAGCGGTGGAGAGACGAGCATCCGAAGTCCGGGCCCCATCCCCAGGTTGGGAGCATGGAAGAGGTGGTTGCCTTCCTCCGAGCGAAGCTCACGACGCCACGGGTACTCCAAGCCCGGCGGGGACTGCTCGAAGCTCCAGGGGAGGGTGTCTGTCTCCACCGTCTCGGTCCTGCTCGTGGCGGGTGACTCGTCCTGACTCACCCACAAAGGCAATGAAGCCAGCTGCTCCCCCGGCAGCGTCTGGTCTTCGTCCTTGAAGGCCATCTTCAGGAAGTAGCGTCGCGGCGACGTCCCTCCCGCCATGCTCACGGGCACCTCCACGCTCACCTGCTGGAACGGCTCCGAGGGAGGAATCGTCCACTGCGTTCCCGAGGGAAACACGAGCCCCTCGGGCTCGCTCGCGACACGCACGGAAGACCGCTGGAGCCGCGCCGTCCCGCTGTTGCGAAGCGTGATGCGAACGAGGGCTTGCTCACCCGGGTCCAGCACCCCGTCGTCGTCACAGCTCCGCGCCCCCGGAAGCAGCTCGGCACGGACGAAGGACAGGTCCTTGCCCGAGTCGAAGCTCTCCACCACCCCGACGTGGTCGAGGGAGTCGCGATGAGGAGCCACCGCGCGCAGACCCGCGCCCCGCTTCGCGAACGCCTGTGCGAAGAGCTCGAAGTCCCGTGAGTCCCTCACGCGAGCCACCGCCAGCAACGCGTCCCGGGCCTCCAGGAAGGTCGGCGCATGAGGTGTCAGCTCGAGCGAGGCCACCAGGTAGTCCTTCATCCGCGTCCGGGCCTGCTCGAAGCTCAGTCGCTCCGAGTCCCGGACGAGCGCCACGAAGCACTCCCACAGCAGGCTCGCCCAGACCTCGCCGGAGGAATGGGCCTCCGAGTTGATCGGAAACTCGAGGGCCTCTGGATTGATGGGGATGCCCTCCGGCAAGGGAACTCCAAACTGGATGTGGCGGAAGGTCAGCGGGTTCTTGCTCGGGTTCGTCGAGTACGGATAGCGACGCCATCCCCAGTAGTAGCTCTGCGCCACTCCGCCGAGCGCGTAGCCGGCCACGGCATAGGCCCCGGAGAAGGACGGGTTCGACGGGAGCTGAGCATCCTCCTCGCGTGCCAGCAGCATCATCGCGCCGAAGTCGGACCAGCCCTCGCCCATGCTCCGCCCCTGGTTGTTGTTGAGTCCGTTGCCATTACCGATGAGCCGGTTGCTCAGGTAGTGCATCCACTCATGGGTCAGGATTCCCGTGTCGAGCGCGATATCCCGTGCGGGCCCCCCTCGGAACAGCCGCAGCGTCGTCTCCCCCTCGGACAGCGCCGCGCGAAGCCGCCGGGTCGCGTCGACATTCACGGAGACCAGGGGAATGGCGAGGGTGGACATGCGCCCGGGAGTGCCTTCCGAGCCGTTCCTTCTCCAAGGCGTCAACACCAGAACCCCCGCGGCTCCCGCCTGCTGGGCATGAAGGGCCTTGAGCGCCCTGCCACACGTCCTCGAAGCGTCCAGCAACACGACCTTCCCTTGAACCTCCGCTCCGTTCACCAGCGGCTCACACCCATCGGTCGGGGTGCCTTCGGGTCCCGTCACGCCATCCACTCCCATCACCGCGACCCGGGTGAGGTCGAAGGTCTGCGGGCCGAAGTCCGCATAGCCCAACGCGAAGGACTCCTGGGTCCCCGCGGCCGTCGTCACCGTGAGCGCGTTCTCGCCCCGGTAGTCATTGAGGAGCACCGTCATCCGAGGCCGTGCTCCATCCGCGGGCGTCTCCATCCAGGCGTTGTTCCGCATCTCGAAGGGGTTCTGCGCCTCCACGAGCATGGAGTCCCCCTCCAATCCGCCTCGCCCGAAGTTCGCTCCCTGCGCGTTCCCCGCCGCCTCGTCGAAGCCCGAGTCGTAGTACCAGTCGTGCAGGAAGTTGGTGACGTAGAAGGCGTGCGTGACTGTCGCCATCACCTGCTCATCCGTGACGGTGGGCGAATAGCGATGGTCATAGCCGTGGTCGAAGGTCGCCGCCTGCGTGACCGTCGCGTGCAGGTCCCCTTCGCTGTAGCCGTCCGGCTCCACCAGGTCCGCGAAGGCCTCCACGTTGTTGCCCTGGGTCCGCGTGGCGTCCGGCGGCAGCCACGGGTCATTCCGGCTGAACGGCGCGTTGCGCAGCGTCACCCGGTTCGGCTCGACGAAGGGCGCCTGATATCCATCCGGCAGTCCCGTGGGGTGCGGCGTCGCCGTGAGGCCCTGGGGCCCATCCCACGGGAGGTAGGGTGCCTCGGCGTCCGCCCAGACCTTGTAGGTGAAGGCTCCCGAGTCCTGGACCAGCGAGTGCCGGTACAACAGGCGCCCGTCATCCGCCGCGATGGCATAGGCATACAGGCCGCTCGGCTCGCCCTCCATGGGCACCGTGCTCAGCTCCACGTAGTACGCCGGAACCAGCGCGTCCGGCATCGCGTAGTAGATGGGCTTCGTCCTCGTGGGCCGGGCCAGCGTCACCGTGCGAGGGCCCGGGGACAGCACGAAGGAGCGGTAGCGCCCCTGGACCTGTCCTGTGTCCACGAGCCCCTGGATGGGCAGCACATGGCCCTCCAGGTCCCGATAGGCCGCCGCGATGGCCTCCCGGGGCTCCAGCCGGAACACCGCGCCCCTCGCGTACCTCGCGCTCGACGCCACCGGGCTCAGGTGTCCCGACACCGCCACGGGCAGCTGCCTCGCATCCAGCAGCACCTTCATCGACTGGCCGAAGACCTCGACGCCGTCCACCTGCTGGCCGAAGGTGATGATGCCCCCGCCCTCTCGCAGCCGGTGCTTGCCCGACACCGGCGCGTGCTCCGCGTCCGTGCGCTCCAGCCCATAGGCCGGCGCGTATCGCTCCAGCACCTCCCGCGCGGCCTGCTCCGGGGACCGGGACACCGTCCGAAGCGAAGCCGCTCCCGGGGAGGTCTCCACCCAGGCGAAGCTCGGAACCCCCAAGCGCTCCTGCGCGTGCGCCACGGTCAACCCCGGCACCACAGGCCGCGTCGGGCGCCCCCGGGCCGGCGACGGCGCGGAGGAGAAGGCGTCCACCGTCGGCAATCGCTCTCGGGACCGAGCTGGCGTGGGGACTGCCATTGCCGCGAGGACCAGACTGGCGAGGAGACGGAACCCACTCGTCATGCGCAAACCTCCAGGCTCTGAACTAGGAATCCTGGAAAGTCACACAAGGCTGCTTTGGAAGACCATCGGACCCTGGGCGGGCCCGGGAATACTTGCACCTTGAACCACAACCCCTGTCAGGGGTTGACAATCCCAGACACGCGCTCAGCGCCGCTTCAATCCAAACATGGACATCAGGATGCCCTCGAAGGTCTGCGAGGGCAGGAGTGGTTTCGCCACCACCGCCGCGCGCTGCATCCACTTCCCCACCGAGTAGCGCACGCGCGGGTCCTCCTCCTCCATCACCTCCGCCACCTTGCGCGCCACGACCTCCGCGGCCACCCCATCACCCTCCTCCTTCTCGATGATGGACAGCACCTTCTCGAAGGACTCGCGGTACGCGGAGGACTCGCCCGCGGCGGCCGCCCGCACCCGGCTCCGCGTCAGGCCCGTGCGCACGTCCCCGGGCTGCACCAGCGTGGCCTGGATGCCGAACGCCTCCACCTCCTGGCGCAGGCTCTCCGTCAGCCCCTCCAGCGCGAACTTGCTGGCGCTGTAGAAGCCTTGGAAGGGCAGCCCCACCACGCCGCCCAGCGAGCCGATGTTGATGATGCGGCCCGTGCGCCGCTCCCGCATCGACGGCAACACCGCCCTGCAGACGCGCAGCACGCCCATCACGTTGGTGTCGAGCTGCCGCCAGGCCTCTTCGTCGGAGGTGTCCTCCACCGCGCCCGCCAACGCGTGGCCCGCGTTGTTCACCACGACGTCGATGCGGCCCTCACGCTCCAGCACCGTGCGCACCGCGGCGCGCACGGACTCGTCGCGCGTCACGTCCAGCTCCAACATCCGGTAGCCCACGGACGGCTTCACCTGAAGCTGGCGGCTGGTGCCGTAGACGATGTGCCCGCGCACCGACAACAGCTCCGCACACGCCTCGCCAATCCCCGACGATGCGCCCGTGACGAGGACCACCTTGCTTCCCTGCGACGTGCTCATGCCCGCCCATGATTCCGCGTCCTCGCCACGCGCACCACGAGAACTCGCGGGCATGCGACGTCACGGCGCTGGAGTCAGGAATTCCGGGTGGAGCTTCCGGCGTCAGACGTGCTTGCGAACGGCCTCGGGGATGCGCTCGCGCCCCTCGGCGTCGCGCGGGAGACCATCCAGGGGCTCGTCCGGCCGGTGGCGCTGCACCTCGCGCACCATGAAGAACGCCGCCGCCGACAGCATGCCCAGGTCGTCCAGCCACCCGAGCACCGGGATGAAGTCCGGCACCGCGTCCACGGGCGACAGGAAGTAGAGCACCGCCAGCACTCCGGCCAGCTTGCGCCAGAGCGCCACGCGAGGGTCTCTCACGTACCGGATGAAGCGGGTGCCCATGCCACGAAGACCTGCGATGTTCATACCCACCTCTACGCGTGAGCAGCCCCGGCGATTGCGCCTCGGCCGCCACCCATAGAGTACGCCGTCCGCACGCTCGGAGGACAGGCGACCTAGTCGGGAGTGTCTTCCAGCACGCCCGCGCGCCCCACCACTTCCAGCCGCGCCCTGTCTCCGGGCCGCAGCGGAAGCTCCGCCACGCCGCGCACCACCAACTCCAGGCCCCCACAGGCCACGGTGAACTCGGCGAAGGCGCCCTGGAACTCGCGCGACAGCACCTCCGCGCGCAGGGCGCCGCCCACCGCCACCGCGTCCGTGTCGGGCACCAGCTTCAGCGCCTCCGGACGCAGCGAGAGGAGCACCTTGCCCTTCGCGCTCCCGGACACCGGCAGGTTGCCGAGCATCGTGCGCGCGCCTCCGCCGAAGCCCACGCCCGGCAGGAGGTTCGTCCCGCCCAGGAAGTACGCCACGAAGGCGGTGCGCGGCGAGGAATAGACGGACTCGGGCGCGCCCACCTGCTCCACCTTGCCCGAGCGCATCACCGCCATGCGGTCCGCGAAGGCCATCGCCTCCGCCTGGTCATGCGTGACGAGCAACACCGTGGCGCCGAGCGACTTGAGCACCCGCCGCACCTCGATGCGCGTGGAGGCTCGCAGCGCGCTGTCCAGGCTGGAGAAGGGCTCGTCCAGGAGCAACACGCGCGGCCCCGGCGCCAGCGCGCGCGCCAGCGCGACGCGCTGCTGCTGTCCTCCGGAGAGGGCATGCGGCATGCGCGCGGCGAAGTCGCCCAGGCCGAACAGCGTCAGCATGGCGCGCGCCTTCTCCTCGGCGTCGCGACGCGAGAGGCTCGACAGGCCGAACGTCACGTTGTCGAGCACGGACAGGTGCGGGAAGAGGGCGTAGTCCTGGAACACCATGCCCACGCTGCGCTGCTCCGGGGCGACGAAGGTCCCAGGCCCCACGAGCACCCGGCCGTCGAGGGTGATGGTGCCCGCGGCGGGACGCTCGAAGCCCGCCACCAGCCGCAGGGTCGTCGTCTTGCCGCACCCCGAGGGGCCCAGGAGGGCCACGACCTCACCGGGCTCCACGGACAACGACAGACCATCCACGGCGGCGGAGCCACCGGTGGCATAGCGAAGGGACAAGGCGTCGAGCGAGAGCAGGGGCATGGCGAAAGCGCCACGCACCCTACCGCGTTCCGCCGCTACTTCCAGGGCGGCCGAGCGGCCATCAGCTTCGCGACGTCCACCACCGGGTCCTCGTCGACGATGGAGACGATTCCGTCCGCGAGGACCTTGGACAGCTCCGCCTTGTGCGCGGCCCACCGGACGTCGAAGACCTCCGGGCCCCACGGCCCGCTCTCCGACGGCTTGTGCGCCGCCGTCTTCGGCTTGCCGTAGATGAGGTGGTCGTTGCTCAAGATGATGCCCGCGGTGAGCGTGCCTGGCACCTCCAGCGAGTCGTCGTTGAAGCGGCCGTAGAGCGCATGCTCCACCGCCAGCCCCCCGAGGAGCGTCATCCAGCCGGAGGTGTTCAGCGCGCGGCAGCGCACCTGTCCCAGCACCACGAGCTTCGTCTCCGGCCCGTCCGTCAGCACGCCGTCCACGGTGAGCGTGCCCACCACCACGAGCGATGCCTGGAGGTTCAGGTCCCCCTTCACATGCAGGTCACCCAACAGCCCCGTGGGCTCCGTGAGGGTGAGGGTGCCCTCCACCGTGGCGGCCGTGCGCGGCGCGTCCTTGTAGAGCGAGGCCGCGAGCGCCAGCGTGGAGCTGCTCGAGCCGCCGAACGCCTTCACCAGCCCATCGAAGGTGGTGGGCTTCCGCTCGTCGAGGGCCGACTGGAACCAGGCGGGTGAGTACGACGGTCCCACGGGGAGCTCTCCCAGGGCCGTGGCCGTGAGGGAGAGTGCGTCCGGAGCGAGCGGAGGAAGAACAGAGTCGGGGAAGGACATGAAGCCCTCCGTGATAGCTCACTCGAGGGACCGCGAGCACATGGGAGCCGCTTCGACACTCGCGGTTCTCGGACCTCGCATCACCCCCGAGGCGCATCTCCCTCCTGAGACACGAGCAGCCCCACGCCCAAGGTGGAGACCGCCATCAACACGAGCGCGGGCAGCGCGGCCTCGGCGAAGCGGCCCTCGGCGGTGGCGCTCCAGACGCGCGTCGCCAGGGTCTCGAAGCCGATGGGCGCGAGCAACAACGTGGCCGGCAATTCCTTCATCGCCGTGAGGAACACCAGCGCCGCGCCCGCCAGCAGGCCGGGACGCAAGAGCGGCAAGGTGACGCGACGGAACACCGAGGAACGTGTCTGCCCGAGTGACGCCGCGGCCTCGCCCAGGTGCGGGTTGAGCTGGAGCAGCGACGAGCGCACCGTCCCCACCGCCTGCGGCAGGAAGCGCACCACGTAGGCCAACACCAACATGACCAGCGTGCCGTAGAAGAAGGGCACCACCTGCACGCCCAGGAACACCAGCGACAACGCCAGGACGATGGGCGGCAGCGCGTAGCCCGCGTAGGACACTCGCTCCATCGCCAGCGTGAGGCGGCTCGGGTAGCGCACCGCGAGGAAGGCCAGCGGCAGCGCCCCCACCACCGACGTCACCGCGCCCAGCACCGACGCGAGCACCGAGCCCAGCGCCGGCGCCAGCAGCGAGCCCCCCTCCTCCGCCAGCCCGCGCGCCCCCCAGTAGAGGAGCACGCCCACGGGCAACACCACTCCCGCCAGCACCACCGCGCCACAGAGCAGGAGCGCCGGCACACGCCAGCGGCCCAGCACCACGGGCGCGACAGCACGCGCCGCGCCCTTCGAGCTGCGGTGGTAGCCCGCGCGTCCGCGCAGCCACACCTCGAACACCAGCACCACCACCGTCACCGCCACCAGCGCCAGGCCCAGGAGCGCGGCATAGGCGCGGTCATACGCCCCTTCGTACTGGACGTAGATGGCGCGGGAGAACGCGTCGTACTGGAGCAGCGCCACCGCGCCGAAGTCCGACAGCACATACAAGCCCACGAGCAGCGCACCGGAGACGAACGCCGGACGCAGGAGCGGCGCCGTCACCTTCCAGAACGCACGCGCCGGACTCAGGCCCAGGCTGCGCGCCCCCTCCAGCCACGCGGGGTCCTGCGAGAGCAGCCCGGCCCTGAGCGCGAGGAAGAAGTACGGATACGTGGACACCGTCAGCGCCAGCAGCGCGCCGGGAAAGCCATACACCGGCGGCACCGGCAGCCCCCAACGTGTCAGTGCTTCCTCGAGCACGCCGCCCGTGCCGAAGGCCGCCAGCAGCACGTAGCCGCTGACGAAGGTGGGCACCGCGAGCGGCACGCACAACAGCACCGTCCACACGCGCCGACCCGGCAGGTCACTGCGCGTGGTGAGCCACGCCAAGGGCAACGAGACCGCGGCGGCGAGCACCGTCACCGCCGCCGCGAGCCCCAGCGTGCGCCACAACAGTCCCCACGTGCGGTCGCGCAGCAGCAAGCCCCAGGTGCTCGCGTCGGCCTCCGCCGCGCGAACCACCAGGTACACCGCCGGCAGCACCGCGAGCGCGGCCACCACCCACCCCGACACCCACAACCCCACGGGAGGACGTCGCGTCACTTCAACCTCAGAGGACGCCCGTGTCCTGGAGCAGCTTCACGGTGCCGCGCAGGTCATCGAGCTTCGACAGGTCCAGGTCCGGCGAGCCCACCTTCGACAGCGCGGGCAGCGACGCGGCCGTCTTCACGCCCGCCACCAGCGGGTACTCGTACGTCTCCTTCGCGAAGTACTCCTGCGCCTGCGGCTCCAGCAGGAACGCGGCGAACTTGTGCGCCGCCTCCGCCTTCTTCGTGCCCTGGAGGATAGCGACCCCCGCGACGTTCACGAGCGCGCCCGGGTCCCCGGCCGCGACGAAGTAGTTGTCCACGGGGAGCGCCGCGTTGCTCTTCTTCGCGGCGTACAGGTAGTAGTGGTTGACGAAGCCCGCGTCGATCTCACCGCGGCCCAGCGCCTCGATGATGGCCGCGTTGTTCTTGTAGACACGCACGCCGTTGGCCTGGATGCCCTTGAGCCAGTTCGACGCGGCCTCCTCGCCCTTGAGCAGGCGCAGCGCGGTGACGAACGCCTGGAACGACGCGTTGGTGGGCGCCCAGCCCAGCCGGCCCTTCCACTTCGCATCGGTGAACTCGAGGATGCTCTTGGGCAGGTCCGCGGCCTTCACCTTCTTCGTGTTGTACGCCACCACGCGCGCCCGGCCGCTGGTGCCCACCCACATGCCCGTCGGCGAGCGGAAGCGCGCGTCCACCTTGTCCAGCGACTCCTTCGGCAGCGCCTGGAGGCGGCCCGCGTTCGACAGGGCGCCCAGCGCTCCCGCGTCCTGCGCGAAGAAGACATCGGCGGGCGTCTTGTCGCCCTCTTCCAGCAGCGTGGCGGCCAGCTGCGGCGTCTCGCCGTAGCGCACCTTCACCTCGATGCCGGTCTTCTCGGTGAACTTCTTGAGCAGCGGGCCCACCAGCTTCTCGTTGCGGCCGGAGTAGACGGTGAGCGTCTCCGCCGCCGTCGCAGTGGTGGACAGGGTCAACAACAGGGTCAGCAGGAGTTGGCGAATCATGGCGGGCACCCTAACGGACAGGCCCCTGGGGTTCCACCCGTAGACATTTCTCGTGAGCCCATCGCGCCCTGGGGTGCCCAGTCCTCATGTCCCGGCGAGAGCGTCGAAGCCAGGACATCGAGCCTCGCTCCGACTCCCGCGCCAGCAAGCCCCGTCGGACAGTCCCGAGGAGGCCGGGTTAACCTGTCGCCCGGTGCTTCCTCGACGTCCTGGAGGGCCAGCTCATGCCCAGACTCCTCACCGCCGTCCGCGTCACCGCCCTGCTCGTCACCTCCTCCGCGTTCGCCCAGACCGCGGCTCCCCCCGCGCCGACCGCCAAGAGTGCGCCCACCCCACCCGCGCCTCCCTCGCCCATGAAGCTCGCGGCCGAGAGGACCCAGGCCGCGCTCAAGCAGGTGCCGCCCGGGCGCCCCACGGACGTGAAGTCCGTCGAGGACGTGGTGACCGCGCTCTACGACGTCATCAGCGGCCCCGCGGGCAAGGCTCGCGACTGGCAGCGCTTCCGCTCGCTCTTCTATCCCGGCGCGCAGATGGCCTCCGTGCAGCGCCCCAGGCCCGATGGTCGCCCGGGCGTCGCGCCCGTCACGCCAGAGGACTACGTGACGTGGGGCGAGGAGTACTTCAAGGCGCACGGCTTCTTCGAGCGGGAGACGCACCGGCAGGTCTCCGGTTACGGCGACCTGGTCAACGTGCTGAGCGCCTACGAGATTCGCACCTCGCCCGAGGCCGCTCCGCTCCTGCGAGGCGTCAACAACATCCAGCTCTCGTTCGACGGCCAGCGCTGGTGGGTGCTGCACATCTCGTGGACGGATGAGAAGGCGGCGGGAGCACCGGTGCCCACCGCGTTCACCCGGAAGTAGGTCCGCCGTGCCAGCCCGGTCCTCGTGCGATGCGCTGGTGGTGGGCAACTACTGCCATGACGAGCTGTCCCGCGCGTCGGGCGGCGTGGTGCACACGCTCGGGGGCTCGGCGGCGTACATCTCCTCCGTGTTCGATGCCACGGGGGTGGACCACGCCGTCGTGTCCGTCGCGGGCGAGGACTTCGCCTACGCGGACCGCGTCCGGTATCCCCCGCTCATCATCCCGGGGACCCGCACCACGCGGTTCATCGCGGAGTTCACCTCCGTGGAGCGCGTGCTGCGCGTCGGTGCTCGCTCCGCGACCATCCGCCCCGAGGACATCATCTTCGATGCCCGCGTGGCGCTCGCGTGCGGGGTGATGGCGGAGGTGCTGCCGGAGACGCTCATCCGGATGTCGCAGCACGCGGGACAGGTGCTGGCGGATGCGCAGTGTCTGCTGCGGACGGTGGATGCACACGGTCTCGTGAAGAACCAGTTGTTGGCGGACACGCCCTTCGCGCCGCTCCTGCGTCACCTGTCCGTGCTCAAGGCGAGCGAGGACGAAGCCGAGTCCTTCGACGTCTCCGCCGTCCGCGCGAAGACGTGTCTGGTCATCACGCGAGGCCGCGCGGGCTGCACCGTGCTCACCGCGCGGGAGACGTTTCAAGTGCCCGCCTGGCCCGTGGAGGAAGTGGACCCCACGGGCGCGGGAGACTGCTTCCTCGCGGGCTTCACGCTGGGCCTGCTGCGCGCATGGCCGCTGCGGCGCTGCGCGGAGCTGGCGAACTGGTTCGGTGCGCAGGCGGTGACCCAGGTCGGGGTGCCGACGCTCGACCTGTCGAAGCTCCCCGTCTCGCTGCGCTGACGTCGCGCACGGTCCGCGCGGAGCCTAGAAAACGCCGCCGAGTCCCAACGTCATTCCGCCTTGGGTCACCGACACCAACGGCTGCACGTGGGTGTCCGCCGGGTCCGGAGGCTTGCTGTTGATGGAATGAGACACCTCATACCCCACGAGGGAGCCCAGGAAGGAACCCGCGAAGGCGGCCACGGGGATGAGGGCCTCATCGCCCTTCTTCACCAGGAACAGCGCTGTCACGGCGCCAGTCCCCGCGCCAATCCCCGAGCCGAGGAGCGTTCCACCCCACGTCCCCTTTCCCCCCAGCAGACGCGCACCCCACATGATGCCGATGGGCGCCCCCACCGTGGCGCCCGTGAAGAAGCCCGCAAGCCCCTCATCGAGGCAAGAGATCATCCCCGAGTAGTCCGAACACGCCACGCCCCCGATATAGGCCCCAGGGGCCCCCACGCCGAGAGAGGTCACCGACATGGCGCCGAGCTCCACGAGGATGCGAGCGCTCGTGTGAAGCACCGTGAGCACCGCTGACTCGGAGGAGGGCTCCACTTCCTGGGACGAGGCGCTTCGCGGCTCGACCGGGAGTGCCCCCTCGGGAACGGGGACGTCGCTGTTCGCGAGCGCGAAGCCCGGGGTGAAGGACCACAACGAGAACAACAACGGCAACATCCGTGAGACCCCGGCCCTGATTGCTTTCATGTGCGCGCGCCACTGCAAACCAGGCGCCCGTTCCTCTGGCTCGAGACGTTTCCAGCGGATGCGTCGCGCAAGCACGGGACGTGTGTGCATGCCTGTGCAGCGCCCTGCACAATCTCGCTCGAGGTGCGAAGCCGGTTGTGCGGCGGACCGCCCGGAGCCCCCTGGACACGAAGAAGCCCCTCTCCCCGAGACAGGGAAGAGGGGCTGGAACTTCATCCACTCAGGACGACGTCAGGCCTGCGGCTCCTCGGAGCCACCGCCCTCGGCCAGAGCCTCGGTGGACTCAGGCGCGTCGGCCGGGGCTTCGGTGGACTCGGCGGAGCCTTCGGTGGACTCCGCGGCGGCCACGTCCGTGGCACCGACCTCGGCGGCGGACCCCTCCCCTTCCGTCGGCTCCTCCTCGGACTCCTCACCCTCGGGCAGCTTGGAGAGGGCCATGACCTTCTCCTGGTCATTCTCCAGCGCGATGAGCCGCACGCCCTGCGTGTTGCGACCGATGACGGAGATCTCCTTCACCTTCATGCGGATGAGCATGCCGCCGTTGGTGACGAGCATCACCTCGTCCGACTCCTTCACCTCCACCACGCCCACCACCTTGCCGTTCCGCTCGGTGGTCTTGATGTCGATGATGCCCTTGCCGCCACGGCCCTGCTGCCGGTACTCGGTCTCTTCGGTCCGCTTGCCGTAGCCGTTCTCCGTCACCGTGAGGATGGCGGAGCCCTGCTCCACCAGGTCGGCGCCCACCACCTCGTCGCCGTCCTCCAGCGTGATTCCCTTCACGCCGAAGGCCTGACGGCCCATGGACCGGACCTCCGACTCCAGGAAGCGGATGCTCATGCCCGACGCGGTCGACAGCAGGATGTCCTTCGTGCCGTCGGTGATCATCACCGCCACCAGCTCGTCACCCTCGTCGATGCCCAACGCGATGATGCCGCTGGAGCGAACGTTCTCGAACGCGCTCAGGTCCGTGCGCTTCACCACACCCTTCTTCGTCACGAAGAAGACGTAGCGGTTCTCGGGGAAGTCCCTGGTCACGAGAATCTGCGCCAGCCGCTCGCCCTCGCCGAACTGCACCAGGTTCACCATGGCCTTGCCGCGCGACGTGCGGCTGGCCTGCGGAATCTGATGCACCTTGAGCGAGTACAGCTTGCCCTTGGTCGTAATCGGCATCAGGTACGCGTGGGTGCTGGCCACGAACAGCTTGCTGACGAAGTCATCTTCCTTCGTCGCCGCGCCCGTCTTGCCGCGCCCACCGCGCTTCTGCGCCCGGTACTCCGACAGCGGCGAGCGCTTCACGTAGCCGGTGTGCGACAGCGTGACCACCATCGTCTCCTCGGCGATGAGGTCCTCGCTGGTGATGTCGTCCACCGCGCCGATGATCTGCGTCCGGCGCTCGTCGCCGTAGCGCTGGCGGATCTCCATCAGCTCCGTCTTGATGACGTTGAGCAGGCTGCTCTCGTTGCCGAGGATGTCCTGGAGGCGAATCACGTCGCGCACCAGGCCGATGAGCTCGCGGAACAGCTCCTCGCGCTGGAGGCCGGTGAGGCGCTGCAGCCGCATCTCGAGGATGTTCTGCGCCTGCTCCTGGCTGAAGCCGGAGCCCTCGTACTTGTGCGCCAGGCCCTGGTACGCCGGCTCCTCGTTGCGCGCGCGCGAGACGAGCAGCTCCATCTGCGCCTTCGCCTTCGCGTAGTCGATGCGCTGGAGGTTGGCGAAGCGCTCGTGCTCGTACAGCGTGGGCGACAGGATGTTCATCAGGCCCCAGCGCGCTTCGTCCGGGTCCTTCGACGCGCGGATGAGGCTGACGACCAGGTCGATGAGGTCCTGCGCGACGAGCAGGCCCTCGACGATGTGCATGCGCGCCAGCGCCTTGCGCAGCTCGAAGCGGCTGCGGCGCGTCACCACGTCGCGGCGGTGGGCGACGAAGCGGTCCAGCAGCTCCTTCAGGTTCAGCGTGCGCGGCTGCCCGCCGTCGATGGCCAGCATCACCGCGCCGAACGTCGTCTCCAGCGCCGTGGACTGGTACAGGTTGTTGAGCACCACCTGCGAGATCGCGTCGCGCTTGAGCTCGATGACGATGCGCATGCCCTGACGGTCGCTCTCGTCACGGATGTCGCTGATGCCCTCCAGCTTCTTCTCGCGAACCAGCTCGGCGATCTTCTCGATGAGCCGGGCCTTGTTCACCTGGTACGGAATCTCCGTGAAGATGATGGACTCGCGGTCCCCCTTCTTCGACGTCTCGATTTCCGAGCGCGCCCGCACGGTGATCTGCCCGCGGCCCGTCTCGTACGCGCGAAGGATGCCCTCGCGGCCGGTGATGAACGCGCCGGTGGGGAAGTCCGGGCCGGTGATGAACTCCATCAAGTCCCGGACGGTGCACGTCGGGTGGTCGATGAGGTGCAGCGTCCCGTTGATGACCTCCGTCATGTTGTGCGGCGGGATGTTGGTGGTCATGCCCACCGCGATGCCGCTGCTGCCGTTGACGAGGAGGTTGGGGAAGCGCGCCGGCAACACGAGCGGCTCCTCGAGGGAGTCGTCGTAGTTGGGGCCGAAGTCGACGGTCTCCTTGTCGATGTCCGACAGGAGCTCCTCCGCCAGCCGGTCCATGCGCGCTTCCGTGTAGCGCATGGCGGCGGGCATATCGCCGTCGACCGAGCCGAAGTTGCCCTGGCCATCCACCAGGAGGTAGCGAAGGCTCCACGGCTGCGCCAGGCGCACCATGGCGTCGTACACCGACGAGTCACCGTGCGGGTGATACTTGCCGATGACGTCACCGACCACGCGCGCGCTCTTCTTGTAGGGGCGGTTGTGGTAGTTCGCCAGGTCGTTCATCGCGAACAGCACGCGGCGATGCACGGGCTTGAGGCCGTCGCGGACATCAGGCAGCGCGCGACCGATGATGACGGACATCGAGTAGTCGAGATACGAGCGCCGCATCTCGTCTTCGATGTTCACGGGAATGAGCTCTCCGGCGCCGTCAGGAGGCGGGGGCGCGGAGGGCGATGCCGGCTTGTCGGTGGTGTCGTCAGCCATGAGCTCTGAAGGTGTCGTGGAGGGGCCCCGCGAAGGACCGCCATCCAGTGAGGGAGCGTTCGTAACCCCCGGATTTCCCTACGTCAACAAGGGAAACGCCCGGGGGAAGGCCCCAAGGTCGAAGTGACTCAAAAACAATTCGGTGGGGCGCGAAGAAGCGCCCCATACTGAACGCTCGAACACCCTGTTTTCAGCCCGTTTCCGGGCCCGAAAAACCGTGCTCCGGCGAGCCCGGACGGAGGGCTGATTCTCAGGTGGGTCGCAGGGGGGCGGCCAGGCGCTCGGCCTCGGCGCCGATGGGGCCGTTGGCGTCCTTGGCCCGGGCCTTCTCGAAGGCCGCGAGCGCCCCCGCGCGGTCGCCCTTGAGCTTGAGCGCCACGCCCACGTTGATGTGCGCGGAGGCCAGGTCGCGGTCCATGGAGACAGCCTCGCGGAACAGCTCCAGGGCCTGGTCCACGTCGCCCGACAGCAGGGCCTCCTTGCCGGCCTGGACGCGCTTCTCCGCGTCGTTCACCAGCTCCACCTGGAAGACGCTGCCGCCCACCACGTTGGCGATGAGCACGCGCAGGATGCCGCCCCAGTAGAACGTGAGGCCCTCCGCCGCCACCACCGCCGCGAGCGGGAGGTCGGGCAGCAGTTGCTTGCCCCGGAACTTGAAGCGCACGCGGGTGTAGCGGCCCTTGTTGGCCCAGTGCACCACCTCCCCCTGGAGCTTGCGCAGCCCTTCTTCCATGCGCTTGGGGTCGATTTCGAACGGGAGCACCCGGCCCGTGCCCTCCTCCCCCGCGGGGAGCGCCTTGGGCGCCGTGTCCAGGGGCTCGTCGTCGAAGACGGGCTCGGCCTCCAGGACGGGAATCGGCGGCTCGGCGCGGGTGGGCTTCGCCGGGCTCTTCCTGGGAGCGGCGGAGCGGGCGGCGGTCTTCTTCACCTTCACCTTCGTGGCGGGCTTCCGGGGGCTGCTCTTGGCCATGGTCATCACCTTAAACGAGCCACGGGGCCGACGCTTGCGTCCGCCGGGCTGTCGGGACTGGCCGGGGGCTTCTTCACGAGGGCTCGACAGGACTTCACACGGGGGCGGTCCTCGACGGCCGGGGGCTCGGGGATGATGGGGTTCCCCCCCTCGAAAGGACCTCCGACGCATGAGACGCGCCCGGCCCGCCCTCCTCGCCACCCTGCTCCTCGCCGCCCCCCTGGTGAGCGCGGACCCCGTCGTCACCGGCAACCCCTGGCCCCGCATCCGCAAGGAGCGCATCCAGAAGCTGCTGCCCCAGGCCATGGCTCGCGCCCATGTGGATGCCTGGGTGGTGTTCTGCCGGGAGAACGACAACGACCCGCTGGCGCAGCACGTCGGCGGTGAGAACGCGGGCGGCACCGCGGCCTTCCTGTTCCTGCGTCAGAAGGACGGCGCGCTGCGCTCCCTCGCGCTGTCCCCGGTGAGCGAGGCCACCGCACTGCGCGAAGTCGCTCCCCTGGATGAAGTCGTCGCGCTGGAGCGAGGCCAGGACCTCTACGCGCAGGTGGCGTCCAGGCTCGCCGCCGCGAAGCCCGCGCGCATCGCCATCAACGCGTCATCGGCCGTGACCGTGGCGGACGGGCTGTCCTCCTCGCAGCGCACCGCGCTGGAGAAGGCGCTGCCGCCGTCGCTGCGCAAGAAGCTGGTGTCGTCCGAGGACGTCGTCTCCGAGTGGCTGTCCGTGAAGCTGCCCGAGGAGGTGGACATCCTGCGCGAGGCCGCCGCCATCACCGCGCGGCTGGAGGTCGAGGCGTATGCCACGGTGGTGCCGGGCAAGACGCGGGACTCGGACGTGGCGAGGTTCCTCAAGAAGCGCATGGCGGAGCTGGGCGTGGGGGATGCGTGGGCGCCGGACCAGAACCCCGCCGTCAACAGCGGCCCGCTCCGGGGACACACGCACGCCACCGAGCGCGTGATTCAGCCGGGAGACTTCATCCAGACGGACTTCGGCATCCGCGTGGGCGGCATGTGGGTCACCGACATCCAGCGCTTCGCCTACGTGCTGGCCCCAGGTCAGACGCAGCCGCCCCCCGAGGCCCTGGAGCGCTGGGAGAAGGGCAAGAAAGGCAACCGCGTCGCGCTGGCCGCGCTCGAGCCCGGCGTCAGCGGGTGGGACGTGGACAAGGCCCAGCGCGTCTGGATGCAGGAGGCGGGCTCCGAGCCCATGTCCATGTTCGGCACCGGCCACCCCGTGGGCTACTGGGCCCACGACGTGGGGCCCGCGCTCTCCGGCGGCATGAAGGAGAAGCCCGCGCAGGGGCAGTCCGCGCGCATCGTGCGGCCCGGACAGGTGTTCGCGTTCGATGGCTTCTTCGCGTGGAAGGACGGTGGGCCGGACTCGCTGCGCGTCATCTCCGTGGAGGAGATGGCCGTCGTCACGGAGACGGGCGCCGAGTACCTGATTCCTCCTCAGGAAGACCTCGTCTTGATTCCGTCACCGAGCACCCAGGGGCCCGCACGACCCGTGGCCCCCGCGCCGCGCTGATGTGACAGATGTTTCACGCTCTACTCTCCCGGTGGGCCGGACTCGTAGAATGCGTCCAGCCAACCGGGAGCGCTCGCGATGCAGACGGTGCTGGTGATTGACGACGACGTGTTCGTGCTCTCGATGGTGACGGACATCCTGCACAGCGCGGGCTACGCGGTGGTGAAGGTGCAGTCGCCGGATGACGCCTTCAAGCTCGACCTGGCGCAAATCTCCGCCATCCTCTGCGACTACAACATGCCGCAGATGAACGGCGCCGACGTGCTCATCGCCATGCGCGAGCTGAAGGAGTGCAACGCGCCCTTCATCTTCCTCACGGGGCATGAGCAGTTGGATGACCTGCTCTCCGTCGCCATCCGCTACGGCGCGGAGCTCCTGCCCAAGCCCATCCATCCGGTGGAGCTGATTCGGTTGCTGGTGAAGCAGCTCGCCACCGCGGCGGCGTGAGCGTCAGCCCATCACCGCGAAGAGCTGCCGGCACTGCGCCAGCAACACGCCGTCCTCCGTCCAGAGCTGCTGGTAATCCTCCGCGTACCCCTGCCCCGCCTGACGCGAGCGGCCCGTGCGAAGGAACTGTGCATCCGGCGCGAGGCCCGCCTGAGGAAACGCGTGGAAGAAGTGGAGCGTGAAGTCCACGGTGGCGGCCGGGCGGAAGCCATCCACCCGCGACAGCACCGAGGGCGGATACGCATCCATCATCCCCACGCACAGCGGCGCGTCCATCACCGTGGCGTCGCGAGGGCGCAGCCAGCCGCCCGTCTCCGCGAGGTCCGCGCCCGAGTACGGCGCCGAGCCCAGGCAGTAGCGGTACTCGAAGAAGCGACAGAAGTCCGGCATGGGCACGTCGTCCGGAATCATGGGCACCTCGTGCGGACGCGGCACGGGCGGAGGCGTCATCTCCTGGTACTCGATGGCGCCTCCTCGCGCGGCGCCGAACGTCGCGCTTCCGAGCGCCACCACGCCTGACTCGTTCTCCACGCGCACCGTGGCGTGGGTCACCAGCTTCCCCGCCCGCTCGATGCGCGTCACCACGTGCGCGTCCCCCTCCACCGCGGGGGAGCAGAAGTGCATCGTGAAGGAGCGCACCGGCCGCGACGCATCCCCCAGCGTGTGCTCCAGCGCGCGCAGGGCGGTGCCCGCGACGACGCCCCCGTAGGCCCCGCGCCCCTGATACCAGGGGGCGGTGAAGCGGATGCGGTAGCGATGGGGTTCGAGCGGTTCGGGCGTGGTGGCGGCGAGGAAGGCGGCGGTCATGTCGCGCCGCACCGTATCAAGCCGCCCCGTGAGCGGGGGGCGGTCCGAAGCGGCCAGCCCGGCGACCGCGTGTCACCGCGACAGGCGCCAGTCCACCGGCGCGCGGCCCTTCGACTCCAGGGCCTGGTTCACCGTGCTGAACGGCCGGCTGCCGAAGAAGCCGCTCTTGGCGGACAACGGCGACGGGTGCGTGCCCTCGATGACGACGTGGCGCTTCGCATCGATGAGCTTCTTCTTCTTCTGCGCGTACTTGCCCCACAGGAGGAACACCACGGGGTCCTCCTTGGCGCTCACCGCGCGGATGACCGCGTCCGTGAAGTCCTCCCAGCCGTGCCCCGCGTGGCTGTTGGGCTCCGCCTGACGCACCGTCAGCACCGCGTTGAGCAGCAGCACGCCCTGCTCCGCCCACGCAATCAGCGAGCCCGTCTTGGGACGGGGCTCCTTCACGTCCGTCTCCAGTTCCTTGAAGATGTTCACCAGCGAGGGCGGCGGCGTCACCCCGGGCTGCACCGAGAACGCCAGGCCATGGGCCTGTCCGGGCCCGTGGTACGGGTCCTGTCCCAAGAGGAGCACCTTCACGTCGGCATAGGGCGTGAGGCGGAAGGCGGAGAACAGGTCCTGCTCCGAGGGGAAGACGGTGGCGGACTTGCGCTCGGCCTCCACGAAGCGCTCCAGCTCCTGGAACGACGGCGAGTCCAGCGCGGCGCCCAGCGCCTGTCTCCAATCCTTCGGCAACCCGTCCTGCAACATGGCGTCCCTCCCCGGCCTGAAAACCGGGCGCATTGAAACACTCCCCGCGCGTGTGGCCCACCTCTTTCACCTGTCTGCCCAGGGGGCAGCGGCCCTCGGGAAGCACTCAGGTGGGACGGGTTCTTGGGGAGAAGGCACCGGCCGCGCTAGCCTGTGCGGCGCCATGACGATGTACACCGAGTCACTCCGCGCCTTCCTCAAGCCCGTCCTGCCCTATCTGGACGACGAGTCGGTGTCGGAGATCATGATCAACGGTCCCACGGACGTGTGGATCGAGCGCAAGGGCCGTCTGACGAAGACGGACGCGGCCTTCACCGAGGAAGGGCTCATCGGCGCCGCGCGCAACATGGCCCAGTTCGTCGGCCGCATGCTCACCGACGAGCGCCCGCGCCTGGACGCCCGGCTTCCGGATGGCAGTCGTATCCACGTGGTGATTCCGCCCATCGCCCGGCGCGGCACCACCATCTCCATCCGCAAATTCTTCAGGGAGAAGCTGACCGTCCAGTCCCTGCTGAAGTTCGGCTCGCTGACGCCGCAGATGGCCCGGCTCATCGAGGCGGGCATCGCCACCAAGCTCAACATGCTGGTGGCCGGCGGCACGGGCTCCGGCAAGACGACGCTGCTCAACATCGTCTCGTCGCTCATCCCCGACGAGGAGCGCATCCTCACCATCGAGGACTCCGCGGAGCTCCAGCTCAACCAGACGCACATCGTCGCCTTCGAGAGCCGTCCGCCCGACAAGTTCGGCAAGGGCGGCGTGGACATGGGAGACCTGCTGCACTCCGCGCTGCGTCTGCGTCCGGACCGAATCGTGGTCGGCGAGGTGCGCGGCGGCGAGGCCTTCCACCTCATGCAGGCCATGAACACGGGCCACGGCGGCTCGCTGGCCACGACCCACGCCAACACGCCCACGGACACGCTGCGCCGCATCGAGTCCTTGTGCCTCATGTCCGGCATCGAGCTGCCCATGGTCGCCATCCGCGCCCAGGTGGCCAGCGCCATCAACTTCATCATCTGCTGCGAGCGCCTCCACGACGGCAGCCGCAAGACGATTGCCCTCTCGGAGGTGCTGCCCCTCAACGAGAAGGGCGACTACCGCACCCAGGACATCTTCGTCTTCACGCCCGTCACCAAGGACGAGGACGGCCACATCCTCGGCTACCACGCGCCCACGGGCATCGTTCCCAACTTCGTCTCCAAGGCGAAGGCGTACGGCTTCACCGACCTGGACGACTCGTTCTTCGACCCGGCCACCTACGGCCTGCCGCCGCCGCCCACGTTCCACGCCGGTGAGTCGTACACCGTGCGCTGGGCCCCCTCGCTCAAGCACCGCGAGGAAGGACGCCCCGACCCCGAGCACTTCAAGCAGGAGTGGGCCCAGTTCGAGCAGAAGCTGAAGCAGGACGCCCGCGACGCCAAGGTCGCCAAGGCCGCCCCGGTGCAGGTGCCCGCGAGCCTCCCCTCGTCCAAGCCCACCGCGACGCCGGCCGCACGGCCCGCCGCGACGGCGACGCCCCCCGCCGGCCACGCCGCGGCGCGTCCCGCCATCACCCAGCGGCCGCCGCCTCCTCCCGAGTCACGCGATGACGACATGACGCCGCCGCCCACGCGCAGCCCCTTCGCGGGGGGCGCCGACGGCATGCCGTCCGAGGCCAAGGTGGAGGTGGACGAGGAGTTGCTCACCGACGCGGGCCGTCCTCCCCCGCCTCGGCGCCCGGGGCCTCCTCCGGCGCGTCCAGCACCCGCCGCCGCGCGTCCCACCGCCGCGCCTCCCCGGAGGCCGCCCCCCGCGCCCGCCGATGAGGATGAGGACGGGGACACCGGGAGCCCGGAGAAGACCCAAATCCGCCCCGCCCCGTCGGAGCGCCCTCGCCGCTGAGCCGGCCCGGTGTTCGCCGGGCGTGACACCGTGAGCCTACCCAACGAGTGGGGTCAGCTCCCACCGCACGCACCCGGAGCAATCGCGTCGCGACCCGAGGTGAGAAGCCCCTGATTCCCGGCCTTGCGAGGAGGTCTAGTCAGGGGGAAAGTGTTTGCGTGTTGATCTCCCTTGTCGCCGTTCTCACCGTGCTCACCCAGGCGCCCGCTGCTCCCCAGCCGCAGGGGCCGATGAGCGTGTTGATCGCCCCACCAGACGCAACGGGAGTCCCCGCGCACGTCATCGAGTTCGCACAGGAGCACGTGGCGGACCAGTTGGAAGCCCGCGGGCTGCGCGTCATCCGCATCGAGAACGTCGTCCGCAAGCTGCCCGCCACCCGGCGCCGCGCGCTGCTGCGCTGCAAGCGCACGGAGGCGCCGTGTCTCCAGTGGCTGGGGACGGTCAGCAAGGCGGAGGTCATCCTGGTGGTGGAGTTGAGCCAACCCGCCACGGGGTATCGCGCGGGGGTGCGCACGTACGCGGCGAAGGATGGCGCGCTGGTCTCCGAGAAGTTCGCGGTCGACGCGGTCGAGGACCGGCTGCTGGATACGTTGACGCAGGTGTTGGACACGGTGGTGCCCGCAACGCTGCGCGCGGTGCGGGGACTGCCGCCTCCGCCGCCCATGGACGATGTGCCCCCGCCGACGCGGGTGGTTCGTCCGAAGGAGAATGTGCCGCCTGGGAAGGGGCCCGTGACGCAGGACCCGCTCGTGCCGGTGCAGCCGGTGGAGACGGTGGCTTCGTCGCCTTCGTCGATGCGCAAGTGGGCGTGGCTGCCCGCAGCGGGAGGTGTGGCGCTGGCGGGGGTGGGGACTGTCTTCTACCTGAAGGCCAAGGACCGCTTTGACACGCTGGACAAGGGTGGCTCGGATATTCCGGTGAAGGACTCGGAGGCGTTGGTGTCCTCCGGGAAGCAGGCGCAGACCGTGAGCCGTGTGGCGTTCGGGTTGGGCGCCGCGGGTCTTGTCGCTGGCGCGGTGATGTTCCTGTGGCCCGAAGACCCACCCGCGAACGTTGTCCCCACCGCCGCCGCGACTTCGGGTGGCGCCATGGTGGGCCTGTCCGGGACGTGGCCATGAGCTCGAGGGAACAGATGCGGAAGATTTGGACGCTCGGCGCGGCCGGTGTGGCGATCTCAGCGGTGCTCGCTGGGGGTGGTTGCTACGACTTCGATGCGGCACAGAAGCGGTGCCGTGAGGAGGGCCGGTGTGAGCAGTCCGTGCCCGAGGACGCGGGCTGTGTGCCGTCGTCCTCGAGCGAGGACTTGCCGGATGATGAGTTCAAGGACTCCGACTGTGACGGCATCGATGGCCGGGCCAGCGCGGGGTTCTTCGTCGACCCGGTGAATGGTGATGACAGCACGGGGACGGGGACGCGGGAGAAGCCGCTGCGCTCGTTGAGCGCGGCGCTGACGCGGCTGCGGCAGTGGGATGGCGGGAGCGCGCCCGCGAGGATCTTCCTCGCCAGTGGCACGTATACCGAGGGCCATGTGGAGCTGGACGTGCCCGTGTCCCTGCATGGTGGCTACACCGGTGCGGATGCGGGGTGGAGGCGCGCGGGAGATCAGCTCGCGTTCGTGGACAGTGGGACCATCGCGTTCACGGTTCGCGTTCCGACGGATTCAGGCGTGGTGCTGGAGTACCTGCACATCCGGTCGGCGGATGCCGTGGAGAACGGGCAGCCGTCCATCGCGATGCGCGTCATCGATTCGACGAACATTCGCTTGCGCCACACCATCCTCGAGGCGGGGCGCGGTGGGCCGGGCGCGAACGGCAGTGAGGGCAACCCAGGCCAGCCGGGCCAGCCGGGCCAGCCGGGGCAAGCCATCCTGCCAGAAGTTCCCGGCGACGGAGGAACGGGAGGCGCCGCCACGTGTCCTTCCGGCCATGCCGGAGGCCAGGGAGCGGGAGGAGTCCTTCGGACCGCGGGATTGGGTGGTCAGGCGGGCCAACCAGCGCCCTCGTCAGGCGCTCCCGTCTCCGGAGGAGCGGGTGGCCAGGGTGGCAATGCGGGTGTCCTGCCATGCGACGGTGGCTATTGCATGTGCCTGGGAGAGGACGGAGGACCAGGTCACGTTGGCGGTCCTGGCAGCTCGGGCGACGCAGGCACCCCGGGGTCTGGAACAGGCGAAATCTCCCTGGCGACATGGGTGACGACGAGCGGAATGCAAGGCAGCAGCGGGTCCGCCGGGACAGTCGGTGGAGGGGGTGGCGGTGGTGGGGGCGGGGGTTCGTGCCTCGTTGACGTCACGTGGCTGGCCTCGGCGGGTGGATCGGGCGGAGGCGGTGGGTCGGGCGGCTGTGGAGGAGAGGGCGGCGCGGGTGGAGGGGGTGGCGGTGCGGCCATTGGATTGCTGGTGCTCAACTCCCAGGTGACGCTGGAGGCGGATTCTCGCGTTCAGACAAGCGGCGGAGGAAGGGGTGGCCAGGGAGCACCCGGGGGCCCAGGGGGAAGTGGTGGCAGCGGAGGAAACGGTCGCGAAGCGAGCGCCGTGCCCGCGAGTATTCCCACCGGTGGCTCCTACGACAGCAAAGGCGGCCCGGGAGGAGCGGGCGGACTGGGTGGCCAGGGCGGCCCGGGTGGGCCCGGAGGAGGCGGCGTCGGTGGCCCCTCCGTGGGCATCTGGTGCGCGCCAGGCGCACAGGTGACCCTGGATGGAGGCACCACCATCGACGCGGGGCCTGGCGGTAGCGGCGGTGTGAGCACCGGCCAGCCCGGCCCGGGCGGCATTTCCGAGCGCAGTTTTTCCTGCACCCCCATCCCCTAGGTAAACTCATCCGTCGGCTGTCCGACGCTGGGAGACAAGCAGCCCCCGTGGGGTGAGCAGCGCCTGAACGCTCACCCTGCACTCGGGTCCCAACCACATCGCGTCAATCACCTCGTCTTGTTACGCTGACCCTTCCTCCTGGCGCGAGATGGCTTCCGAGTTGAACTGTGAAACCTGTGGTCTTCCCGTCCCCGCGAGCACGGGTGTGTGCCCGAGGGACGGCACCGTGGCACTCGCAGCGTTCCATGTCCCACCGCCGGTTCCGGCATCGCCGGTGACCGACGAGCCGAAGGTCATCGTGCAGAGCACCCTGGAGGCCCCAGCAGAGGTCCTGAAGGATCCGCTCATCGGCCTGAAGCTCGGTGAGTACGAGCTGCGCGCCCGCATCGGCGTGGGTGGAATGGGGTTGGTGTACGAGGGCATCCAGCCCCTCATCGGCAAGCGCGTGGCGGTGAAGGTGCTCCGTCCGGAGCTGGCCCACTCCACCGAACAGGTGGAGCGCCTCCTCGCCGAAGCCCGCGCGGTGAACGCCATCCGCCACCGCGGCATCATCGACATCTTCGGCTTCGGCCAGGTGCCCGACGGCCGGCAGTACATCGTCATGGAGTACCTGGAGGGCCAGCCGCTCGACGCCGTCCTGGTGGAGAAGAACCGGCTCCCCCTGGATGAGGCCCTGCCCATCCTCGACGAGGTGCTCGCCGCGCTGGCCGCCGCTCACGGCGCCGGCGTCGTGCATCGAGACCTCAAGCCCAGCAACATCTTCCTCGTGCGACAGCCGGACGGCTCGCGCTACGTGAAGGTGCTGGACTTCGGTCTGGCCAAGCGAGGCCAGGGTCCCACGGGCCGCACCGCGCAGACGCGCACGGACATGGTCGTGGGCACGCCGGAGTACATGGCTCCGGAGCAGGCACGTGGCCAGGAAGTCGGTCCCATGACGGACCTCTACGCGCTGGGCGTCGTCACCTTCGAGATGGTGACGGGCCGACTGCCCTTCACCGGGACCTCGCCGGTGGACCTGCTGATGAAGCACGTGGAGGCACGCCCTCCCAGGCCGTCGGAGTTCGTGCCCGACCTGCCGCCCGCGCTGGATGCCTTCATCCTCCAGATGCTCACCAAGGACCCGGAGGCGCGCCCCAACTCCGCGGACCCCTTGCGCCAGCAGCTCAACAAGCTGCGCCGCTCGCTGCGCGCCACGCGCTCCAATCCCAGCGCGCTCTCGCCGATGCACGAGAAGCCTCGGGTGTCGGACGACGCGTCCTCGCGCCGCCCCACCACCCCCGTGGCGGTGCCTCCCGAGCTGAGCCCGCAGGTTCCCGAGAAGGCCTCCGCGCCCACCCCTCTACCTCCGCCGCGCAAGCACCTGCCCATCGCCATCGCCATGGGCGCTGGCGCACTGATGCTCGCGGGAGCCGTGGCCCTGGTCTTCCGAGAGCCCGCGCGCGCCGTGCCCCTCACCGGGCCCCGCGAGTCACCGCCCATCGTCGAGGCCCAGGCCGAACCACCCGCCCCTCGGCCCACGCCACCGCCCCCCGCTCCTGTCGACAGGGGTGAGGCCGTCGCGGTCCTGGCGGGCTCGAAGGAGCTGCCCTCCACGGAGCTCCCCGCTCCGGAGGATGAGCAGCCCGAGAGTGCCCCAGCTCCGAAGGAGCGCCCGTCCACCGTCGAGAAGCTGGGCGGCGGCGCCCTGGCCCACGAGGACACCTCCTCCAAGGAGACCGGCTCCCAGGCCCGGACCATCTCCGCGCCCAAGCGCGCGGAGGGCCGCGACTCCTCGGAGAAGCGCCAGCTCCTCAAGCGCATCGACGCGTTGATCGAAGCGACACCCGACCTCATCGCGCAGGACCGGGTGACCAGCCCCGACACGATGCTGAAGATGCTGGAGAAGACCCGGACCGAAGTCGAGCTCTCCAGCGACACCGAGGAGCAGCGTCAGCTCAGCCGGAAGTTCGACGGCTTGAAGAAGATGTTCCTCAAGCGCTGAGCCCTACTCCAGGCAGCCCAGCCGCTGCGACGTCGCGTTGCGCGCCCGGTCCTCGCTCACGAGCTTCCAGCCCGCGAGGTCCGCCAGCAGCGTGTCCCGGTCCTGCCGCAGCACCGTGGGGTTCTTGCACTGGCGGATGTCCCAGTACCGGTAGAACGGCGGCAGCGCGAGCTGGAGCTCCGCCAGCTCCGGGAGCTGAAGCTCGTTGAGCTCCTTCTTGAAGAGCGTGAAGGCCGCGTCCTCGACGCCCACGACGCCGCGCTCGAAGTAGAGGATGGCCATGTCGTACGCGACGAGCTGGTCCTTCTGCATGAAGGCGTGCAGCCGGTGCGCGGCCACGGTGAGCTGGAGGTTGCCCTTGATGCCCAGGCCCTCCGCGATGCGCATGGCGAGCAGCCGCTCACAGGCGCCCTCTCCCGGAGGAGACGACCCCACCGTCGCGCCCACGAACAGGCGCCAGGCCCACGCCGTCCCGTCCTCGCGCGGCGTCTGGAAGTACCGAGGACAGTCCATGTGGCGGATGTACAGCGCCACCAGGTCCTTCGGGAGCCGCGAGAAGTCCGGCCGGTTGAAGGTGACGGGGCGGGGGTTGCGCTCGGATTGCCCGGCGCGGAGACTCATCCGCTCGCCCTCGATGCTGTGCTTGAGCAGCTTCTCGACGTCGAACTCACTCTCCAACTGGGGCAGCTTGCTCGCCGTATAGAGATACGTCAGCGGAATGAGCACGCCGGCCAGGCCGAGCACGAACAGGATTATCCAAAGAAGACTCTTCACCCCCACAGGCTACCAGGGGCAGCACGCTCCCGGCACACGGGTTAAAACCGTCCTCACCATGCCCGACTGGCATTCCGGCGTTGTCACAGCTCGCTCTCCCGCAGCCGATGGGCTCACCGACCTCGTGCTCGACATCCAGGGCACCCCGCTCGAGGGGACCCACCTCCACCCCGGCCAGTACGTCCGCCTGAGCCTGCCCGGGCTTCAGGCGAGCCTCTTCGCCATCGCCTCCGCGCCCGAACCTCACGGCACCCGGTGGGAGTTCCTCCTCAAGGACGGCAGCCCCCTGCCCGATGCCCTCATCCGGCTGCCCCTGGGCGCCAAGGTCCAGGTCACCGCCCCTGAGGGAACAGGCTTCCCGCTCGAGCGAGCACGAGGCCATGACGTGCTGCTCTTCGCCACCGGCTCCGGCATCTCCGCCATCCGCCCCCTCATCGCCAGCGTGCGCCGCGAGCGGGACACCTTCGGCCGGGTGAAGCTCTACTTCGGCGCGCGCACCCCCACCGCCTTCGCGTACCAGGGCGAGCTGCATGCGTGGGAGGGCGGCGACATCCAGGTGGTGCGCACCGTCAGCCGGCCCGGCGCCAGCGGGTGGCAGGGCCTCACCGGTTACGTGCAGGCCCACCTGGGCGAGGAGTCCGTGCAGAACGCCCGCGCCTTCGTCTGCGGGCAGCCGGACATGGTGCGGGGAGTCCTGGACGCCCTGAAGGAGCGCGGAGTCCCCCGCGAGCACATCTTCTTCAACTACTGAGCGGCCGCGGCACCGGGCGCCACCACGGTGGCCCCTTCCGCGTAGCGCACGTCGAGCAGCACCGCGGACGGGTCGCTCTCCCCGGAGCTGCTGGCCACCTGCGGGGTCCACGCCGCCACACCCACCCAGCGGCCCTCCGGGCTGAAGCGCACGCGGCGCACGGCCCAGTCGAAGGAGTGGGTGCCTCGCGCGGAGGACTCGCCCTCCGTGAAGAGGTGCACCTGCTTGTCCCAGCCCCCGGAGATGAGCGAGCGGCCGTCCGGAGAGATGGCCGCGGTGGACACCACGCCTCGGTGCACCGGCCACTTGTGCAGCACCTTCCCCGTCGCGGCGTCCACCACCGCGCCCGCGTTGAAGGGGCCCTGAGGCTCCTCGAAGCCCTGGCGCTCGCGCTCGTAGACGGCGCGGTCCCGCTCCGGCTTCTGCTCGGAGAGCCCCACGCCCAGCCGCTGGCCGCGCGCGTCCACGGTGACGTCGCTGACGTACGCGGGGAACGTGAAGTCCGAGCGGGCCGCCAGCACCAGCGTCTCCACTGGCGCGGAGCCCTCGGGAGCCCCCGACGTCAGCGTGAGGCGGACCTCCTTGTGCACCTCATCGAAGGCCACGCTCACCCGCTGCGAGAACGGCGCGCCCAGCACCCCGCGCAGCCCCTGCGGAACACACGCGTCGCACACCGCCACGTCCACGTCGCGCACCACCAGCGACTTGAAGCGCAGGAACTGGCCTCGCGCGAGCCGGGCCTGGGTGGTCCCCAGCGCGCCCGGCACATCCACCGTCTCCTTCAGCGAGGCCACGTCGATGCCCGCGGCCGTGGCCACCTCGCTGGTGACGACGATGGCGGGCACCCGCGCATCCAGCGCGAAGCTCCCCATGGCCTTGCCATTCACCGAACCCGACACCACCGCGGAGCCACTCGCGCGCTCGAAGCGCGTGCGCGCCTCATGCGAGGACACCGCCTCCATCCGCGCATCCCACGCGCGCACGTGCTTGTCCCAGCCGCCCGAATACAGCGTGCCGTCCGGCGCGAAGGCCAGCGCGCTCACCGGCCCCTCATGCCCGCGCTCCTCGGACGCATGGACGAGCCCGTCCACCGCCAGCACGGTGATGAGCCCCTTCACACTGCCCACCACCAGCCACCGGCCCTCGGGGTGGAAGGCCACCACGGAGAGCGGCTCCTCGGTGATGCGCACGCCCCGCGCCTCCCCCGTCGCCGCGTCGAACACCCGCACCGCGCCGTCGCGGCTCGCGGTGGCGACCAGACTTCCGTCCGGAGAGAAGGCCACGCCCTCCACGTCGAACTCGTACGGGTTGATGGTCGGGTCCGCGAGCAGGCGCGGCGGTGACTCCAGCGACCATATGGAGAGGAAGTACGAGCGCGAGCCCAGCCGCGTGTACGCCACGCGCCGCTGCCGGGGCGAGAAGTCCAGGCCCCAGATGAAGTCCGTCTTGTTGAGCACGGACGCCCGACCCAACCCCGCCGTCGCGCCCGTGAGATAGGCGCCCTGCGTCTGGGTGAGCCGCGTCTGGGTCTCCGCGGAAAGCCCCGCGGACTGATGCGCGCACCCGCTCCCCATCGCCAGCAGCGTCGCCGCCAGCACTCCCGTCCCCCACTTCATGAACCGGAGCCTCCCGTGGCGGCCTTCTCGCGCTCCTGGTCCACGTTGATTTCGGTGACGCCCTTGTTGTCGATGGAGAGCAGGAACAGCTGCTTCACCGCCTCGCGCTTCTCGTTGAACGAGGTGCGCCCCGTGGCGCCATCGAAGTCCTTCAGGTTGGCCAGCGACTCACGCATCTGCGCGCGCGTGCGAGGCGCCCCCTCCTTCTTGTCCACGAGCTGGCGCAGCATGCGCCCGGAGTCGTAGCCGATGGCCTCCAACAGCCCCGGGTCCTTGCCCGTCTCCTGCTTGTACGACTCGCGATACTTGCGCACGAAGTTGCGCGTGGCCGGCCGCTGCGAGTCCACGAAGAAGCCATCCACGTACACCGAGCAGGTGACGAACTTGCCGCCGCGCTCAATCAGCTCCGGCAACCCCGAGCGCCCCTTCGGGCTGCTCCACTGGTTGGCGCCGAAGAGCGTCACCGTCTTCAGCTCCTTCTTGCCCGTCGTCTTGCGGATGCGCTCCAGGTCGCGCGGGTCACACGCGTTGGTGACGATGTCCTCCACCGCCAGCGCCGGGGCCACCAGGCTCACCCGCCGCCAGTCATCCGGCATGAAGATGGCGTCGAAGTCGACGATGGGCTCGACGTTGCTCTTCACCTTCTCCAGCGCCTTGCGGCGGCGGAACGCGTCCAGGTTCTCCCCCTGCAGGTCGCGCACGCCCTCCACGTAGTCGCCGCGGTCCTCCAGGTAGTAGCG
Organism: Myxococcus stipitatus DSM 14675; assembly: GCF_000331735.1. Classification (GTDB taxonomy): domain Bacteria; phylum Myxococcota; class Myxococcia; order Myxococcales; family Myxococcaceae; genus Myxococcus; species Myxococcus stipitatus. The sequence continues at coordinate 900,760 of NC_020126.1, read as the reverse complement.
GCCCACCAGCTTCTTCGCCTCGGTGGTGAAGGTCGTCTGGTCATGCGAGTAGCGCTCCGCGCCGCGCACCATGCCGCCGCGCTCCACGACCTGGTCCCAGAACGAGTCCGCCAGCTCCACGCCGTACGGGATGTTCGGGTACAGCAGGGCGAAGCGCTTGTAGCCCTTCACGTTGATGGCGTAGTCCGCGATGGCGTCCGCCTGCGCCGCGTTCGTCAGCATGTTGCGGAACACGTACGAGCCCAGCTCCGTGACACCCTCCTGGCGCGTCATCGTGAGCAGCGGAACCTGGAGCTCCTCGGCCACCAGCGCCGCGCGCTTGGAGTCATCCCCGAGCAGCGGCCCCAGCACCGCGATGGCGCCGTCGTCGAACGCGAGCTGCTCCATCGCCTGGCCCGTCTTGTTGACGTCGCCCTGCGTGTCCTTCACCACCAGCTCGATGTCGCTGCCCTCCAACCCCAGCTGGATGCCGCGCAGCACCGCCTCGCCGATGGGCTGGTAGCGGCCCGTCATGGGCAGCAGCACCCCCACCGTCTTCGGCTTCGCCTCCACCCGCCGCGTCGCCCGCGCCAGCAGCTCCCGCGCCTGGGGCGCGAACGGACTCTGGGGCGCCTCCGCGAGGAAGCGGTTCAGCGTCTCCTCCAGCCGCGTCCACTCCCGCAGGTGGTAGTAGACGCGCGCCAGCTTGAAGGTGAGCACCGGCCACGCGGGGTTGGACGGGGGCAGCCCCTCCGCCACGCGGGCGATGTCCACGAAGTCCGCGCGCCCCTCCACCAGCGCCTCCACCCGAGCCACCGCCGCCTCGCGCTCCGCCTCCGTGCGCGCCTTGCCCGCCTCCTCCACCGCCATCGTCAGCGACTGGCCATACAGGCCCGCGCCCTCGGCGGCCCGCGCGGCGTCGCGCAGGAGCTGCTCACGCTCCGCGCCCTCGGCGTGCTCGGCCAGGCTGGACAGCGTCTGGTACGCGTCGCGGTACGCCCCCACTTCCATGGCGGCCAGCGCCAGCTTGCGCTTGGCGTCGTCGGCCTTGCCGTACAGGGGGTTCTCGAAGAGCAGCTCGTTGAAGGACTTGCGCGCGTTGGCGTAGTCCCTCGACTCGAAGAAGAGGACACCGGCCTGGTACAGGGCGTCCTGGCCCGCCGTCGTGGCGGGGTACGTCTTGCGCACCGACAGGTAGGCCTCCGCGGCCTTCTTCTTGTCGGGCGAGGACTGGGCCGTGCGCCGGGCCTCGGCGAGCGCCGCGTCCGCGGAGGCGTCCTTCCGGGCCTCCACGGCGGGCCGCTTGGGGAACGGGTCACCCGTGGGGACATCCTCCCCCGTCGTCCCTCCAGCGGGGATGCGCGAGGGACGGGGACAGGCGGTCAGCAGCAGGGCCAGCGCGACGAGGAGCGAGCGGCGCAAGGTGGGCAGGACTTCCATGGCAGTGGGGTGCATAGCAGCGGCGACGCGCCTCCGTCGACAACGGAGCAGGGGAAGATTCCGAGAGGAACCCCACCCCCAGTGCACCTCGCGTGCCCGACCCCTCACCACCGGAGAGACGTCCACTACCTCACGCAACCGTGGCGCCTGGACCACGCGCGTGTGGTCTCCAGGCCACGACCACCGCCTGGCCACCCCGGGCCCGCCCCCCCGAGTGGGAGCGGGCAGGCGGCCAGGGACTTCAGCCCGGCTTCAACCGAACAGCTCCTTCACCTTGGCGAAGAAGCTCTTGGACTGAGGATGGGACTCCTCGCCGGACAGCTCCGCGAGCTTCTCCAGGAGCTCCCGCTGCTTGGAGGACAGCTCCGTGGGCGTCTCCACCACCACGCGCACGTGCTGGTCTCCGCGCTGCTGGCTGTGCAGGTGGGGGATGCCCTTGCTCTTCAGGCGGAACACCTTCCCGGACTGCGTGCCCGGGGGGATGGTCATCTTCACCTTCCCGTCGAGCGTGGGGACGTCGATCTTCGCGCCCAGCGCCGCGTGCGTGAAGGAGATGGGCACCTCGCAGAAGACCTCGTACTCCTCGCGCTGGAAGAGCGGGTGCTCCTTGACGATGACGGTGACGTAGAGGTCTCCGGGAGGACCGCCCCGGTCTCCAGGCTCGCCCATGCCGGACAGCCGCACGCGCGTGCCGTTGTCCACGCCTCCGGGGATGGCCACCTCGATGACCTCCTCCGACGGCGTCTTCCCGGAGCCCTTGCAGCGGGTGCACGGGTCCGGAACCACGGAGCCGGAGCCACTGCAATCCCCACAGGGCCGCGACACCGCGAAGAAGCCCTGCGTGTAGCGCAGCTCACCGCTGCCGCCGCACGTGCCGCACGCCCGAGGACCCGCGCCGCTCTTGCTGCCGGAGCCGCTGCACGTCTCGCACTTCTTGGGCCGGGGAATCGTCACCTTGGGACGGCTGCCGAAGGCGGCTTCCTCGAAGGTGATCTCCAGGTTGTAGCGCAGGTCCGCGCCGCGCGAGCTGGTGCGGCGTCCCCCTCGGCCACCGCCGAAGATGTCGCCGAAAATCTCGCCGAAGATGTCGTTGATGTTGACGCCCTGGAACCCGCCCCCGGCGCCACCAAACCCATCGAACGGATTACCCGCGTGCCCGAAGCGGTCGTACTTCGCCCGCCGGTCAGGGTCGCTCAGCACTTCGTAGGCTTCCGAGGCTTCCTTGAACTTCTCCTCCGCCTCGTTGTTCCCCGGGTTCCGGTCCGGGTGGTACTGCAGCGCCACCTTGCGAAACGCGCTCTTGAGCTCCTGCGCGGAGACGGTCTTGGTGACCCCCAAAATCTCGTAGTAGTCGCGCTTCTGACCCGCCGCCGCTGGCATTCGCTTCAACCCCTGGAAATTGCTGGACTTTTTGACGCAGACAAAAACTCTGAGTCACTATAACGCAGCGGAACGCGCCAGCAATCCGCGGGGGAAGAACGAAGGCCGCCCGGGGACCTGGGAGGCCACCGGGCGGCTCGAGGGCTTTGGGGAGGCGTGAGGCAGGCCCCTGGGGCCTAGACGGTCCACACGCGGTTGGCGGTCAGCTCCATGCGGGCCAACCGGCGTTTGAGCGCGGGGTCCACGGGGCCATTGGCGGCCCACTTGGGCACCACGAAGTGCAGCTCCGCGTTGTAGAGCTTGGCGGCGCTGGCCAGCAGGCTCCAGCGGTTCTCCGCGGTGGGCTCCTCCACCATGCCAGGAGTGACAATCTCGAGGATGATGGGCGTGCGTGCCGAGTCCGACTGGCGGCAGGTGAAGTCGGGCCGATGGTCCTCGATGGTGCCCGACAGGATGGGGGGCGGCATGAAACCCGGGAGCCGCGCCTTGATGTCCGTGTACCCGATGGTGCGGAAGTACTCGGCCATGAGCCACAGGAGCCGACGGCGCTCCTCGTCTTCAACGACCGGCTCACAGCCCGGATTGAAAAGGACCTCTTTTTCGTTATTGGTGTCCATGGCTCCCCTGAACCTGTCCGCAGCGACGGAGGGGGGCAACGGAACCGGCCTGCTTGCCGCGCACGGCCGGTGGCAGGGCGAGCAGCAAGGCTCGGCGGGCCCCACACCTCTGGACTTGGACGTGCCGGCGACTCGGTGACAGAGTCCGCCGCCAAACAGTGGCTCCTCGTCCTCGTCCCTCCGCACAAGTCTATCGCCGGCTCCTCGGCTACCTGCGCCCCTACCGCCCGCTGCTCGCGGCGGGAGTCGGCGCGTCACTGGTCGCCGCGGCGGCCACCTCCGCGTATGCCTGGGTGGTGGGCCCGCTCCTGCGCGCGGTGCTCACGAACCAGCCCGTCACCGTGGCGGGCGTGTCGCTGCCGGGCGATGAGCTGCTGCGGAAGCTGCCGCTGGTCGTCGTCGCGCTCGCGCTGACCAAGGCCCTGGCCCAGTTCCTCCAGGGCGGACTCATGCAGCGGCTGGGCCAGCGCGTCATGGCGGACCTGCGCGGCTTCCTGTACGGACGGCTGCTGGGCCAGCCCCCCGCGTTCTTCGAGCGGCGCCACTCCGGAGAGCTGCTCGCGCGCTTCACGTCGGACGTGCCGCTGGTGGAGTTCTCCATCACGCAGGCGCTGTCCTCGTACGTGAAGGACGGGCTGCAGGCGCTGGCCCTGCTGGCGACGTGCTTCCTCATCGACGCGAAGCTCTTCCTCTTCACGTTCATCGTGGTGCCCGTCACCGTCCTGCCCATCAACCGCTTCGCCCGCTCCCTGAAGAAGGTGGCCGCGCGCTCGCTGCAGAGCCTGGGCGCGCTGACGTCGCTGACGGCCGAGCAGTTGCAGAACCTGCCCGTGGTGCAGGCCTTTGGCGGACAGCCTCGGGCGCTCGAGAGCTTCGACGCGGAGGCGGACAAGTATATGGGGGAGATGCGCCGCTCGCTGTTCCTGCGCGGCGCGGTGAGCCCCACGGTGGAGCTGATGGGCATCGCGGGCGTGGCGATGGCGGTGGCCTGGGGCGCGCGCGCCGTGTCCGCGGACCCCGAGCTCGCCGGGCGGCTGCTGTCCTTCCTGGCCGCGGCGATGCTGCTGTACCAGCCGGTGAAGTCGCTGAGCGGCACGCTGTCGCAGGTGCTCACGGGGCTGGCGGCGGCGGAGCGGCTGTTCGCCATCGCGGACGAGCCCTCGCCTCCCGACACCGGAGACACGGCGCGGCCGCTGTCGCAGGCGCTGGTGCTGGAGGGCCTCAAGGCCACGTATCAGGACGGACGCGAGGCGCTGCGCGGCGTGGACCTGGTCGTGCCCGCGGGCAAGCGCGTGGCGGTGGTGGGCCCTTCGGGCGCGGGGAAGACGACGCTGTTCTCCGTGCTGCTGGGCTTCCTGCCCGCGTCGGGTGGCCGCGTGCTGTGGGACGGCGAGCCGCTGTCGTCGCTCAAGCCGTCAAGCGTGCGCGCCCAGGTCGCGTGGGTGCCGCAAGAGCCCGTGCTGTTCTCCGGGACGGTGCGCCACAACCTGCGGCTGGGCCGTCCGGAGGCCACGGACGCGGAGCTGTGGGAGGCGCTCGCGCTGGCGCACGCGGAGGACTTCGTGCGCTCGCTGCCCCAGGGGTTGGACGAGTCCGTGGGCGAGCGAGGCAGCCGGCTGTCGGGCGGGCAGCGGCAGCGGCTGGCGCTGGCGCGCGCGTTCCTGTGCAAGCCGTCCGTGCTGCTGCTGGATGAGCCCACCAGCGCGCTGGACGCGGCCAGCGAGGCGGCGGTGGGCGCGGGGCTGGAGAGCCTCATGCGCGGGCGCACCGTGCTGGTGATTGCCCACCGGCTGTCCACCGTGCGCGACGCGGACCTGATTGCCGTCGTGGAGGAGGGCCGGGTGGTGGAAGCGGGCACGCACGCGGAGCTGCTCGCGTTGCGTGGACGCTACACACGTCTGCTGGGAGAAGGTTCCGTCGCGGCGTAGTCGGGTGAAACGTCTCCGGAAGAACCCCGTCCGGGCACGCGCTTGCCTCGACGGGGCGGCTCTGCGAGCGTCCCTCCTCGCATCATGCGTCTTCGGGAGCCCCTGTCCTTCACCGCGTTGCTGTTGGTGCCCGCACTCGCGCTCGCGGCCCTCGCGTGCGTGGCCGTGTCGGCCCGGCAACCGACGCTCGCCGCGGCGGCCACCGGAACGCTCGTTCTGCTCCCGGTCGTCTTCCGGTTGTGGACACGCACCTGGTACCGAGGACTCGTCCTGCGCGGCGTGGGCGTGTTCCTGGTGGGAATGCACGTCCCGCTGCTGTTGGGTGGAGCACTCGCCTACAGCCGAATCGGCTGCGCCGAAGGTGGGTGTCCCAGGCTCTACCTCCTGGGTGTGCTCGTGTCGCCCATCGTCGGCACGCTCTCCAGCGTCGTGTACTGGCTGGTCGGTCGTCCCCCAGTCTGAATTCCAAGAATTACCCGGAGAGACTAGCCTGTCGTGGAATGCTTGTTCCTCTGCGACTCCGTTTCGCTCCAGGGCTGTCGGTGGCCTCCACCGTGCCCATCACCGTGTTCTTGTGGTGCTTCACACTCGCACCCCTGATGCACGGTCCGGAGGCGCTTGCGGGAACGGTGGACGCGGCGGGTCCGTTCGCCGCGGTGGTGGCCATCGCGCTGCTGGTGGAGCTGCCGCTGCTGGCGTTGGCGCTCGCGGGCACGGGCATGGGTCGCCGCGTGCCGCTGGCGGTGATGCTGGGCATGGCCACGCTGCCGTGGATGGTGGGGCTGCTGGGCACGGAGGTGCTGGTGGGCCGCGCGATGGCGGGGCTCACGCGGCTGTCCACGCAGGACACGGCGCTGGTGGTCGCCGCGCGCACGGGCGAGGCCATGGCGCCGCGGCTCCTGGGCGCGTGGACGAGCGCGGCGCTGCTGTTGGGGCTGTCCCTGGGGCTGCTCCTGGCGCGCTTCGGGCGCTCGTGTGAGGACGCCATCTTCGGGCCCCGGCGGGCGCAGGGGCTGTTGCTGGCCAGTGGCGTGACGGCGGCGCTGGCGTCGGTGGCGGCCGCGGGTGCACTGGAGGCCCGGCACTTCCTGCTGATGCTCACCCGCCTGGGCCAGGTGCCCGTGGCGAAGCGTCAGGAGTGGGTCGTCTCCGGCATGGAGGCGGCGGCGTCGCTGCGTGACGTGCGCTGGCTGTGCACCTCCGTGCTGGTGGTGCTGGGCCTCATGCTGTTGGTCCGGGGCCTGCGCTGGGACGTGTCACGCCCCGCGCCGCGCTGGATGCCCAAGCTGGTGCCCGCGGCCGCCGTGGTGGCGTTGCTCATCATGGACCTGCACCCGGTGCAGTCCATCGCCGGCAACACGAACCTGGCCCTGCCGCGAGACCAGGACGCGGTGCCCACCACCCTGGACATGCTGCGGCTGCTGGGCCTGGACGTCGCTCCCGCTCAGAGCAGCCAGATGAGCAGGAGGAGGCCCACCACCACGCCCACGCCGAACACGGCGAGCATCACCAGTCCCTCGGAGCCGCGCGACACCGGAGGCGTCACCTCCTCCGGGTGAGGCTTGCCGTACTGGTACTGGGGCAGGGGCGCCTCGACGGGCTCCACCACGGAAGGCGTCGTGGGCGCCGTCGTCTCGAGCGAGGGCAGCGTGGGCTCGGACGGGGGACGGTGCGTGTCGCGCGCGATGACTCCCGCGCCCGCCATCTCCAGGCCCTCGCGGGCCAGCGCCAGCACGCGCTGCATGTGGAGGATGTAGCGGTCCTGTCCCGTGTACGTGCCCAGGGCTTGCGCCGCCCGCACCAGCCGGTGCGGGACCAGCTGCGGGTCCTCCTTCACCACGGAGGCCGCGGGCCGGGCGCGCTCGCCGTCGGACTCCACGCGGCCGGTGCGCACGCCCTCGCCGCTGGCCCACATGTAGTGGTCCTCCAGCAGCGTCAATTCCTGGCGCCGCACCCGGCCTTCGGCGTCCACCTGGGACATCAGCTCCGCGCCATCCGTGCCCATGTGCCAGACGGTGCGCAGTCCGTTCTCACCCGGCGGGCCCTCCACCGCGTGCACGCGGGAGAGGGCCTGCACCGCGGTCTTCAACGTCTCTGGCGAGGACTCAGACATCAGGCGTCCGAGACTAGGTGCGAAGACGGGGAAACGGAAGACGGCCGTGCCCCCGTCCGCCCGCTTCCCACCGCTCCCGCGCGGGACGCCGCCTGCCCAGGTTCCACGTTGAACGGGAGGCCCACGCGGGCACGTGCGCCAACGGACATCCGGTGAGGCACGCCGGGACGCGCCTCTCGCGGAGGTCGCGCCATGGCCGTCATCATCCCCGACAAACCCTTGGACACCCCCTTCACCGTCCCCGCCAACCGAGGCGAAGTGACGGAAGAGCCCGATGAGCGCTTTCTCATGGGACAGGTGAGCTGGGATGGCGAGCGCCAGCACGGCGGCGGCCATGTCCCCGAGGACTTCGAATGGACGTCCAACCCCAAGGAGGAACAGGACGCGCTCATGGGCGAGTGGCCTCGGGAGCACTGATGCCGCGTGCGCTCGGCTGCCCGCCGGGGTAAGCGTCCCGCCGCCATGAGCCGCTCCAAGAACCGAGACAGCGACGACTTCCAGCGCCAGTTCGAGGGCGCGCCGACACTCGATGGATTGCTGGAGCTGTCCGGCAGCACGCTGGACAGCGCCCAGGTGCTCGCCCGCATGCAGGAGGCCCACGGCCAGGGCCGCCCGCACACGGACGTCATTCCCTCGCTGTTCGACGGTGAGCCGCGCTTTCCCTCGCCGGACATCGCCCGGCGGCTGTACCAGAACCTGCTCGGCCTCTGGGATTGCGTGGAGACGGGGCAGACGGTGCGCCTGGACGACGGGCCCCGGCCGCCCCGGCCCAAGAAGGTGAAGCCCGTAGCGCCCCCGGCCTTCCACCCGGGCGAGCCCACCGGCGAATTCGTCGAGGCGGCCTGGCGTTACCTGGAGGACGACGAGAAGGCGCGCACGCGGCTGTCACACTCCTTCGAGAACCGGCAGGACACCTTGCTGGGCGAGCTTGACGGCGCTGGGCTCACGGACGAAGGATATGGGGTCGCCCGCCACCTGCTCTTCGAGCTGTACGCCATGCTGGAGCTGGGTTGGCCGCCGGGAGTCGCTTCGGTGCGCTCGGCGGCGCTGGTGGCGGACACGACGGCTCCACCCATGCCCGAGTCCCTGCGAACGTACGTGGACGAGGTGCTCTTCGAGGCGGAGCAGGACGAGGAGCAGCCCCTGGAAGCACAGGAGCTGGAGGCGGTGCGCGCCCTCGTCCAACGCGGACTCGCGGCGCTCTGGAGCGCACGCAAGGGGAGATGAAGGATGGCGAAGGACAAGGACGACAACGGCGGCGGCTTCTCCGGGAAGCGCAACAAGTCGTGGCGCGAAATCGACGCGGGGCGCGCCAAGGGCAGCAAGTACCACTCGCGGCAGGATGACCCCGCGCAGCAGAAGATCGAGCGCAGCGCGAGCTACCAGAAGTACAAGGCCGCGGCGGACGCACTCTTCACCGGCGGCGAGCTCCCCGAGGGCCTCGCGAAGACGTTCGACCCCGAGGGCAAGCGCAAGGCCCAGAAGCAGGCCATGCAGAAGGTGACGGAGTCCGAGTCCCGCGCCGACTGGGTGAAGGCCGTGGTGGACTACCTGGAGAAGTATCCGGAGCTGCCCGAGGACGCCTACTTCCTCGACAGCCTGCTGGACCATCCGCGCGAGCGCATCGTCGACAAGGCCCTGGCCCGGCTGGAGGTGCTCGCCGACGAGGGCAAGCTGCAGAAGAAGCCCCAGAGCCTGGACCAGCGCCTGAAGTCGGTGGAGCTGACCAGCATGGACCCGGACATGCAGGGCCGCGCCAAGGCGCTGCGCGAGAAGCTGCGCGCCTGAGCCTCGAAAGACAAACCTGACACAAGGCTGACAGGTGGAAGGGCCAGGATGGTGTCCCTCGGCGATGAACGCCGAACAGGAGACAGGTCATGGCCCACCGAGTGAACTGGTTCGAGATTCCCGTCGTGGATCTGGCGCGTGCGACGCGCTTCTACGAGAGCGTGCTGAGCACCACCCTCAAGGTGGAGGACTTCCACGGCACGCGCATCGCCGTCTTCACCCGGAAGCAGGAGGGAGACGTGACGGGGGCGCTCGTACAGGCGCCGTACGCGAAGCCCTCGCTGGAGGGCAGCCGGGTGTTCCTGGACGCGGGGGCGGACTTGGACGGGGCCCTGGGGCGCGTCGCGAAGGCGGGCGGCAAGGTGCTGGTGGAGAAGACGTCGGTGGGGCCGATGGGTTCGTTCGCCGTGTTCCAGGACACGGAGGGCAACGCGGTGGCGCTGCATGCGCATGCGAGCCCGCGCTGACGGCGGGGCGTGCTCAGGGCACCGAGGAGCCCTGCGCGGCGCGAGCACGGCCTCGGAGGATGAGGACCACCGAGCGCAGTCCTCCTTCCGCGGGCTCGTGCATGACGCGCAGTTCCTCGCTCGCGCGGGTGTAGCTGGAGGCATCACCTTCGGCGCGGCGCCAGCCCTCGCGGCCGAGGACCTGGGCGTAGAACGCGTCCACTTCGCTCGCGGACATGGGGGCGAGGAAGGACATCGTCCGCGAGCCCTCGTCATTCACGCGCAAGACCTGGTGCGCGCCGGGAGGGAGTGTCGCGACGTCACCTTCGGCGCTCGGCTCCCGGCGGAGTGTGTGATTGGCCTCGCCCAGGTAGACGAGGGTGACGCCGCCATCCTGCGGCTGGAGGATGACGGTGAAGGTCAGCCCTCTGTACATGTCGACGGCGGTGAGCATGGCCGCGCCGCTGGCGAGCTGGGGTTGCTCGTTGCCGGGCGGGACGTGCAGTCCTCCCGCGCGGAAGGCATCCGCGAAGCGCTGCACCAGGTCCTGCACGCTGTCCTTCACCACGACCGCGCGGAGGACCACGGGGACGCCGCCGGCTTCCACCACCTCGCTCGCGTCCACCTGCTCGAGGACTCGCAGCGAGGGCCACACGAAGCGCGGTGCGCTCGGCGCTTCCGTCCGCGCCGGGGGCTTGTTGGGAGCGCCGGCCTTCGACTTGGGCGCGGAGGGGGGCTTCGCCGGGGCACTCGGACGAGCACCTTCGGCAGCGCCCACGGGCTTTGATTGTGCGAGCGCGACGCCGGGCACGGCCAACAACACCGCACAGCCCAGCCCCCACGCGGCACTCCCGCGCTTCATCGCACCCTCACCCCACCGAGCCACCGGTTCTCCCGGGGCACGTCATACGTGCGCGACAGGTTCGACGCGCGAAACGGCGTCGTCTCCCAGACCGACTGTCCTCCCGCGTGCGTCGGGCCGATGTTCTCCTGGTAGCGGTCCTCCTCGCCCCGGAAGCTCATGAAGAACTGGTCCTCCGGGACCGACTCCGCCCCCACCAGCGCCGCCAGCGCGGAGCCCGCGCCGCCGCCGCCGCCATTCGTCCGGTACACCCGCTCCGCCCACAGGTAGTAGTCGCGATTGGCGCAGACCGCCCCGGTGTTCATGCTCAGCGCACAGGCCCGACCCTCCGCCACCGTCGACAAGCCCCAGTCATCCAGGAACAAACCAAAGCGCCCCTCACACACGCCGTTCGTCGCACGCCCCGCCGCGCACAGCCGGAAGGCCGCGCCCGCCAGGCGATGCGAGGTCCGGAAGGTGTCCGGCTCCATGAAGCGGCCGATGCGCTCGGCGCGCAGCTGCGTGGACGCCGTGCACCGCATCCCCGGCGACTGGACCGACATCGCCGCGAGCGGCCCTCCCGCATGCTCCGGCCCCAGCGTGGGCACGCCGTTGGGAAGCTCCGGCTCACACTCCACCCGGATGGGCCGCGCGCGCGCAATCGCCTGCTGAATCTCCACCCCACCCCGCCCATCCACCCGAGCGCGCCCGTCGAAGTCCACGTAGCGCCCGTTCGCCTCCGCCAGCGCACCCGTCACCGCCGACGTGCGCTGCCACTCCTGCACCTCCGGGTCATGCACCACGCGGCCCGTCGCATCCCACAGCGCGAAGTTGGCGGCCTCCTGCACCTTCAACGTCAGCGCGCCCACCTCCGCGAAGTAGATGCCGAACAGGAGGATGGTGATGAACACCATCAACCCCAGCGCGGTCTCCACCAGCGACTGGCCTCGTGCGGTCCTCGAGCGCATGTCAGTACCCCGCTCCCCGCCGGCTGCCGCCGCGATAGCCCACCTGCTCCAGCGCGCGCAGCACCTGGCCATGCTCCGTGAAGCCCGCCGCCTCCAGGCTCGCCGCGGGCTTGTCGTCGATGGAGCCCTCCGGACTCACCAGCGTCGCGCGCCAGAAGGGATTCAAGAAGTTGGGCGGCTCGCGCCAACCCCCGCCCTGCCCCGCCGCGCGAGGCCGGTGGTAGTAGATGATGCCCGCGGACAGCGCCACCTGGTTGCGCTGAATCCCCTCGCGACCCGTGGGACGCGAGCGGCCCAGCGGAATCGACAAGTCGAACTCCGTCGTGTTCTCCGCCGAGAACGGGAAGCGGAAGAAGAGATTCCACGGGTCCGGGCTCCTGCGGCGCGCGTCACTGCCGTAATCGCGATGCAAGACGGTGTACAGCTTCGGCTGCCCGTAGTGGTTGGCCTGCCCCCGCCGCAGCTCGTCCACGTTGTAGCCCATGGCGAACGGCCAGATGCCCGGGCACGACACACACGCGCCCAACGTGTGGCGCTCGTAGAGCGGCTCGCCATCCTCGGGCGCCTGGCCCGGCGGCAAGCGCACGCCGTAGACGTGCTGGTCCTCCGGCGTCTGCTGCTCGTCGGACATCACCCACGCATCCGTCACCGGCACCGGAATGGGCGGCGGATTCGTGCACCGCGTGGGCACCACCACCGTGGCGTGGTCATGCCCCGTGGCGTTGCGGCCGGACACCGTGTTGTACGTCGAAGGGTCCATCTCCGCCGCCGCGCCGTAGCGACGGAAGGCCGTGGACCGGGCCGCGCCTCCCGTGCCGAACCCCGCGCTGCCCGTGGCCCGGTTGTGGACCCACGTCCACCCCAGGCTCCCCATCGTCGCGTTGAGGTGCGCGGACGTGCTGCCCCCCACCGCGCACACCGCGCCCGCGCCACACGCCACGCCGCCGCGCCGCACGGCGTTCATCAAGTCCTCATGGTTGGGCACGTCGTTGTCGCCGTTGAGCTCCATGAAGCTCTTCGCCGCACCCTCGGGCGTCGCCAGCAGCTCCGGATTGGCGCCCCGCGCGATGCGGTACGCCAGCCGCTGGTCCGCGATGTGCTCGCGCAGCAGATGAGCGTAGAGGTTCAACCCCGCCCGGTAGAGGCTGCCCGCGCGCCCTTGCAGCTCCTTCACCTGCGTCGCGGCGGCGCCATCCCCCAGGCCCCACTGCGCGGGCGTGAAGGCGGGCGTGCAGACCATGTGGGCCGCGTAGACCTGGCTGCTGCGGCTGATGAGCGCCTGCGTGCCGGCCATGGCCACCATGTGGGCCACCTGCGCGCGGTTCATCACCGAAATCGCGTTGAAGGTCCGCGCCGTCGCCACGGCCTGGCTGTAGGCCGCCGCGTCCGCGGCCATCTGGATTTCCACGCGCTCCTTCGCGCGCATGCCGAAGCCCAGCGTCATCAGCACCATCAACGCCAACAACAGCAGCGTCAGCGCGAAGATGACCAGCGCCTGCCCTCGCGAGGGACTCAGAAGCCGTTGACGGGACATTCGGCGCCTCGCTGGAAGTTCTCGGCCATCACCGGCGTCATCATCCGCATCGCCGCGTGGACCTGGATGGGGAAGACGAAGTGCCCCGCCGCGCTCCACGCCACCATGCGGTCATCCAGCGCCCCGCCCGGCCAGTCATCCGGCCCCAGGGGCACGGGCTCGTCGTTCCACCAGTCCGAGCGCTTCTGCGCCGGCATCAGCGGATTGGTGGCCGTGTACGAGCGCAGACCGAAGTGGGCCAGGAACATCCGGCTCATCACCCAGTTCGCGAAGGGGATGCGCATGTAGTACCAGGCCACCATGCGTATCTCGAGGGTGCGCGTGTCCAGCACCGCGTCCTGGTTCGACGGCTGGTCGAAGAGCAGGTCCTCGTCCCCCGCCAGCCCCCTCACCCACGCGGGGTCCGGCGAGTCGCGGACGATCTCCACCAGCGGCCCCATGAAGACGTTCCCGTAGGAGCTCATCACCCGGTACTGGTTGTCCCGCCGCAGCCGGAACGCGTCCGCCAGCGCCGCGGAGCTGTCCGTGCGCACCACCGATGGCAGCATCGTCACCATCGCCGCGTGCATCATCGGCAGGCAGTCACCGTGGTTGAGGCTGCCCGCCCGCACCGCCCGGTACACCGCCACCTGGGCCAGGATGCGCGCCTGCAACATCATGAAGAGCTGCAGCGTCCCCAACACCAGGAACACCACCAGCGGGAGCGTCAACGCCGCTTCCACCGCTGCCTGTCCGCTTTGCCTGGATGTGGGAATCGTGGCGGAAGGGACCATACATGACTCAATTCACTAATTCTTGTTGATTAAGGAATCGGTCAACTGGACTGGTGCTCAAAGACAGCACACAGCCCCACTGCCCACGACACAGTGGAGCCACCCGCCCTCCCAAGTCATGACACTTCACGTCATGACCTGGCGCGCCTGCGCCGCTCGCCTCATCGGTTGATGACGAAGCCACAGGCGGAGTCGAGAGTCACCTTTGCCCCACCCAGGGCCTGAAGGAGGCGCTCATAGTGAACATGCTCCGCGCCCAGCTGGGCGGCGAGGGCCTCGTCCGACAGGCCCTGGTGGTCCAGGGACAGGCGCAGGCGCTCCATGGCGCCGTCGCGCTCGGACTCGATGGCCTGGCGGGCGGAGGTGGCGAGCTTCTCGAGCGCGGCCTCGGCGGCGCGCTGCCCCACGGGCACCGCGTCGTCCAGGAAGGTGTCGAAGCCCGGGAACGCGCGGGACACCTCGTCGCCCTTGAGCGTCTTGCCCTCGGCGTCGAGCGAGGAGCGCACGGAGTCATCCGCCTTGGGCCCCGCCGCGCCGCCGTCCACCACGGCCACGTGCACGAGGGTGCGCTCCAGGAAGCGCGCGAGCTGACGGCTGGGCACGCGGGCCCCGGGAGAGGTGTCCTCCGGCTCCGGCAGCTGCACGTGGTACAGCAGCTCCACGCCCCGCGCCTTGAGCGGCCCGCGCTTCTCGATGAAGCGGAAGGCGCTGCGCCCGTAGGGGCCGTCGCGCAGGAAGCCGAAGAGGGCCTCCACCAGCGGGTTGCCGGTGGCGAAGTACTCCAGCTCCTCCGCCTCCACCGCCGTGTCGCGCCAGAAGGTCCCCAGCTGCGTGCGGTCCTCCATCACGTCCAGCCCCGGCAGGCCGTCCACCTTCAGCGCGTGGCCGAACTGGAAGGCCACCTGGAACGCCTCCACCTGCTCGTCGGTGTCCACGCCGATGCCCACCCGGCGCGCCAGCTCCGTGACGGTCTCCTCCAGCCGCTCGTCCAAGTCCCGGGCGACGCTCCACAGGCCGTCCTCCAGGCCCGGCGCCTCGGCGTCCTCGTCCTCGTCGTCGGACTCGATGCCCATGCGCGCCTGGGCGCGCTTCACCAGCCGCTCCACCGCGGGCCGGTCGAAGCTGCGCACGTCGAGCAGCGGGTCATACGCGCGCTTCACCTGCTCGCGCGCCGCCTCCACCTTCTGCTTCAGCTCGGCGCCATAGGACACGCGGGCCTCGCGAGGCAGGAGCGCCAGCTCCGCGAGCCGCGTCTCCACCTCCTCCAGCACCGCGTCCAGGCCGCCCACCGTCTCGCCGAAGACGCCCACCGCGTCCGCCAGCAGCGACAGCACGTCCGACGCCAGCGTGCCCGCCACGTCGAAGACGTGGATCTCCACCGGGTGGTTCTGCCCGATGCGGTCCAGGCGGCCGATGCGCTGCTCCACCGTGGCCGGACTCCAGGGCAGGTCGTAGTGGACCAGGTGGTGCGCGAACTGGAAGTTGCGGCCCTCGCCGCCCACCTCCGTGCACAGCAACACCCGAGGCCCCTCCGGGTCCCTGAAGCGCGCCACCTGCCGGTCCCGCTCCACCAGCGGCAGGTCGCCGTGGTAGCCCAGCGCCTCCACGTTCTCCCGGGACAGCTCCGCCTGGAGCATCTCCAGCGTGTCCCGGCTCTCGGTGAAGACGAGCACCTTCGCCGCCGGCTCCGCCTGCCACACGCCGCGCAGCACGCCCACGAAGGCGCTGAACTTCGCGTCGCGCGAGGGCAGCCTCAGCACGTCCGCCTTCGCCTTCAGCGAGGGGTTGGACTTCACCGCGCCGGAGAACGCCGCGGAGCTGGACTCCAGCCGGCGCAGCACGTTGCCCAGGGGCGCGCCTCGCAGCGAGCCCTCCGCCAGCGTCGCCAGCGCCGCGTCCCGCACCTTCAGCTCCTCCGCGGGCAGCGTCACCGGGTGCCGGTGCAGCCGTCGCGTGGAGAAACCACCCACCACCGCACGCCGGTTGCGCACCAGCCGGTCGCTCAGGCTGTACGTCTCCGCCAGGTGCTGCAGCAGGGCCTCCGGCTCCTTCAGCGTCTTGAGGCGGGCGTCCTCGGGGAAGCGGCGGGAGAGTGCCTTCACCGCCGCGTCCGCCTTGCCCTTGCCGCCCTCCATCAGCGCGCGCACCGCGGTGGACAGCTCCTCCTGGCGCGACAGCCGCTCCTCGAAGCCCTTCACGCTGGGCGCGGTGGCCGCGTCAATCAGCGTGAGCAGCCCGTGGTACTCGGCGGGGTCCAGCTGCATGGGCGTGGCGGTGAGCAGCAGCAGGCCCCAGGAGTTCTTCGCCAGCACGCTGGCCGCCTCGAAGGCGCGCTCGCCCTTGAGGTGGTGCGCCTCGTCGATGATGACCAGGTCCCAGAAGGCGTCCTCGCCGGCGAGCTCCTGGCGGTGCTCCTCGCTGCGCGCGAGCAACTCCAGGCTGGTCACCACCAGCGGGAAGCGCGCCCACGGGGAGACGCCCGGCGCCTCCTTGAGCGACTGCGCATAGCGGTCCGAGTCCATCAGCGTGAAGAGCTGGTTGAACTTGTGGAACAGCTCCACCAGCCACTGCACCGTCAGGTGGCTGGGCGCCACGACCAGGCAGCGCCGCGCGAGCCCCGACAGGCGCAGCGCGCTGAACACCATGCCCGCTTCGATCGTCTTGCCCAGGCCCACTTCATCCGCGAGCACGAAGCGCGGACGGCGCGCGGACAGCACCCGCTGCACCACGCCCACCTGGTGCGGCTTCACCATGATGCGGCTGGCGAACAGCGCGCCCAGCGCGTCGCACCGGCGCTCGTCGTCCAGCACCAGCGCCTGCTTGCGCAGCGTGAAGGCGCGGGCATCCCCCACGCGGCCCTCGCGCAGCGTGGAGAGCAGATCCAACCGGGGCGGCAGCGCGCGCACCTCCGACTCCGGCAGCTCGTCCTCCTCGCCCGTGTCCGCGTAACGCAGCACGTAGCGGCGCAGGCCCCGCGCCCCCGGCTCCTCCGCCACCACCAACGCCAACCGCCCCTTGTACGTCACCACCGGCTCGCCCGCGGGGAGCGGGTAGGACACCAGGGCCCCGCCCTTGGTGGACACCAGCACCGGGGCATCCTCCCGTGCGGGGAAGGCCACCAGCGCCTTGGCGCCGTCTTCCTGGAGCGACAACAGGTGCCCCACACCCCATTCGGGCTGCGGGAGGTAGCGGACCTTCAGACCTTCAACGAGAGGCATATGCAATGCGGGACAACCTGATGAAGTGAGGGGGCTCGCCTCATAACCCCCCGCCCTGGCGATGGCTATTCGAGATGCACCTGGGCGAGTCCTGACGCCCCCTGGGGTGACTCCGACTTTGTCCAACCGGGCAATGTTCGACTTCCCTCGCATCAGGGATGCTGGCCGTTGCCTTCCTGATGCGGTTTCCCACTATGGGATGGGGGGGAGTGCCACATGATGCGACGTTGGACGTTCGCTCAGCGAGTGGCGGCTGGTGTCTCCGCCTGCATGCTCGCCGGTCTGTTGCTCCTCGCGACACTCCTGTCCGCGGTGCACGGATTGTTGACACATCCAGAGACCTCCCGGGCCGCGCTGCAACAGGCGCTCCTGGCCGGTTGTCTGGGCCTTGCGGGCGTGGGCGCGCTGGCATGTGTGCTCCACCATGCACTGCGCCCCCTCCACGCGCGAAACGAACACAGTGAGCAGCGTTTGAGCCTGCTGATGGAAGCCGTCACTGATTACGCACTGTGTTTCCTGGACAGGCAGGGCCGGGTCACGGCCTGGAACGCCGGAGCCGAGCGCCTCACCGGGTGGACCGCGACGGAAGTCACGGGCTGCGCGCTGGAGCGCCTCCACCCCGAGGACGCGGTGGCCGCGGGGGTCCCCCAGGCCCACCTGGAGCGCGCCGCGCGGGAGGGACGCCTGTTGTCCGAAGGCTGGCAGGTGCGCCGCGACGGCACCCGCTTCTGGGCGGAGACGCTGCTCACCGCGCTCCAGGACTCCCACGGGAGCCTGCGGGGCTTCGCCAAGGTGACGCGCGACATCACCGAGCGCCGCCGCATGGAGCGCGCCCAGGCCCTCTTCGCCGAGGCCGGCCGCGTCCTCCAGCCCCTCTCCGGCGCGCGCGAGGTGGGCGAAGCCCTCACCCGGCTGTGTGTGCCGGAGGTGGCCGACGCCTGCATCCTCTTCCTGCCCTCCTCGGACGGCCAGGTGCGCCCCCAGGCCGTGGCCTGCGCGGACGCCCAGGCCGCCACCCGCATGTGGGAGCCGCTGTTGCGCTGCCCCAACGCCGACGAGGTGGGCCCCAGCCACGTGGTGTGCACCGGCCGCGCGGAGCTGCTGCCGGAGCTGGACGCGGAGCGCCTGCCCCAGGCGCTCGAGGCCAGCGCCCACGGCGAGCTGCTCCGGGTGATGGGCGTCACCTCCGCCCTCACCGTGCCGCTGGCGGTGGGCCCGCGCGTCCTGGGCGCGCTGTGCCTGCTGTCCACCGGCCCCCGCCGCTACGGCGAGGTGGACCGGGCCTTCATGGAGGAGCTGGCCAGCCGCGCCGCCCTGGCCCTGGACAACGCGCGCTTGCTGACGGAGGCCCAGGGCGCGCTGGAGCTCATCGGCGTCGCCGCGCATGACCTGGGCAACCCGCTCAGCTCGCTCCAGCTGCGGCTGCGGCGCCTTCGCCTCATGGACATCTGCACCCACGAGCCCCGGTTGCGCGACGGGCTGGTGGGCGCGGAGAGCGAGACCCGGCGGATGGGCCGGCTGCTGCACAACCTGCTGGACCTGTCCCTCCTCTCCGCGGGCCACCTCCGGCTGGACCGCGAGAAGGTGGACCTGGCCGCGCTGGTCCGGGAAGTCACCGAGCGCCACGTGGACCAGGCCCTGGCCGCCGGCTGCACCCTCACCGTCCGCGTCCAGGAGGACGACACCACCGGGACGTGGGACCGGCTCCGCCTGGACCGCGTGGTGACCAACCTCCTGAACAACGCCCTCAAGTTCGGCCACGGCCACCCCGTGGAGCTGCGCGTCCACGGCGATGACACCCGCGTCCGGCTCACCGTGAAGGACTCCGGCCTGGGCATCGCCCCCACGGACCAGCAGCGCCTGTTCCACCGCTTCGAGCGCGTCCACGGCCACGACGGCCATCTCCCCGGCACCGGCCTGGGCCTCTACATCGTCCGCCAGCTCATCGAAGCGCACGGCGGCGCCATCCAGGTCCACAGCCGAATCGGGGAAGGTGCGGAATTCACGATTGAACTTCCCCGCACCCTCCAGGACAGGGGCCACATCTCCCTCCACGTGAGCGCCTAAACCCCTGTCATTCCAGCGACATTTTGCTAGAAACCAGACAAAGAAAGACTTCACGGGTATGGGTATGTTGGATTATTTTCCCAGAAGTTGAAGGCATCTGTTCAATCCAGATATTCTTCGTACGGCTAAAAAGGCTCGAACCGGGGAAACCCGGAACCGGGAGAGACCCGGCCCACATCGTCCCCCCAGACGACGGGCTACAGGGTTCGCTGGCCGGGGCGCCAATGGCGGTGCCCGAAACCACACGTACGAGGAGAGTCACCCATGGGCGGACTTGGAGCCCCCTGGTCTCAGCGCGCAGCGTGTACCCCCCGCTCGCTCGGCTGCCCGACGGCCCGTCGGGCCTTGCTCACCGTCGCGCTGGCCGCGTTGCTGTCGGCGTGCGGGGGGCCGGAGGACGCCGGCTCACCCGGCGACGACGCCCTGGCCACGGCGGACCCGGCGCACCTGGACGTGGAAGCAGCGCGCCGCCCCGTGTCGCCCAAGCCCATTGGACTGGCCCTGGAGGTCGACAACGGCGAGGGCAAGCCGCTGAGCGTGCGGGCGGGCTCCACCTTCTACATCAACCAGATTGATCTCCGCGCGTCGGTGCGGTCCACGTTCGACACCGGCATGTGGGCCCTGCGCACGACCAGCGACTTCGCGGGCGTGGGCTGGGTGGGGCTGCGTCCCGTGGACGAGGAGCCCGTGCTGCTGGGCGGCCCCGGCCGCTACACGCGCCGGCGCTTCTACCGGGGCGCCGCCTGGATGGACCTCCCCAGCTTCTTCATCGTGGAGCCGGTGGACTCGCGCGGGGTGCTCACCGGCCCCCCCGTGGTGCTGAACATCGGCGCCGAGCACCAGCGCCGCACCACCGACGACTTCTTCGTGCGCCGCCTGCGCGCCATCCAGACGGCGTACGACTGCACCACGCCCCGCGACTGCAACAGCGCCCGGGACTACGAGGAGGAGGCCCTGCTGGAGGTGCGCAACGCGTACCAGCATGCGCAGAAGCGCACGTTCAGCCTGAGCCCGCGCACCACCTCCCTGCGCCTGCGCTGGAGCCTGCGCCCCTTCGCGCCCTACTCCATCCCCGTGCAGCAGGTGAGCGCCCCCGAGTTCGCCTACGGCTTCGGCATCGACGTGGAGGCCCGCACCCCACCCCGCCAGGATGGCACCTACGCCCCTGGGTCAGAAATCACCTTCCAAGTCACGCTTCGCGATGGGGAAGGCAAAAGGCTCCATCCCCAGGGAAGTCTACCGTCCTACAATGACGTCGTCCGAGGCTTCAACGCGGCGGGCATTCAGTACTATCGGGCCTTCTTCGATGCGACGACGACGTACTACCGCCGCAAGCACCGGGAGCGGATGTTGATGACCCAAATCATTGGGCCCGCACAGAACATCCAACCCATCCGCTCCGTCATCGACCTGGAAGCGTTCCTGGACCCGAAGGTCAACGAGCAGACCGTGGCGACGGAGAAGGAGGACGGGGTGTACTCCCAGTTCTCCATCCTGCCCTACGCCAACATCGTCTTCCGCGGCGCCTTCTTCCCCGAAGAGGGCTTGTGGGACCGGCCCAACACGGACACGTGGCAGTACAAGGTTCCCGCCAACGCCACGCCGGGCACGTACCTGGTGACGGTGAAGGGCCGCCGCGTGTACCTGGGCGAGGACCTGCCGGCCTCGCGCACCATCGAAATCCAGGTGGGCACCAAGCAGCGCACGGAGGCCAAGCTCACCACGGGCCCGTGCAACACGTGCCACAGCCAGGGCGGGGAGCTGTCCCAGGTGCTGCATGGCAACGACAACCGCGCCGCGTGCGCCGGCTGCCACACGCCGCTGGGCTTCGAGCTGGAAGGCCCCATCTTCGTGCGCACGCACTTCGTGCACTCGCGCTCCAACCGCTTTGGCGCGCCGCTGGAGAAGTGCGCGTCCTGTCACCTCACGAAGGAAAGCATCCAGCGCACCAGCCAGGCCGCGTGCCTGTCGTGCCACAAGAGCTATCCGGACAGCCACGTCGCGAAGTTCGGCCCCATCGAAAGCATGTACGTCGGCGGAGGACGAGAGTCCTTCAAGCAGTGCACCGACTCGTGTCACACCCGGCACCCGAAGAGCGGCCTCTAAGCCGCCGCTCCACCTCTGGAGGACCTCCATGGCCCAAGTGAAGATGCAGACGGCTCGCACCACGCTCCAGGAGCCGGCTGCGGCCGCGGAGGACCTGCTTCGCCAACTGGGCCCCACCCCTCCCGTGCTGGTGACGATGTTCGCCTCACGGGAGCGCGACCAGTACGCGCTCAACCGCGCCGTGCGCGAGCGGCTGCCCAAGGGTACCCGGCTGGTGGGCGCGACGACGGCGGGCGAGCTGGACAACACCGGCATCCACGAGGGCAGCGTGGTGATGGCCGCGCTCACCGGCGACCTGGAGGTCGGCCTGGGCCTGGGCACCGGGCTGTCCGTGGACGCCATCAACGCGGGGCAGATGGCCATCAAGCGCGCGTGCGAGGAGCTGGGCGTGCGTCAGCAGGACCTGGACTCGCGCCGCTGCGTGGGCCTCGTCATCGACGATGGCTTCCGCTACAAGAAAGAGGAGCTGCTGCTGGGCATCCTCGAGAAGAACCAGACGCTGGTGCTCGTGGGCGGCGGCGCCAGCGACCACAACCGGGACCCGGCGCGCCAGTCCGCGCTGGTGCACGTGGACGGAGAGGTGGCCACCGACGCGGTGCTGGTGGCGCTGTTCCGCACCAACGCGCCCTGGGCCGCGCTGCGCTCGCACTGGTACGTGCCCACCGGGGAGCGGCTCACCATCACCAAGGTGGATGACAGCCACACGCGCGCGCTGGAGATCGACGGTCGGCCCGCCGCCAAGCGCTACGCGGAGATCCTGGGCGTGGACGTGCCGGACCTGGAGTTCGGCACGCCACAGGGCTTCGCGGTGCGCCCCACCGCGCTGCGCGTGGGCCGCGAGTACTTCATCCGCGCCGCGTGGCGGCCCAATGAGGACGGCTCCATCCTCTTCGCCAACCTGCTGGAGGAGGGCACGGAGCTGGAGCTGATGCGGCTGGGCGACATGGCCGGCATGACGCGCGGCTTCTTCACGGACGAGCTGCCCCGGCGCGTCCAGAACCCGCAGGCCGCGCTCCTGTTCCACTGCGGCGGGCGCATGTGGTACGCGCACGCGACGAACACGGTGTCCCAGCTCGCGGAGACCCTGAAGGCCGCGCCCACCGCCGCGGGGATGAACGTGCACTTCGAGATTTATTCAGGGTTCCACATCAACACCACGCTCACCACGCTGGTGTTCGGGGCGAACTGAACCATGGTCAACACCCTCTCTCCCCTCGTCCCGCCGACGGACACCGCCACCCTCCTGGTGGTGGGCAGCGAGCGCGAGTGCCAGCGCGTGGAAGAGGCGCTCGGCCACGCGGGTGTCACCGCCAGCGCGGAGCGCGCCACCACGCTCCCCGCGCTGGAGGCCGCGCTGGCGCGCTCCTGGTCGCTGGTCGTCTGTGGCTCGGAGGTGCCGGGCCTGGGCTTCGCCGAGGCGCAGGGGCTGTGGCGCAAGCAGCAGCGCGAGCTGCCCTTCGTGGTGCTGTCGCGCGAGTGGAGTGACGACACGCTGGAGGCCAGCACCCGCGCTGGCGCGCGCGACTACGTCAGCGAGGACCACTTCAACCGCCTGGCGCCCGTGCTGCGCCGCGAGCTGCCGCTGGCGGGCGCGCAGCTGCGCCACGACGCCACCACGGAAGAGCTGCTGCGCACCAACTGGATCCTGGGCAACATCCTGGACGCGCTGCCCTTCGTCCTCTTCGTGAAGGACGCGAAGACGCGCCGGCTGGTGGTGGTCAACAAGACCTTCGCCGACGCGTTCAACGTCACCAAGGAGTGGCTGCTCGGCAAGCTGGACCACGACTACTTCCCGCCGGAGCAGGCCGACTCGTTCATCACCATCGACTCGGAGATTCTCGCCTCCAAGAAGATGCGGGCCTTCGAGGAGGTCGCGCGCGCCGGCGGCGTGGACCGCATCTTCGCCACGCGCAAGCTGCCGCTCATGGACGGCTCCGGCGACGCCAGCTACCTGCTCGGCGTCACCGAGGACATCACCGAGCGCAAGCAGAACGAGGAGATGCTGCGCGCGTCCAAGGCGGAGCTGGAGGCGGCCAACAAGCAGCTGGCCGCGAGCCTGGAGGAGATCAAGCGCACGCGCGCGGTGTCCGCCCGCTCGCTGGCGTCCTATCAGCAGCGCGCGCTGCAGATGGAGATCATCCGCCAGCAGAACGAGGACCTGGACCGGCTGGCCCAGGAGCTGGCGGTGGCCAAGCGCAACGAGGAGGAGCGCGCCCGCGAGGCCGAGGCCGCCGCCCGCCTCAAGAGCGAGTTCCTGGCCAACTTCAGCCACGAGATCCGCACGCCCCTCAACGGCATCATCGGCTACTGCGACCTGCTGATGCGCGAGGAGGGCTCGCGCCTGACGGCCCACGGCCGGCGCGACCTCAACGTCGTGAAGACGAACGCCAAGACGCTGCTGGCGCTCATCAACGACATCCTGGACCTGTCCAAGATCGAAGCGGGCCGGGTGGAGGTCGTCAGCGAGGCCGTGGACGTGCGCGAGCTGGCCGACGAGTGCATGGCCACGGTGAAGGAGTACCTCAAGGGCAAGGACGTGGCCCTCACCACGCACATCGACGTGGCCGCGGGCATCCTCCGCACCGACGCGCTGAAGCTGCGGCAAATCATGCTCAACCTCTTGAGCAACGCCGCCAAGTTCACCGAGACGGGCGAGGTGGCGCTGAGCGTGGTGCCCGCGGGCGAGGAGGTGGTGATGACGGTGGAGGACACCGGCGTCGGCATCCCCTCCGACCAGCTGCCCTTCATCTTCGAGAAGTTCCGCCAGGTGGACGGCTCCACCACGCGCAAGGTGGGCGGCACGGGCCTGGGCCTGGCCATCGTCCGGGAGCTGTCGCGCGTGCTGGGCGGCAACGTCACCGTGACGTCCACGCTGGGCCGCGGCACCACCTTCACCGTGCGCCTGCCCAACATGACGGACGCGCCCTCCGACGGCCCCACCAGCGTGGAGCGCGCGGTGCCGGTGGCGGAGGTGGCCCACCACCTCCACGCCGTCGCCCAGCCGGGCAGCACCGTGCTGGTGGTGGATGACGACCCGCTCATCCAGCAGCTCGTCACCGGCCAGCTCGCGCCCGCGGGCTTCAAGGTCGTCGTGGCCGAGGACGGCATCGCCGCGCTCAAGCGCGCCCGCGAGCTCAAGCCCCAGGCCATCCTCCTGGACATCCACCTGCCCAAGCTGGACGGCTGGTCCGTGCTCAGCCAGCTCAAGAGCGAGCCGGCGCTGGCGGGCATCCCCGTCATCCTCATCTCCGTGGAGGAGCAGCGCGCGCGCGGCTTCTCGCTGGGCGCGTGCGAGTACCTGGTCAAGCCCGTGGAGCCGGAGCGGCTGGTGGAGGTGGTGCAGCGCTGCCTGGGTCCCACCAACGGCACCGCGGCCGGCGTGGGCGAGGTGCTGGTGGTGGATGACGACGCGGCCACGCGCGAGCTCGTCAGCCGCAACCTGCGCCGCGCCGGCTTCAGCACCGCCGAGGCGCGCAACGGCGAGGACGCGCTGCTCAAGGCGCGCGTGTCTCCGCCGTCGCTCGTCGTGCTGGACTTGATGATGCCCAACCTGGATGGCTTCGAGGTGCTGCGGCGCCTGCGCGCCGAGAAGCTCCAGGTCCCTGTCGTGGTGCTCACCGGCAAGTCGCTCACGTCCGATGAGGAAGCACTCCTGCGAGACGGCTTCGCGGGCTTCGTGAAGAAGGGAGGCCACGCGCTCGAGGATGTCATCGCTCAAGCCAAGGGCCTCTTGTTGTCACAGCGCGCGGCGACCGCGGGAAGGCTGCCGCGCATCTTGTATGTGGAAGACAGTGCCCAGAATCGGGACATCGTCCGGCGATACCTCGGTGGATTGTTCGAGGTCATCGAGGCGGAGGATGGAGAACACGGTCTGGAGCGCGCGACGCGCGACAATCCAGACCTCATTTTGATGGACCTGTCCCTGCCGCGCCTGGATGGTTGGGAGGCAACACGCCGCTTGCGTGCGGTGCCCTCCGTGGCCAACGTGCCGGTCATCGCGGTGACGGCGCATGCGGGGCGGGAGTATCAAGACAAAGCACACGCGGCGGGCTGCACCGCGTACCTCACCAAGCCCCTTGATCGTGACCAGTTGCTCGAGATGATTCGCAAGCATCTAGGGAGAAGCCATGGCTGAAGAAAAAGCACGCGTCCTGGTGGTGGACGATGACCCGGACCTGCTCGACCTCGTTCAGCGCTCGCTGAGCAGCTACGGCTTCGAGGTGCTGACGCACACGTCGGCCCTGGGTGTCTCCAACCTGGTCAGCGCATCGGAGCCGGACTTCGTCCTCATCGACGTCAACTTCCCCGCCCTCAAGGGCGACAAGGTCGTCAACCTGGCCCGGCAGTACGCCTCCGCCAAGACGAAGTTCATCCTCTATTCCGCCTCGGATGAGTCCAAGCTGCGCTCGCTCGCACTGGCCTCCGGCGCGGATGGATACATCTCCAAGAGCGTCCAGGGAGAGGACCTCGCCAACCGGCTGCGCACCTTCCGACTCAAGCCTCGACCACCCGCAGTCCCCTGAAGTCGCTGTGTCCTTCCCGGGCCTGGGAGCCCTTGTCCGTCCCAGGCTCGGCGCACCTCCTCGCTGCATCCCGTAGCGAGTCACGTCCGCCGTCACCGACAGGCACAACTCCTTCGCGTTCTCATCTCTGAGTGCCCACCCATCCCTTCTGGAGGGCCCCATGCACACGTCACCCGGTTACAGTTTCGCGGAAAAATTGCGGCAAGAATTGGATACCCCCCTCTTCAACCCCCTCTTGAAGAAGTGGGTGGGCCGAGGAGAGCTGGACTACGAGGTCTATCTGAAGACCCCCCAGCTCTTGTCCTTGCAGTCGGGGGAGACGGAGCGCGTCGCCCACGACGAGCTGATGTTTCAGGTGGTGCATCAGGCGCAGGAGCTGTGGCTGAAGCTGGCCTCGCGGGAGACCGTCGAGCTCGTGGCGGAGCTGGACCGGGACGCGCTGTGGGCGGCGTCCGCCCGGCTGGAGCGCGTCGTGCGCATCGTCCGCGGCCTGTCCAGCGAGCTGGGAGTGCTGGAGACGATGACGCCCGACACCTACCAGGTCATCCGCCGCAGCCTGGGCAATGGCAGCGGACAGGAGTCACCGGGTTACAACATGTTCCGCAAGGCGGCGGAGGGCCTGGCGCTGGCGTTCGAGCGACTGCTCGCGCGGCGCGGCCAGACGGTGCTCGGCATCTACCGGGGCGGACCGGATGACCTGAAGCGCCTGTGCGAGCAGCTGCTGGACGTCGACGAGGCGTTCCAGGGCTGGCTGCACGCGCACTTCCAGTTGGTGCGGCGCACCATCGGCGTGGACCGCTCCGTGAAGGCGCTGGACGGCCTGCCCACGCAGGTGCTGGCGGGGCGCATGACGCTGCCCCTGTTCCGCAGCCTCTGGGACGCGCGCGTGGAGCTCACGGCCAGCTGGCGGCGCGAGGGCGGCCATGCCCCCGGCGCGAGCCGCGAGGGTTGCATGGAGGGCGCCATGAGCGCCTACGCCCCTCCCATGGTGAGCGGCGCCTGCCCCATGCACGCGGGCCTGTCCTCCGCGCCGCGGGGCGACTCGTGACGGAGTCGCCGCGAGCGCTGTTGCACCTGCTCTACAATGGCGCGAAGGCGGTGGACGTGGTGGAGGCGTCGCTCCAGCTGGGGCTGCTCGACTCGCTGGAGGGGCCCGCCCCCATCACGCTCGCGGAGCTGTCCGCGAGGCACTCGCTGGTGCCGGGCCGGCTCTACAAGCTGCTGGACTGCCTGGAGAGCCTGGGGCTGGTGAAGCGCGAGCAGGACACGGACGCGCTCGCGTCGGCGCGCTACAGCGCGGTGCCAGGGCTGCGCGAGGCGGCCCAGGCCGTCCTCGGGCCTCAGTCGCGGGAGAGAGACCGGGAGAAGTTCGCCTGGCGCAAGCTGCACGGGCGCCTGCCCGAGGTGCTGCGCGGCCAGCACTCCATCTCGCCCGACGACTTCGACTGGCCCTTGCGCACGCCCGAGCAATTGGAGGGCTTCGAGACGAGCATGGCCGTGGGCCTGCCGCCCATCCTGGAGTCGCTGCGGCAGCACGCCCGGCACCTGTGGCGCGACGGCATGCGCGTACTCGACGTGGGCGGAGGCGATGGCAGCCTCGCGGCGCACCTGACGCGCGAGCACCCCACCGCGCGCGTGGACGTCTACAACCTGCCCGCCACCCAGCCGCTGGTGGAGCGCACGCGGGAGCGCTTCGACCTGGGGCCCGCCCGGCTGGGCTTCGTGCCTGGGGACTTCCTGCGGGAGCCGCTGCCCGGCGGCTATGACGTGCTGATGTTCGTGCGCGTGCTGCACGACTGGTCCGCGCAGACGGCGCAGCACCTGCTGAAGTCCGCGTGGGCGGCGCTGCCGTCGGGCGGACGCGTCATCATCTGCGAGGAGTTCCGCACGGGGGAGCGGCTGGCCGCGCAGTTCTTCTGGACGTACTTCCTCATCGGCGTGGACTCGTGCGTCAGCCGGCTGCGCGAGGTGGAGCTCTACCAGCGGATGCTCCAGGAGGCGGGCTTCGAGCAGACGCGGGTGCTCGGCGGTGGGCCCTTCGAGCTGGTGACCGCCGTCAAGCCCTGACGCCGCTCACGACAGCAACGGGCCAGGGCAGGCGCTGCGTGACACTGCCCTGGCCCGCCGGAGTCCTGTCACGTCACGCCCCTGGCGCGGGGGGAGGGGAGGAGCGCCACGGGCTTTCACACCCTGCCACGCCCGCCGTTTCCTTCCCATTGCCTGCAAGTGCCGACCCTGGAGTCTCACACCCCTGCCGGGCGGTGAACGCCCAGCTGGCACGCCAGGACGGCCAGCTGCGTGCGGTTCTCCGAGCCCAGCTTCTTGTAGATGCTGGTGATGTGCGCCTTCACCGTGCGCTCGGTGATGCTCAGGCACGCGGCGATCTTGAGGTTGTCCGCGCCCGCCGCCACGTACCCCAGCACCTCGCGCTCGCGGGGCGTGAGCAGCCCCAGCTCCACGCCGCCCAGGGGCACCTCCTCCTGCGGCAGGAAGCCCGGCACGGACGGGCCCCAGGACAGCCCGGTGGGCATCAGCCGCTCTCCCCGCGCCACCCGGGTGACGGCCTCCACCACGTCCGCGCAGCCCACGTTGTGTTTCCACAGGTAGCCCGCCGCGCCCGCGTGGAGACACTGCTCCACCACGTCCTGCTCGTGATGACTCGACAACACCAGGGCCTTCACCGACGGGTAGAAGTCGTGCAGGCACTGCAGCACCGTCAGCCCCGTCTCCGTCCCATCCTGGTCCGGAGGCACCAGCCTCAGGTCCAGCACGGCGACATGCGGCATGTGCTCCCGCACCCGCGCCAGGAAGGGCGGCGTCTGCGAGCAGCGCGCCACCACATCCATCCCCGCGTTCTCCAGGACCAACACCAGACTCTCCCTGAAGACCTGCTGGTCCTCCAGGAGGGCCACTCGGATTCGCTCATTGGAAATGTCTGTCGTCATCATCACTCCAGATGCAATCAAAGCTCTCGCGATTCATCGTGACGAGCGGCATGGGTTCTCGCGTGTTCATCAGGTGATGTTCAAACCGTGTTCAAGAAATGTTCAAAGCTGGGATGAATCCAGGCCGGGCCGCCGTGCGTAGCTCAGACATCAAGACTCCATGCCGCGGGGAAAGGACACGCGGTCCACACAACACAACACCTTTGCGGGCCCCCTGTCCTCACGAGAGTGCCCCGCGCTTGCCGCGTCTCGCGGCCTGGGTTACTGCTCAAGTCATGTCACCCGATTCTTCGTCTGAGAATGAGCTCATGGCCATCCTCGAGAAGGTGAGGAAGACACATGGGCCGGACTTCCTGCATGAACCCCGCGAGCCCGCCCGCCATACCTGGGCGCTGGAGGGCCTTGCGGGCGCGCTCGCGGTGCTGCGCGGCGACGAGGTGTTGCTGGTCAACCATCGCTGGCAATCGCTGACGCTGGCACGGGGGCCCTGGCGTCACCTGGCGGACACTGGCCACGAGGCCGGCCCGGAGCTGCTCACGCTGCGCAGCGCCGTGGCCGCCGAGGCACGCGCGCTGGAGCACCTGGAGGACGACGACGAGCACACCGCCCGCTACACCTACGCCGGAGGCCATCAGCGCCTGGAGGTGCGGGTGCGGCGGGTGAGCCCCGGCCTGACGCCGCCGGTGGTGCTGGTGCTGGCGCGGGACATCACGGAGGAGTCCCTCACGGAGGAGTCCCTCACGAAGGAGCGCCGCGCGCTGGCGGAGCGCGAGCACCTGCGCACGTTGAGCGAGCAGGCGTCCGGAATCGCACATGACCTGAGCAGCCTCCTGGTCGCGATGAAGCTGCGCCTGGAGCTGCTCCAGATGAACAGCGCCAAGGCGAAGATGCCGGAGCCTCCCGCGCACGTGGACACGCTCTTGCGCATCGTCGCGGACGCGAGCACGCGGCTGTCGCGCCTCCGGGACTACGCGCGGCAGCAGCCGGAGTCCCCCATGGAGCCGGTGCAGCTGGCGGAGGTGGTGAACGACGCGGTGGAGATCGCGCGGGGGGAGCTGGAGAGCCGCGCGGCGAAGGAGGGGCTCAGCCTGAGCCTGGAGGTGGACGTGCCCCGGCTGCCGCTGGTGGAGAGCTCGTCGGCGGACCTGCGCTGCGTCTTCCTCAACCTGCTGCGCAACGCGCGCGACGCCATGCCGCACGGAGGCACCGTGCGGGTGCGAGGCCGGCGCCTGTCGGGCCAGGCCGTCATCACCGTGGAGGACGAGGGCACGGGCATCCCCGAGGAGAACCTCCGCTCCATCTTCCAGCCCTTCTTCACCACCAAGGGGCGCCACGGCACGGGCCTGGGCCTGTCCATGGCCCACGACGTGGTGAGCCGTGCGCGCGGCACGCTGGTCGCCGCCAACCGCCCGGAAGGGGGCGCCATCTTCACCCTCACCTTCCCCCTGCTGCCCGGGAAGTTGTCCCCCCGGGTCCCTCCGACGGAGTACCGTTCAAGTTGAGAACCCACGCCGCCCCCAGGGGATGGGGCGGGTGGACAAGCACCCTGACGGCCCGCTATGGGCCAATGCCTCACGCTGGGCGGGGCCCTGCCGCGACAACAGGTGGCGACAGCAAGCCTGTGCCTAGGTGATAATTCGTAGGCCACCCGGCCCGGTGGCGACTTCCGGTGGGCCGCGGCACTCAGTCCGCGCTCCCTTTGGGGGAGGAGTCATGTCGGAGATGAAGATCCGCGTGCTGGTGGTGGACGACGACCAGGAGCAACTCACGTTGGCGGAGCGCTCGTTGTCGGCGTACGGGTTCGACGTGCGGACCCACCGCTCCTCGTTGGGCGTGTCGAACCTGGTGCGTTCGACGATGCCGGACCTGGTGTTGCTGGACGTGAACATCCCCGCGCTCACCGGGGACAAGGTGCTGACGCTGGCGCGAGGGCAGGCCCCGGCGGGCACGCTCTTCGTGCTCTTCTCCGCGTCGGACGAGTCCACGCTGCGCAAGCTGGCGAAGGACTCTGGCGCGGACGGCTACATCACCAAGAGCACCCAGGGCGAGGACCTGGCCAAGAAGCTCCACGCCATCCACGCGAAGGCGCGAGGCACCCTCGCCTCCTCCGCGCCGTGAGCCCTCAGCCGAAGCGCTCCGCCATCTCCAGGTAGACGCCCCGGAAGTCCCCGTGGGCGCCGATGAGCCGCAGGTTCTGCGCCAGGCCGCCCGTCGCGCGGAAGAACATCACCGCCTCCGGTGGGGGCTTCACCTTGAGGAAGCGCGCCGCGTTGCGGCTGAAGTGGTTGCGCATGTCCCGGGGGATTTCGCAGGTGGCGTAGTCGTAAGGCGACTGCCGCATGGGCCTGCCGGCGATGTGGAACACCTCGCGGATGAGCGCGTCGGCCTCCGCGCCCGGCAGCTCCACCGTGAAGCCCGCCTCCAGGCTCAGCCCCAGCACGTCCATGGGCTCCCTGCGCAGGGCCTGCAGGAGCATGCGCCGGTTGGCCTCCACGAAGCGCGGGCTGAAGCGCTTGATGGAGCCGAAGTCGAGCACCCCCAGCCGCCCGTCCGGCATCACCATGAAGTTGCCCGGGTGCGGGTCCGCGTGAATCCGCTCCGCGCCGAAGAAGGGCCCGTACGTCGCGCGGATGAGCTGGCGCGCCACGCGGAAGCGCTCCGCGTTGGAGGGCTGCGTCGTCACCCAGTCCTTGAGCGGGAGCCCCGGGAGCAGCTCCATCGTCAGCACGCGCCCGGTGCTCCACGGGGCGCGGATGGCCGGCACGCACAGGTCCTCCAGCGGGGCCACCGCGCGCGCGAACTCCTCCGCCAGCGCCGCCTCCCGGCGGTAGTCCAGCTCCAGCAGCAGCTCGTCCTTGAACTCCTGGAAGTAGGCCGAGCCATCCATCAGCCGCGACGCCTTGGACACCGTCTTCACGACGAGGCCCAGGTTCTCCATGTCGTGCGAGAGGGACTCGGCGATGCCGGGGTACTGCACCTTCACCGCCGCGCCGCCGCCGTCCTGGAGCACCGCGCCGTGGACCTGGCCCAGCGACGCGGCGGCCAGGGGCTGGCGGCTGAACTCGCGGAAGACCTCCTCCGGGGGCGCGCCCAGCTCCTCGCGCACCACGCGGGCCACGCGCTCATAGGACATGGAGGGCGCCTGGTTCTGCAGCCGCGCCAGCACCTGCCGCACCTCGGGGGTGACCAGGTCCGGGTCCATGGAGAGGACCTGCCCCAGCTTCATCGCCGCGCCCTTGAGCTCGCCCAGGGTGGAGACCAGCTTCTCCGCGGCCCCCTTGCTGAGCATCTCCGACGAGCTGCCCGTCAGGCGCTTCGCCCCGCTCTTGAGCACGTCCGTGCCCACCTGCATGGAGAGGCCCGCCAGCTTGCGGAAGCGGGTGAAGCGGCCTGAGGGAGGAAGCGAGTCGTCGGAGTCGGAGGCCATGGGGGTCCGGGTGGATTAACGAGGAGCCACCCCTGGGACGCAAGGAACGACCATCCGTCGCGCCCCGCCTGGCCGTCCGCCCCCGACTAGCGGGGCGGGGGCGTGTTGCGGATGCGGACGCGGAGCGAGCGCCAGCGCTTGAGCCCCTCCAGGTCCAGCGGGTCCATCCGCACCGCCTGCTCGTAGGCGGCGAGCGCCTCCTCGAGCCGTCCCACCGAGGCGAGCGCATCCCCCGACAGCCGCTGCACCACCGCGCGGCCATCCCGCCCGGGGTTCTCCGCGAGGAAGCGGCGGCGGCAGTTCTCCAGCGCGGTGACGGTGAGCCCCGCGGCGAGGCAGCGCTCCACCCCCTCCACGTTGCCCAGGCCCGCGTCGTACTCCGCGCGCCGCTCCACCTGCCCCAGCACGTGCAGCGCGGAGGTCACCCGCTCCTCCGCCCGCTCCAGTTGGGCGCGCTGGCCCTGGGACAGGCTCCGCGACTTGAGCGGCTCCAGCGCCGCGCGAGCCCGGTGGCCGCCCGCGCGCAGCGTCTCCGCCGTCGCGTCCCGAGGCACCTCCAGCACCGCGTAGTGGTCCCCCGCGAGCCGGGCCCGGAAGCCCAGCAGCACGCGCTCCGCCACGGCGTCCTCGCGCAGGGAGGACGGCGGCGGCGTGGGCGGCTCCAGCCGCGCACCCGACTTCAGCCGCGCCAGCGCGTCATGGAAGGCCGGCGAGTTGTCGCGCAGCTGCACCCCGAAGCCCGGCGACATGCGCCACGCCTTCGCCTGCTCCTCCGTCACGTGGCGCACCACCTGCCCGGTGCAGGCCAGCTCTCCGCCCGGCAGCCGCAAGAGGAGGCCCACGTCGGAGAGCAGCGGCGGCGGCAGCGTGTTCGCGTGGAGGAAGAGCCCCGCGCGGCCCACCCACTCACAGCGCAGCTCGTGCGAGTGCGGCGCGCCCGCCACCCGGACGCGCGCGGTGAAGCCCGGCGGCGGCGAGGCCACGGGCTCCGGCTCCGGCTCCAGCGCTGTGGCCAGCGCCGCGCGCAGGTCCGACGCCTGGGCGAAGCGGTCCGCGGGGCGCTTGGCGAGCGCGCGCAGGAGCACGCGGGACAGCGCCGCGGGCACGCCGGGCAGCACCTCATGCGGCGGCACCACGGGCTTCTGGAGGTGACCGATGAGCACCTCCGCCGCGGAGCGGCCCATGAAGGGCACGCGGCCGGTGAGCAGGAAGTACCCCAGCACGCCCACCGCGTAGATGTCCGTGCGCGCGTCCACCACGTCCTCGCCGCACTGCTCGGGCGCCATGAACTCCGGCGTCCCCAGGAGCACGCCCACTTCCGTGGTGTGCAGCCCCGCGGGCCGGGACAGGAGCTTGGCGATGCCGAAGTCCAGCAGCTTCACGCGATGACGGCCCTTGGGGCCGGGCACCAGGAAGACGTTGGCCGGCTTCAGGTCGCGGTGGACGATGCCGTGCGCATGCGCGGCGCCCAGCGCGTCACACACCTGCGAGAGCAGGTCCACCACCAGCGACGGCGCCAGCGGCCCCTTGGCGAAGGTGGCCAGGCTCTGCCCCTCCAGGTACTCCATCACCAGGTAGGGGCACCCGTCGCGCGTGTCCAGGTCGTAGAGCGCGACGACGTTCTCGTGCTGCACCACCGTCAGCGTCCGGGCCTCCGACAGGAAGCGCGCGACGAGGTCCGGGTCCTGCGCCAGGTGCGCGTGCAGAATCTTGATGGCGACGCGCTTCTGGATGAGCGCGTGCTCGGCCAGCATCACCGTGCCCATGCCGCCGCGCCCCAGCTCCTTCAGCAGCTTGAAGTGCCCCAGCTGCTTGCCCACCAGCGACGTCCCCAGCGGGGACGGGACGGGCGTGGGCTCCATCAACATCATCGGCGGAGGAGTCCCCGCGTACAGCATCGTGCTCGCCTCCGCGGGCGTGTTCCGATGATGAGGACGCACCCAGGTCGGGCACTCATTCGGGTCGGAGTGCGGGGGGATGCAGGAGCAGGTGACGTTCTGGACGTACACGGGAAATGGGCGGGGGCGACTGGACGGGGACTTCGGGACGACGTCGTTGCTCTGCGAGCCGTGTGCCACCTGCATTCAGCCGGGGTGACGCGGGGGAAGGTGGCGTAGAACCTCAGGTTCCGTACCGCTGTGGGAAGACATCTCCCACGTAGCTGAAAGTCTCCCCCTCTCTCACGACAGAAACTACAGCCATTCGGTTGAAAACTTTACCGCCTGCCTCGCATTTCAAGACGCACTTACGGGGATTCCACTTCTCCGTTTGGTGTTCTCTTGTTTTCCTGGAGACGTTCCAGGCAATCCCCGTGCCTGCGCTGACTGGGGAGTAGACGCGCGAGGTGGGGTTTCTTGAGCGGATCTCCCGACGCAGGCGCGTCCCGCTTCAACGCAAAGAGGCCGCCCCACTCACAGGATGAGGGGGACGGCCTCTGGAACATCCGGTGGCTGGGGGCCGGGGGGCTCAGCCGATGTGGGGCTCGCAGAGGCCCGCGGAGGAGCAGCTCAGGCCCTGGCAGCACACGGAGGACGGGCCGCAGTCGGAGTCGACGGGCAGGCACACGCCGGCGTCCGTCGGGCTGCCCGCGTCCTGGCTGGTGCCCGCATCCGGCGGGCTGCCCGCGTCGGGCTCACCGGCATCCGGCTCACCGCCGCCGTCCGGCTCCGTCCCCGCGTCCGGCGCGCTGCCGCCATCCTGCTCGGAGCCACACGCGCCCAGCGTGTCGCCGTGCTTGAGGTGGGCCTTCACGGCCGGGGCGCCCACGGTGATGGTGTGCGCGTTGGCGGGGTTGCCCGGAGGAATGTGGCAGACGGTGACCTTGTCACGGCCCGCGCCCTCTCCGCTCACCGGGTCCACGTTCCCCTCGACGTCGGTCGAACCCTCGAGCCCTCCGGCCTGGGGGTCTCCCCCGTTCTCACCGTCCGCCGTCGGAGCGCCACCGCAGCCGCTCGCGAGCAACACGCACAGGGCCACCAAGAGAGAGGACTTCATCATGTCGCCGCGACTTCGCATGCAGGTTCTCCAGGTCCAGATGTCCGACGGGCGTCGAGCGCCACGCGAGGCCTACCACCTCACGAGGAAGACCCGTGCCCTCGAAGCTCGGCCACCGGATTCACGATGCGTGGAGCACTCTCAACGGAGTGAGTCAGCGTGAGCCATGATGCGACAGCGTGATGAAAACATTCCTCACGTGGGCGCGCGTGGCAGGTGCACGGTGAAGACAGAGCCCTCACCTTCGCGGCTCTGCACGTCGATGCGGCCCCCCATGGCCTCGACAATCTGGCGGCTGATGTAGAGCCCCAGGCCCAGGCCCCCGTAGTGGCGCTCCGACACCGCGCGCTCGAAGCGGCCGAACAGGCGCGGCAGGTCCGTGGCGGCGATGCCGATTCCCTCGTCGCGCACGGACAACCGCACCAGCTCGCGGTCAATCTCCGTCGCGGAGACCTGCACGGGACGACCCGCGCCGTACTTGGCCGCGTTGGTGAGGAGGTTGACGAGCACCTGGTCCAGCCGCAGCGCGTCCCAGCGGCCCAGCAGGGGCTCCGGGATGTCCACGCGCACCACGCACCCGGCCACGGTGAAGACCTCCTCCATCCGCTCCACCGCGTCGCGCACCGCCTGCCCCAGGTCCACCTCCGTGGGCTCCATGGTCAACCGCCCCAGGGAGACACGGCTCACGTCCAGGAGGTGGTCCACCAGCGAGGCCAGCCGCTGCACCTGTCGCATCGCCGTCGACAGACGCGGGACGACCCGCGCGCGCGACTCCGGCCCCAGCGCCCGGTCGATGAGACCGTGTTGCAGCTTGAGACTGGTCAGCGGTGTCTTCAATTCATGGCTCGCCACGGACAGGAACTCGTCGCGCAGCCGCACCGCCGCCTGCGCGTCGCGATACAGAGACGCATTCTCCAGCGCCACCGCCACGCGCCGCGCCAGCTCCTCCATCATCGCCACGTCCGACATGGCCAGCGGACGCTGCGGCAAGGACGTGCCCAGCGTGATGACGCCCAGCGTGCGCCCGCGCGTGCGCACCGGCACCGCCAGCAGCGACGCGGGCCGCAGCGCCTCCAGCAGCGAGCGGTGTCCGTCGCTCGCCGCCATCCGCTCGCACAGCGCCGCGTCCACGTCCGGCACGAAGCGCGGCTCGCCCGTGACGAAGCACTCCCGGGACAGGGACAGCGCGCCCTCGCCCCCCAGCGCCTGGAGCACGGACGCATCGCGCGAGGGCTCCTGGTGCGCGGACGCCACGCACCGCAGCGAGCCATCCGGCCCCACCAGCTCCACCAGGCAGCTGGACGCGACGCTGCTCGCGGCCACCCGCGCCACGTGCTCCAGCGTCCACTCCACGTCGTCCAGGTGCTCCGCCAGCGCGCGGCTCGCCTCGAGCAGGAAGAACAGCCGCTCCTCGGCCTCCTTGCCCATCTGGAGCGCGTGGTGCAGCCGCTCCCCGCGCTCGCGCAGCGTCCCGTACAGCGCCGCGCGCTCCAGCGCCTGGGAGCACTGCTGCGCCAGCGCCTCCAGGAAGGCCCGCTCCTGCGGCGAGAAGACCCGCGGCGCGCTCCAGGCCAGCCCCACGAAGCCCAGCACGCCCTGGTCCGTCACCAGGGGCAGGACGGCGCGCGCGCCCTCTCCCATCAGCAGCAGGTCATCCACCGCGATGCCCGCGACGGGCAGCACGTCCTCCAGCCGCTGGAACCACTGCGCCTCGCGCCGCTCCGCCGTGCGCACCAGCGCCGGGACGCCCTGGATGTTGCGCCCCTCGAAGGCGTTCATCCACTCGCTCAGGTAGCCGAAGCACGACAGCAGGTGCAGACAGCCATCCGAGGACAGCTCCGCGACGGAGCCTCGCGCCGCGCCCATCGCCTGCAACCCGTCATGCACCACCACCCGCGCCACCTCCTCCGCGGTGGCGGCGCGGCACAGGGCCGCCGTCACGTTCTGCAGCCGCTCCGAGTAGGCCTGCGCCGTGCGCGCCTCCTCGTACAAGAGCGCGTTGTCCATGGACAGGCTGGCGCGGCGGGCCAGCTCCAGCGCCACCTCCAGGTCCGTGTCCCCGAAGCCCGCCCCCGCGTCCCCTCGCATCAGCGACAGGGCCCCCAGCACGCGGCCCCGCGCCAGCAGCGGGAACACGAAGCCCGACTGGAACCCGAGCCGCTGAATCACCTCCGACGGCGCGCCCTCGCGCTCGCGCGGCAGGGGCACCGGACGCCCGGTGCGCAGCGCCTCGGCGATGCCTCCGGAGGCGCTCCAGTCCACGGGCGCCACGCGAAACAGCTCATGCACCAGGGGCACCTTCTCCGGCTCCCGGTGCGCGGCGGCCACGCGCTCCAGGCTCCCCACGTCGGAGAGGATGTCCACCGCGCACCAATCCGCCAGCACGGGCACGGCCAGCTCCGCCAACCGCTGCAACACCGTGCGCCACTCCAGCGACGCACCCATCAACTCCCCCGCGCGAGACAAGAACATCAGGCGCGCGGCCTCGGCGGACTCATCGTCCGCGCGAGGGCGAGGCCCGTTCGTACCGTGAGATGTTTCAACGAGAGACGGTGGCTCGGCGGACATGGATGCGACCCATGAAGGGAGGAATGCGCCGCGCATCATGGGGACCTGAGCAAAGGACGTCCGGGACGCCACAACAATGCCGCCCCCCTCGATGGACAGGGTGACTGTCCAATGCCAGACCCGCCAGACGTTGAGTGCTTCGCGTGAGCACCGCGGCGCGTGTTTGTAGGAAATGACTCAGGACGTGGGACTCCGTCGACCTCAACCCGCGCGGGACGCCTCCGGAGGGTCCCACCACACCTTGCCCTTTCCCTGGATGGCGGCCCGCGCGCGCTCGCGCACCCGGGCCAGCTCCTCCGACGCCAGCGGACGCCACGCCTGGGCCGCGTGCAGCGCCGCGTCCTGCTCACCGGGGTGGCTCATCCCCATCAGCATGACATCCGGGTCCAGCGTCAGCGTGTAGCGCACGCACTCCTCCACGCTCAGGTGCGGCAGCGGGGCCGCCCCCGGAGGCCGCGTCTCCAACGGCCGGCCATAGCCCTCCGTGTCGCCCAGGAGCTTGCCCGCGCCGAACGTCTTGAAGGACACCACGCCCACCCCGCGCGAGCGCGCCAGCGGCAGCACGTCCCCCACGTAGCGCGGGTCCACGAAGGGCCCCAGCGGG
Organism: Myxococcus stipitatus DSM 14675; assembly: GCF_000331735.1. Lineage (GTDB taxonomy): Bacteria > Myxococcota > Myxococcia > Myxococcales > Myxococcaceae > Myxococcus > Myxococcus stipitatus. The sequence goes on along the minus strand of NC_020126.1, from coordinate 862,501 downwards.
AACATCACCACGTCGCACAAGCCGGAGCGCACCGCGGCGAGCAGCACCTCCGGGTGATGGCTGGAGATGCCTCGGAAGCGCGCCTGCCCCGCGCGCACACACGCGGCCAGTTGCGCCAGTCCTCCTCCTGGCGCGGCCAGCGCCTCCCACGCGGACAGCTCCGACACGCCATGGAAGGCGAACAGGTCCACCGCGTCGAGGCCCAGCCGGCGCAGGCTCGCCTCCACCTGCGGCGCCACCGGCGCGTCGAGCTCATCCACCTTGTCGATGAGGAAGACACCCTCGCGCCCGCCGCGCAGCGCCTCGCCCACGACCTCCTCGCTCAAGCCCTCTTCATAGGCGGGCGCGGTGTCGATGACGTTGAGCCCCGCGTCCAGCGCGCGCCGCAGCGTGGCGACCAGCGTGGCCCGAGGCACCGCGCGGTCCGCGATGTCTCCAATCCCCACGGGTGTGGCGATGAAGCCGGTGCGTCCCAGGGCACGGCGAGGCGTGAAGCGGGGAAGCGGTGCGGTGGACATGCACCTCGTTGTGCTTGAGCGCCTCCCTACCCGTCAAGGCGCGCCCTCCCGTCCCCGTTCAGCGGAAGGGGCCGGTGACTTCGAAGGTGACGCCCGCGGAGGGCGAGTTCGTCGGCCCGCGCTGGGAGCTGAAGTACAGCCGCTGACCATCCGGACTGAAGGCGGGGCCGGTGAGCTCCGAGCCCGCGTGTCCATGCACCCGGAGGAACGTCGCCACCACGCGGTGCGGAGGCGGCGTGATGAGGCAGAGGTCGCGGTTGCGCCCGTCCTCCGCGACGAAGAGGTCCCCGGAGCGCGACACCACCGCGTTGTCCCCGCCGGACAAGGGCGAGCCGGGGAACAGCGCGGCGGCGTAGATGACCTCCAGCCGCCCCGTGGAGGGCGTGTGGGCCCAGACGCGGTTGTCCCCCTTCGTCGTGAGGTAGACGACGCCGCTGTCGTACCAGCACCCCTCGCCGCCGTTGAACACCGTCGTCCGGGCCGCGACGGCGGGCTGGCGCGAGGCCGGCAGGTTCTTCGCGCACGGCACCCAGCGCACCGTGGCCAGGCCCTTCATCGCATCCCCCGTCACCGACGCCGCCTCCAGCACGCCCGACGTCAACAGCGGCCACCGCGCCGGAGTGAAGCGATACAGCCGCCCGTTGACCTGGTCCTCCGTCAGGTAGAGCCGCTGGCCGTCCGGGTCCACCGCCACCGCCTCGTGGGAGAAGCTGCCCAGCTCTCCGCGCACCACGCCCTGCGAGGGTCCGCGCGGGTCGCACTCCCACACGCGCCCCTTGGGACGCTCCTCGCAGGACAGCCACGTCCCCCAAGGCGTGGGCCCTCCGGCGCAGTTCATCTCCGTGCCGGACAGGATGGCGTGGGCCGACTCGATGGCGCCGTCGGCGCCGAAGAGCACCGCGCTGGCGCCGCCCGGACGCCACTCGCAGTTGGACACGTAGATCCACCCGCCCTCGGGCCTCGCGAAGCACGCGCCTCCATCCGGCGCGGCGTGCCACGTGTAGTCCGTGCCGGCGACGACCTCGCTCGAGCGAGCGATGATGCGCGACGAGAAGCCCGGAGGAAGGCGCAGGCCGTGGGCATCCGGCCGCGAGGAGATGGGGCCATAGGGACTGGGCCCTGGCCCGGCGGGCATCGCGTAGGCCTGCCGCCAGAAGGTGGGGCCCAGCGCCAGCGCACCTCCTCCCAGCGCGGAAAGACGAAGGAAGTCGCGACGGCGCAAGCGCATGGGTGCTCTCTCCTGTCCTCCCAGGAGAAGCATCCCTCCGCGACGTCACCATCGAACCGGACGCGGACAGGGGCGTGCGCCGTGAGACATCAGCGGCGCCGGTTCCCCCGGTTCTTGTCCCAGATGGCGTAGAGGATGATGAGGAAGCCGACAAGCCGCGCCACGTAGATGTAGTTGCGGCGCTCATCCTGCGCGTCGATGAGTCCGGACGCCGCCGACGTCAGCGCCTGCATCAGGAAGGACAGCGAGAAGAAGCCGAACAGGCGCTCGTTCGACTGCTTCCAGAAGCGCAGGAAGAACAGCGCGCAGGCCAGCCACCCCATTGCCACCGCGCCGTTGAGCATGGACCGGAGCATGGACAAGGCGACCTCAGGTGGCGTCCCAGATGAGTCCGTAGAGCAGGACGGAGACCGCGGCCAGCGTGGACAGCTGGCGGGGCATGTACAGGTCGATGGAGGGCGGCAAGAGCCCCAGGTCCACGAAGAGCAGCACGTTGCTCACCGCCAGCCCCACGAAGCACAGCCCGCTCCACAACAAGAGCCGGGACTGGGTCCGCTTCCAGGCGCGCAGCAGCAGCACCGCGCACGCCACACTCGTCAGGGCACACAGGATGTAGACCGCTTCAGCCATGGTCACCGTCCTTGTCCTTCTTGAGCACGAAGGCCTCCGCGAACCCTCGCACCTTGTCCAACGGCCGGGAGAAGATGAAGGTGATGACGCTCACGCGCCGTGCCGCGTACACCGACGCCAGCTCCGCCACCGCCTGAGCGTCTTCCGAGCTCGCCGGGCCGAAGCGATAGACGGGCACAGTCCCGCCGTCGCTCACCACCAGGCTCCTCGCGGCGAGGTCCGCGAGCCTCATGGCCGCGGAAGGTTCTGCGATGCGCAACTCCAGGCTCACCGATGACGCGGTCCACTCCCGCCCCGGCTGGGAGCGAAGCAGGAGGAGCACTTCCAGCTTCTCCAGGGAGTCGATGTGCGTCGTGATGAAGCGCTGGACCCGCGGAGGAAGTCCGGCGTCGCTCACCACTCCACCTTGCCCACCCGATTCGATGCGTCAACACAATCCGCCCGAAGTGTTCAGCTTCGAGCGGAAGGGTGTCCCTCGCCTGCCCGCTCCACATCGCGCGGAGCAGGCCCCGCCCGCCGCCCTCCCCTGGGCGCGTGCAGCCAGACGCGCAAGAGGCTCAGCAACTGGTCGATGTCCACCGGCTTGGTGATGTAGTCGGACGCGCCCGCCTCCAGGCACTTCTCGCGGTCTCCCTTCATCGCCTTCGCGGTGAGGGCGAGAATCGGCAGGTGCGCCACGCGCTCCATGCTCCGGATGGCGCGCATCGCCTGATAGCCGTCCATCTCCGGCATCATCACGTCCATCAGCACCAGCTCGATGTCCAGGTCCCGCGCCAGCAGGTCCAGCCCCTCGCGCGCGCTCTCCGCGAACGCCACCGTCATGCCGTAGCGCTCCAGCACGGTGTTGAGGGCGAAGATGTTGCGCACGTCGTCGTCCACCACCAGCACCTTGCGGTGCACGAGCAGCGGGTCCTTCTCGCGCGCCTTCTCCAGCATGCGCCGCTTGGGCTCCGGCAGGTGCTCGGGAGAGCGGTGCAGGAAGAGGCTGGTCTCCTCCAACAATCGCTCGGGGCTGCGCGCGTCCTTGACGACGATGGCCTCCGTCACGCGGCGCAGCTCCGACTCCTGCGCGCGCGTCAGCTCCCGGCCCGTGGAGACGATGATGGGGGGACCTCCCGCGCCGTGCTCCTGGCGCACCCGGCGGATGAGCTCCGTGCCGGACATGTCCGGCAGCCCCAAGTCCAACACCACGCAGTCGAAGCGGTGCTCCGCCAGCGCCAGGAGCGCCTCGGCGGCCGAGCCCACCGCCACCGTCCGCACGTCCTCGCTGCCCAGCAGGTCCACCAGGACCTGACGGTGGGTGGCGTCGTCCTCGACGATGAGCAGTCCTCGGCCCGGGCACTCCACGAAGTCGCGCAGGGAGGCGAGCGCCGCGGCGGCCGCGTCCGGGTCCGCCGCCGCGCGCAGGTGCCCCAGCGCGCCCAGCCGCAGGGAGCGCTCGCGGTGGTCCTCCTCGGACACGGTGTACACGGGAAGCGCCCGCGTCGCCGCGTCGTGCTTGAGCCTGTCCAGCACCACCCACCCCGCCAGCTCCGGCAGGTCCAGGTCCACCGCCACCGCCACGGGCCGCGTGTTGCGCGCCGCCTCCAGCGCGCCCTCCACCTCCGTGGAGACCAGCAGCTTGAAGCCCACGACTCGCGCCGCCGCGCGCAGCCTCGCCGCGGGGTCCGGCGCATGCGTCACCGCCAGGAGCACCCGGTCTCCAGGTTGGATGGAGCCGCGGTCATCCTCGATGCCCAGGAGCGCGGGCGACGGCGCCACGGGGGCCACCTCCTCGAGGTGCAGCGGAGGCAGCAGCGAGACGGCGTGGGCCAGCGACAGCGCCGCGGGCCGCGCGTCCAGCCCCGGCCGCTCCGCCCGGAAGTCCAGCGGCAGGTACAAGGTGAAGACGCTGCCCTGCCCCGGCTCGCTCTCCAGGCGGATCTCTCCGCCGAGCAGCCTCGCGATTTCGCGGCTGATGGACAGCCCCAGGCCGGTGCCGCCGTACTTGCGCGCGGTGGAGCCGTCCGCCTGCTGGAAGGCCTCGAAGATGATGTGGTGCTTGTCCTTGGGGATGCCGATGCCGGTGTCTCGCACGGAGAAGGCGACGACGGAGGGCGCGGCCGACAGCACCGGGTGGTCCGACGACCAGCCGCCTCGGGCCAGGCCGATGTGCAGCGACACCGAGCCGGACTCCGTGAACTTGAACGCGTTGGAGAGGAGGTTCTTGAGCACCTGCTGGAGCCGCTTGGCGTCTGTCTCCACCTCCCCCGCCATGTCCGGCGCCACGTCGATGTCGAAGAAGAGGCCCTTCGTGTCCGCCACCTGCCGGAAGGTGCGGTCCACGAACTCGCGCAGGTCGATGAAGCGCAGCGGCCCCACGTCCACCGCCATGGTTCCGGACTCGATCTTCGACAGGTCCAGGATGTCGTTGATGAGCTCCAGCAGGTCCGCGCCGGAGGCATGAATCGTCTTGGCGAACTCCACCTGACGTCCGGTGAGGTTGCCGTCCATGTTCTCGCTGAGCGTCTGGCTGAGGATGAGCAGGCTGTTGAGGGGCGTGCGCAGCTCGTGGCTCATGTTCGCCAGGAACTCCGACTTGTACTTGGACGTGAGGCTGAGCTGCTCGGCCTTCTCCTCCAGCGCGAGCTTGGCCTGCTCCACCTCGCCGTTCTTCCGCTCCACCTCCGTCTTCTGCTCGGAGAGCAGCTGCGCCTTCTCCTGGAGCTCCTCGTTGGTGCGGCGCAATTCCTCCTGCTGGCGCTTGAGCAGCTCCTCCGACTGCTGGAGCGAGGCTGCCTGCAGCTCCAGGCGCTTGTTCGTCTCCGTCAGCTCCTCCTGCTGCTTGCGCAGCTCATCGGTGAGCGCCTGCGACTGCTTGAGCAGCGCCTCCGTCCGCATGTTGGCGGCAATCGTGTTGAGCACGATGCCGATGGACTCCGTGAGCTGCTCCAGGAAGCCCATGTGGACGTCGCTGAAGCGGTGGAACGAGGCCAGCTCGATGACGGCCTTGATCTCCCCCTCGAAGAGCACCGGCAGCACGACGATGCTGCGAGGCACCTCCTCTCCCAGCCCCGACGAGACGCGGATGTACGAGTCCGGCACGTCGGAGAGGAGGATGGGCTCCTTCTCCAGCGCGCACTGCCCCACCAGTCCCTCGCCCAGCTTGAAGCTGTTGGAGAGCCCCTTGCGCTCCCGGTAGGCGTAGGACGCGAGCAGCTTGAGCATCTGCTCTCCGCCCTCCGCGCGGTCGGAGATGAAGAACACGCCGTGCTGCGCATCCACCAGCGGCGCCAGCTCCGAGAGGATGACCTTGGACACCGTGAGCAAGTCCCTCTGCCCCTGGAGGACGCGGGTGAACTTGGCCAGGTTCGTCTTGAGCCAGTCCTGCTCCGTGTTCTTGCGCGTGGTGTCCTTCAGGTTGCGAATCATCTCGTTGATGTTGTCCTTGAGGGCGGCCACCTCGCCCTGTGCGGACACGGTGATGAAGCGCGTGAGGTCGCCCTTGGTCACCGCCGTGGCCACCTCGGCGATGGCGCGCACCTGCGTCGTGAGGTTGGCGGCGAGCTGATTCACGTTGTCGGTGAGGTCGCGCCAGATGCCCGCCGTGCCCGGCACTCGCGCCTGTCCCCCCAGCTTCCCCTCGATGCCCACCTCGCGGGCCACCGTCGTCACCTGGTCGGCGAACACCGCCAGGGTGTCGATCATCCCGTTGATGGTGTCCGCCAGCTCGGCGATCTCCCCCTTCGCGTCCACCACCAGCTTGCGCTTCAGGTCGCCATTCGCGACGGACGTCACCACCTTGGCGATGCCTCGCACCTGCGTGGTGAGGTTGGAGGCCATGGAGTTCACGTTGTCCGTGAGGTCCTTCCACGTGCCGCCCACGCCCTTCACCTCGGCCTGGCCGCCCAGCTTTCCTTCCGTCCCCACTTCGCGCGCGACGCGTGTCACCTCCGAGGCGAACGAGTTGAGCTGGTCCACCATCGTGTTGATGGTGTTCTTCAGCTCCAGGATCTCACCCTGCACGTCCACCGTGATCTTCTTCGACAGGTCTCCGCGCGCCACCGCCGTCGTCACCTCGGCGATGTTGCGCACCTGCGCCGTGAGGTTGGAGGCCATGGAGTTCACGTTGTCCGTGAGGTCCTTCCATGTCCCGCCCACGCCGCGCACCACCGCCTGACCGCCCAGCTTTCCTTCCGTGCCCACCTCGCGCGCGACACGCGTCACCTCCGAGGCGAACGAGTTGAGCTGGTCCACCATCGTGTTGATGGTGCTCTTGAGCTCCAGGATCTCACCGCGCACGTCGACCGTGATCTTCTTCGACAGGTCTCCGTTCGCGACGGCCGTCGTCACCTCCGCGATGTTGCGCATCTGCGCCGTGAGGTTGGAGGCCATGGAGTTCACGTTGTCCGTGAGGTCCTTCCACGTCCCGCCCACGCCGCGCACCACCGCCTGACCGCCCAGCTTTCCTTCCGTGCCGACCTCGCGCGCCACACGCGTCACCTCGGAGGCGAACGAGTTGAGCTGGTCCACCATGGTGTTGATGGTGTTCTTCAGCTCCAGGATCTCGCCGCGCACGTCGACGGTGATTTTCTTCGACAGGTCTCCGTTCGCGACGGCCGTCGTCACCTCCGCGATGTTGCGCATCTGGGAGGTGAGGTTGGAGGCCATGGAGTTCACGTTGTCCGTGAGGTCCTTCCACGTGCCGCCCACGCCCTTCACCACGGCCTGACCGCCCAGCTTTCCCTCGGTGCCGACCTCGCGCGCCACGCGCGTCACTTCCGAGGCGAAGGAGGAGAGCTGGTCCACCATCGTGTTGATGGTGTTCTTCAGCTCCAGGATTTCGCCGCGCACGTCGACGGTGATCTTCTTCGACAGGTCCCCCTTGGCCACCGCCGTCGTCACCTCGGCGATGTTGCGCACCTGGGAGGTGAGGTTGGAGGCCATGGAGTTCACGTTGTCCGTGAGGTCCTTCCACGTGCCCGCCACCCCCTTCACCTTGGCCTGGCCACCCAGCTTTCCCTCGGTGCCGACCTCGCGCGCCACGCGCGTCACCTCCGAGGCGAAGGCGCCCAGCTGCTCCACCATCCCGTTCACCAGGCGCGCGGTGCGCAGGAACTCGCCCTTGAGGGGACGGCTGTCCACCTCCAGCGCCATCGTCTGGGACAAGTCCCCCTTCGCCACCGCGCCGATGACGCGCCCCATCTCCGTGGTGGGCTGCACCAGGTCCGCCACCAGCGTGTTCACCGACTCCACGCAGTGCGCCCAGGAGCCCAGCGCGCTCATCAGGTGGGCCCGCTGGGTGATGCGGCCCTCCTTGCCCACGACGCTGCCGATGCGCTCGAACTCGTGCGCCATGCGCTCGTTGAGTTCGATGATTTCATTGAGCGAGTCCGCCACCTTGCCGGCGTTGCCCACCTTGTCCACCGGCATGCGCACGGAGAAGTCGCCCTTGCGCACGGCGGTGAGCACGCGCAGGAGCTGGCGGGAGTCCAGCGTGTCGGAGTCGTCCTCCACCGGTCGACGCGGCGGACGGGCCGCGACACGGCGGGTTACATCCTTCTTCTCGGCCATGAGCAGCCTCTGGCGTGCGCGGAGTTTCCGGCTCGGAACACCTCCGTTCTCGCCCGACTCCAGGGAGGGGACAGCCCCCTCGGCCGGTGCCGATGGTGAGCATCCAACACCCAGGCGCCCCCCCGTCGGACAGCCAACACTTGCGCGCCCGCATCCCCCCGCCGGGTGAGACCCCAGGCGACCCGCGGCGTCAGTTCCGCAGACGCGGCGTGGGGGCTCGCACCAGGACCTCCATGCGCGCATCTCCCGCCACCACGCTGCTGAGGACCTCCGGCTGGTCCGGCGTCAGCCGCGCCACGGCGCGCAGCGCGGCCACCAGCACCAGCGACTCCACGGAGGACGGGATGCCCACGCCCTCCTTCCCCGTCTTCAGCGGCATGGGCAGCCGAGGCACCCGCCTGGCCGCGGCCAGCGCCTCCACCGCGTACACGGGCGACGTGTCCAGCGTGACGGCGATGGCGGGCAACTCCTGCGCGGCCTCCGGCTCGCCTCGCGCCTGCATCTCCATCAGCCGCTGGAGCGCACCCGCCTGGAAGTACAGCGCCAGCCCCGCGCGGCCGTCCTCGCCGTGGAAGACACAGCCCTCGAAGGTGTGCGCCAGCGGGCCGGAGACCGTCACCGCGAAGGGCTGGCTGTCATCCCACCGCGCCCACGGCCGCGCCTCCCAGTACTCGGTGGCCGCCTGGACGAACAACAGCGCCTTGTCGGAGCCCAGTCCGGACAGCCCTCGCTGTCCCCACGCGAGGAACGTCGCGATGGCCGCGCGCGAGGAGAGCGCCGCCGCCGGAGGCTCGCCCACTTCCAGCCCCAGCGCCGCGCCCGCCTCCGCGAGCCTCGGCTCGCACCGCACCGTCCCCAGGTCCTCCACCTCGCGAAGCAGCACGCGCAGCCCGGAGGCGTCGTCATGCTCGAAGACAGGCTGGGAGGGTTCCCCCAGGTCGGAGATCCGCAGGTACACCTGCGTGCTTCCCTGGGAGAGCGGCACGGGGCCGAGCTTGAGCAGATAGAGCATGGAGCATCCAGGAACGGCCGAGGTTCAACCCGAGAGCGCGCGCTGACCGTCCAGGGCCTTGCGTATCTGTTTCATCAACGCGGGGATGTCGAAGGGCTTCTGCAGAAACGGGATGCTCGGATACTGAGCCCGCAGGGCGCCCACGTCCACCGCGCTCATCCCCAGGAGCGACACGCCGCTCCAGCCCGGCTCCGCGCGGATGCACTCGACGAGGGCGGGCCCATCCAACACCGGCATCATCCAATCCGTGAGGACCAGGTCCGGACGCAGCTCTCCCATCCGCGCCAGGGCCTCCGCTCCGTGCGTGGCCGTCAGGACCTGGTAGCCCTCTTCCCGCAGGAGGTCCGCGAGGGCCTCGAGGATGCCCAGCTCGTCATCCACCACCAGGACCGTCTCCATACGGGCAGGCTCTGCTCCTCGTGAATCAGGGATGGCCAGCCATCCAGTTCCGCCCGTCCTCGTGGAAACCCCCGACCCGGTGGGACACCCCGCGCGCAACGACCTCGCGGTCCCGCTCACCCGTCGAGGCGTGAGCATCGCTCCCTGGACATGGCTCGATGGGGGACATGAAGCGCTCATACCGCAAAACAAAGCGGACGCACCCCTGGAGAGGTTACAGGGCCACCACGACGAAGTGTTCCTGGATGTGCCGGTTGTCTGAAGCATGAGACACCCGGAACTCGTAACGTCCTGGTTTGTCGATGAGCACTCGCAACGGAGTGGCTGAAGCACCTGTGCGCGCGGTGAACTCGTGGACGCAACGCGCTTCGTCACAGCCCACCAGCTCCAGCGACGGCAGCTCCCGCAGGTGGGGATGCGAGTCCAAGGGGGGTGACGTCTCCAGCCACACCGTGGCGGGCTCTCCAGAATGGACGTCATGCGTCCACGGCAGCTCCAGCAGGCCCGCGCCGTTGCCTGGGAGCTGGAAGGTGACCTCGCGGGCCGGGAACAGCTCCGGGCCCGAGCCGTCATTTCCACGAGGAAGGAAGAGCAGCGCCAGCGCGCCGGTGAGCACGGCGCCCGCGAGCGCCCGCGCGCCGGGCTGATGCACCCACGAGGAAGATTCCTCCCGGCGCGGCGGGGCGGCGCGGGTCCGCTCGGCGTGGGCGAGGGAGGCCTGGAGCCGGGCCCGCATCCGCGGAGAGGGCTTCTCACCCCGCAGCGCCAGCATCGCGGCGCGGAGCTCCTCCGGGAGGGCTGGTGACTTCTCATCCCCCATGCTCATGGACGACCTCCCTCACCAAGAGCTTGAGCCTGCCGGTCCACGGCGGAGAGGAACAACTCCCCCAGCCTCGCGCGGCCCCGGGAGTGTCGACTCTTCACCGTGCCAACGGGCAGCGCCAGCACGCGAGCCACCTCCTCATAGGGCAGGTCCTCCACGTCACACAGCAGCACCACGAGCCGGAACTTCTCCGGCAACGTGTGCAGGCACACGAGCAACAGCTCCGCCTCCTCGGAGCGACACAGCCGGGCCTCCGGGTCTGGCTGCTCCACGCCGCCCATGAAGAGCGAGCCCAGCACGGACGACGCGCCCTCCAGCACCGACTCCAGCAGCGAGCGGCGCCGCGCCAGGGAGCGGCGGTTCTCCAGGAACTGGTTGCGCGCGATGCCACACAGCCAGCCCAGCCTGGAGCCCGGCTCGCGGGCATCTCCGCTCAGATAGGCCCGCACCAGCGAGTCCTGGAACAGGTCCTCCGCTTCCTGACGGCCGCGGCACAGGGCGAGACAGAAACGATGCAGCCTGGGCAACAGCGGCTCCATCGCGGCCTCGAACCGCTCCTGCTCGCTTTGTTCCATTTTCGTTTCAGACACGACACCACCACCCGCGGCCCCATCCCCTGAGAAACCAAGACATCTCAGCGAGAAATGGCCAGCTCAACCGAGACACGTCCCGCATCAGCGGCAAAAATCCCAGACAAAGCAAGCACGGGAACCCGCGCGCGTTTCGTTCCATCCCTGGCCGTCGACGGGTGGGGTTCGCATCTGGCTGCGATGTCCACCCGAGCACACGGGAGGGCGCGCCCCCATGCAAGGCATTCAGTCCAATGTCAGTCATTCCCCTGAGTCCCTGGGGCACTCACCCTGGAGACAGGACCTGGTCTCGGGCTTCCTCGTCTTCTTGTTGGCGCTGCCGCTGTGTCTGGGTATCGCGATGGCCAGCGGCTTTCCGCCCGTCGCGGGCATCCTCACGGCGGTGGTGGGGGGGCTGCTGTCGTCCTGGCTGGGGAGCGCCGCGCTGACCATCAAGGGGCCCGCGGCGGGGCTCATCGTCATCGCGCTGGGAGCGGTGACGGAGCTGGGCGGAGGAGACGCGGTGCTCGGCTACCGGCGGGCGCTGGCGACCATCGTGGTGGCCGCGTGCTTCCAGGTGCTCTTCGCGGTGCTGCGCGCGGGGAGGCTGGGGGACTTGTTCCCCTCGGCGGTGGTGCACGGGATGCTGGCGGCCATCGGTGTCACCATCTGCGCCAAGCAGGCCCATGTGCTGCTCGGCGTGTCACCGGTGGCGAGGGAGCCGCTGGGGTTGTTGGCGGAGATTCCCTCCAGCGTGGGCCGGCTGAATCCAGAGATCGCGCTCATCGGGGCGCTGGGGCTCGTGCTGCTGTTCGGCCATGCGTCGCTCGCGAAGCGCGTGGCGTGGCTGAGGCGCGTGCCGGCGCCGCTGCTGGTGCTGGCGGTCGCGGTGCCGCTGGGGCTGGTGTTCGACCTGGAGCACTCGCACACCTTCACCTTCTCTCACACGCTCTTCACGGTGGGCCCCAGCCACCTGGTGAACCTGCCGGACAACCTGCTCACCGCCGTCACGTTCCCGGACTTCTCGCGGGTGCTGTCGCCCACGGGGCTCAAGTACGTCGCCATGTTCGCACTGGTGGGGAGCGTGGAGTCGCTGCTCACCGTGAAGGCGGTGGACCTGATGGACCCGCTGAAGCGGCGCTCGGACCTGGACCGGGATTTGCTCGCCACGGGCCTGGGCAACCTCGTCGCGGGCCTGCTGGGAGGACTGCCGATGATATCGGAGGTGGTCCGCAGCACGGCCAACCTGGGCTCCGGCGCCAGGAGCCGGTGGTCCAACTTCTTCCATGGCCTGTTCCTGTTGCTGTTCGTGGCCTTCGCGCCGGGGCTCATCCATCGGATTCCACTGGCCGCGCTCGCGGGCATGCTCATCTTCACCGGCGTCCGACTGGCGTCGCCCGGGGAGCTGGTGAAGGCGTACCGCGTGGGCGTGGAGCAGGTGCTCATCTTCTGCGTCACGATGTTCGTCACGCTGGCGACGGACCTGCTGGTGGGCGTGGCGTCGGGCATCGTCTTGAAGACAGGCATCCACCTGCTCAACGGGGCCTCGCCTCGGGAGCTGTTCCGGCCCGACATCCAGGAGCAGGTGGGTGCGGACGCGGTGGTGCTGCATGTGCGCGGCGCGGCGGTGTTCACCAACTTCCTGGCGCTCAAGCGGCAGCTCGCGCGTCATGCGGAGGCGCCGTGCATCGAGGTCGACCTGACGGAAGCACGGCTGGTGGACCACACGGTGATGCAGCGGCTGCATGAGCTGGAGGAGGAGCACTCGCGGCAGGGACGCCGGTTCCGGGTGCTGGGGCTGGAGCAACACCGAGGGCTGTCCGCCCACCCGCTGTCCGCGCGCAAGAAGGTGCAAGGCGGAGACCTGGGGCTCACGCCATGAGACAGGCCTCGTGTCTGGTGTCGTCGCCGGAGGACCGGAGCTCGCGCCTTCGTGCGGCGCTGGCTCGGGCCAGCCGGGTCCTTCCGGCGCAGGGGCCCATCGGCGTGTTCGTTCATCACAACACGCTGCATGCCTACGAGCACCTCCCCTTCCACGAGGCGGTGGCCACCGCGAGCGAGACGCTTGGCGCGGAGGGCTATCTCTCCGAGGCGCGGTTCCTGGAGCTGTATCGGCAGGGGCGCATCACGGATGAGGACCTGCGCGCGGTGCTCGCGCAGCCGGGAGCGTGGAGTCCTCCTCCGCCTCCGGCGCTCCTGTTCGAGGAGGTTTCGGGTGTGGACCGGGCGGCGCTGGGTCCGGAGGCGCTGACGCTCCTCGCGTTGCTTCATCCTGTCGAGGAGGAGACCGAGGCGTCGTTGCGATGGAAGCGGGAGGAGCACTCCGCGGCCCGACGATTCCGCGCGGACCTCGCTCCGGCCTTGCATTGGAGCCTGGTGGAGCGCTCAGCGCGCGGGCTGCACGTCTGGATGGACCGCGTTGGCCGGGACTGGACGATGACGGAGCTCGCGTGCGCGCTGCTCACGCCCGACCTGGAGGCCACGGTCCGTGACGTCGCGATGCGGCTCCCGAGGCCACTGCCGCGAGATGTCTCGCTGCGGCTCTTGGGAGTCCCGGCCACGCGAGCAGAGGTGTATGCGGCGCGTGTCGCCGCGCAGCTCGAAGGGGTGGATTCGCCGACCGTGGAGGGGTGGCTCAGCGCGGAGGTGACGTGTGTCCGGGCGGCGCTCTCCGCCGCGTTCGGAGGGAATGGGAGCCTGGACTCGCTGCGGAAGCGACTGGAGCGAGCACCCGAGCCCTTCGCGGTGAGCGCGCTCTGGTCCCTGTGCCGCACTCCGCCGCTGAAGGCGGAGACCCGTCCGAGCGCCGCCGTGACTCAGGTCCTCAGCCACCGGGAACTGCTGTGCCGGGCCACGGGGGAGGATGTGAATGACCTGCTCCACCCGCACCTCATCCGGGCCTGCGCGGCCTTCCTGGACGAGGGCCACGCCCACTGGCCGATGCCCGAGCGCGAGCGAGGCTTCCACGCGGCCTGGGTCGCCCTCATGCGCGAGGGGCTCGGCGCCAGGCCGGACTGGATGGAGGGCCTGGACTCGGAGCTTTCACCCTCCCGCTCGGCGGATGACACCGTGCTGGAGACACTCGATGCGCTGGGGGTCCCCGAAGCGGAGTGGGAGCCCTATCTCGCGCGTGTGTTGCTCGCGCTCCGGGGCTGGGCCGGGATGATGCATCGCCTGGAGCAACATCCGGCGGACCGCGCCTCCAACGCGCCCCCCGCGCGACTGATGGACTTCGTCGCCGTTCGCCTCACGCTGGAGCGATTCGCGCTCCTCGCCGTGGCGAGAAGAAGGCTCGGCGACTCCGGGACACTGTCCCATCTGTCCGAGGCGACAAGACGCGCCCTCGCCTCCGCACCCCGCCCGGAGCGGCCCCGGGGCTGGGAGGGCTGGCGCTTCTTCCAGTGGGCCCAACTCCTGGGTCTCTCCGCGATGGACGTGATGACGATTCCAACAAGAGAGCGCCAGGCGCTGCTCTCCTGGCTGGAGGACTTCGACACCCGCGCGAGACAGCGCGTGTGGCAGGAGGCCTACGAGCACCACTACCGGATGGAGCTCTCCCGTGGCCTCGAGTGCAACCGGCTGCGTCCGAGCCACGAGCGCACCGTGACGAAGCCACGCTTCCAGGTGCTGTTCTGCATGGACGACCGCGAGGAGTCCTTCCGCCGCCACTTCGAGGAGCTGGACGCGAAGCACGAGACACTCGGCATCGCGGGCTTCTTCGGAGTGGCCTTCGACTACCAAGGCCTCGACGACGCGAACGCCGTCGCGCTGTGCCCGGTGGTCGTCACGCCCGCACACGCCGTCGAGGAGCGGGCCTGTCCGGAGCACGAGCCCCTCGCGAAGACGCGTGCCCACCGTCGGACGCGGTGGGCTCGCCTGGAGCACGTGCTGCGCCAAGGCACCCACGCGCTGGAGCTGTCCTGGTTGCTCGCGCCACTGCTCGGCCTCCTCTCCGCGCCGTGGCTGCTCCTCCGACTCCTCTTCCCCCGCGCGGTGAGCCAGTGGCGCAGAGGACTCACCACGAAGCTCCTGCCCCGCCCGCGCACCCGGCTCACCAGCCACCGGGACACGCCTCTCCTTCCCCGCGCGGGAAAGCCACGCGGCTTCACGCTCGATGAGCAAGCGGCCCGCGTCGCGGCGTCGCTGGAGAGCATGGGGCTGACGAAGTCCTTCGCCCCCCTCGTCGTGTTGCTCGGCCACGGAGCGGTGAGCGTCAACAATCCCCACCAGGCCGCCTACGACTGCGGCGCCTGCGGCGGGAGGCACGGCGGACCGAACGCGCGCCTCTTCGCGGAGCTCGCGAACCGTCCCGAGGTCCGCGCGAAGCTCCAAGAGCGAGGACTCCTCATCCCCGCCTCCACGTGGTTCATCGGTGGACTGCACAACACCACCACGGACGAGGTGACCCTCCACGACGCCGACTGCCTCCCGCCCTCCCACCACGGAGAGCTGGCGGCCCTGCGCGAAGCCTTGGACCGCGCGCGAGCCCTGTCCGCACAGGAGCGCTGCCGCCGCTTCGAGTCCGCACGACCCGGACTGTCTCCCGCGATGGCGCTCCGTCATGTCGAGGAGCGCGCGGAGGACCTGGGCCAGCCCCGCCCCGAGCTGGGCCACGTCACCAACGCGGCCTGCATCATCGGACGCCGCGCGCTGACGCGAGGGCTGTTCATGGACCGGAGGGTGTTCCTCATCTCCTACGACCCCTCGCAAGACGCGAGCGGCGTGCTCGTCGAGCGCATCCTCCTGGCGGCCGGGCCCGTCGGCGCGGGCATCAGCCTGGAGTACTACTTCTCCTGCGTCGACAACGCGCGCCACGGCTGCGGCTCCAAGCTGCCTCACAACGTGACGGGGTTGCTCGGGGTCATGGACGGCGCCTCGAGCGACCTGCGCACGGGGTTGCCTCGGCAGATGATTGAGATTCACGAGCCCATGCGGCTGCTCCTGTACGTGGAGGCCAGCACCCAGGTGCTCTCGGCCATCCTGGAGCGACAGCCTCCACTTCGAGACCTCATCGGCAACGAGTGGATGCGATTGGCCAGCATCGACCCGGTGACAGGAGAGCAGCAGCTCTTCACGGCCCAGGGGTTCCAGCCGCTCGAGCCATCGATGCTCTCGCTGCCGCACGTCGCGTCGTCGCCCGATTGGTGCCGAGGACATCACGACTTCCTCCCGCCCGCCCTCATCCGGGCGCCTTCGGGTTGGCCGCGTCCCCTCACGCAGGTTCCTCCAGGAGGCGCACGCCATGACACCTGCTGAGCTGCCCGAAGGTTGGTTCGCGGCGGCGGTCCCCCTGTGCCCCCTGGTGGCGTTCGCCGGCTTGGGCGCCGTGATGCTCCTGCACCGGACTCCGAGCGAGCGCTGGGTGGCGAGATGGGTCCTCGGCTCCTTGTGGCTCGCGCTCGGCTGCGCGGCGGTGACCGCGGTGCGCTACGTGTCGCGGTCCTGGACGGTGCTGGAGGTCAATCCAGGGCCGCTGCTCGCGCACGGCCTCGCGAGCCTCGAGCCCTCGCTGCGCATCGACGGGCTGTCGGTGACGATGATGCTGCTGACGAGCACCCTCACCCTGCTCCTGGGGCGGTTCTCCGTCACCTACCTGCATCGCGAGCCGGGCTTCGCGCGCTTCTTCCTGCTGCTCGCGTTGTTCGCGTCGGGCATGTCGTGGGTGGTGGAGAGTGGAAGCCTGGCCATCCTCTTCGTGGGCTGGGAGTGGGTGGGCCTCGCTTCGGTGCTGCTCATCGGCTTCTTCCAGGAGCGCGCCTCACCCGTCGACGCGGGGCTCGTGGCCCTGGGCACCTATCGCTTCTGCGACCTGGGGCTCGTGGTGGCCGTGGCCCTGCTGCACCACCTCCTGGGCACGACCCAGTGGAGCAGCCTCTTCGGAGCTCGCGCCGCGCTGTTCCTGGGCCCGGGCCCCGCCACCGTGCTGAGCCTGTGTCTTCTGCTCGCGGCGATGGGCAAGTCGGCGCAGCTCCCGTTCAGTCCGTGGCTGCCGCGCGCCATGGAAGGCCCCACACCGTCCAGCGCGCTGTTCTACGGAGCGCTCTCCGTGCACGCGGGCCCCTACCTCCTGCTGCGCGCCGCGCCTCTCCTGGCGCAGGCTCCGCTCGCGCGAGGTGCCCTGGTGGTGGTGGGCCTGCTCACAGCCCTCCATGCCACGCTGGTGTGGCGCGTCCAGACCGACGCGAAGGGGGCCCTGGCCTACGGCGTGCTGACGCATCTGGGCTTGATGTTCGCGGAGGTGGGGCTGGGGCTCCACACGCTGGCGCTGGTCCACCTCGTGGCCCACGTGTGCCTGCGCAGCCTCCAGCTCCTGCGCGCCCCCTCCGCGCTGCGCGATGCCCAGGCCCGACGCTCGGCCCTGCGCGGTGCGCCCGCTCCCGCCATCGCCCGCGCGCACGGGCACCTTCCCTCGCGTCTGTATCGTCTCGCGCTGGAGCGCTTCGCGCTGGACGTGTTGCTCCAGCGCGGAGGCACGCATCCGCTGTCGCGACTGGGCCGATGGCTCGACGCGCTGGAGCGACGGTGGGCCACCACGGTGGAGGGAGTCACGCCGAGCCCCACACTCCCACATCCCGCCGAGCCCGCCCCCAGCAATCCCTCCACGGGTGCCGCATGAACACCGCGCTCGCGCCGCCCCTGCTCCCCGCGCTGGGAGCCCTGCTGCTCCTCGCGCCTCATCGCGGCCCCTCCTGGCCGAGGCACACCGCCGCCCTCACCACGGCCCTCACCTTCTGTCTCTCACTCACGCTGTCCACGCGGCTGGAGTCGCCCTTCATCTCCCTCCTCGCGCTCGGCACCGTGCTGGCGGCACCGCGTCGAACGCTGAGCCGAGGCGCGCTCGCCACGCTGCTGCTCACCCAGAGCGCGGCGCTGGGCTTCTTCCAAGCGAACACCTTCGTCGTGGCGCTGCTCCTCTTCATCGCCATGACGGCGCTCCCGGACCTCCATCTCTCGCACGAGTCCGGTGGCTCGCGGCCCCGAGACGTCGTACGCGTGTACCTGCTCATCGGCACCGCGCCCCTGTGCGTCGCGACGCTCCTCTTGGGATGGCTCGGCTGGAGCCCCGCACTCGGTGCCCTGCTGCTCGTGGGGCTCTGCACTCGACTGGCAGCCGTCCCCCTCCACGGCTGGCTTCCCTCATGGATGACTCGAAGCCCCTGGGGCGCGGGTCCGCTCTGGATGAGCCTGGCCGCGAGCCTCCACCTCCTGAATCACTGGCTCCTGCCACGCCTGCCTCCCGAGTGGACCACGGACACCGTCGTCCCCGTGCTCGCGACCCTGGGCGCGGTCACCGCGCTCTACGGCGCACTCCTCGCCTTCATCCAGAAGGACCTGCGGCGCATGCTGGCCTTCGCGGTGCTGAGCCAGACCGGGCTGATGCTCACCGGCGCGGCCTCGACGAACCCGGAGGGCCCCCACGGCGCCTGGCTCCACTGTCTCGCCGCGGGCCTCGCCTTCACGGGCCTGGACCTCCTGGTGCGCGCCGTCGAGGCACGCACCGGCACCACGGACCTGGAGCAGCTCGGCGGACTCGCGGAGCGCGCACCCCGAATGGCCACGCTCTTCCTGCTGCTCTGCCTCGCGGCCATGGGACTCCCAGGCACGCTGGGCTTCGTCAGCGAGGACCTGCTGCTGCGCGCCACGCTGGGCGCCCACCCCTGGCACCTCCTGCTGCTCCCACCCGCCCTCGCGCTCAATGCCTTCACGCTGCTGCGCGCCTGTCACCGCGCCTTCCTCGGCCCCGCGCGCCTCACGCCACTCCAAGACCTGTTGCCCCGCGAACGCTGGGTGACGACCGCGTGGGTGCTGACGGTCATCGCGGGCGGGCTGGCGCCACCGGCACTCCACCGCTCCCTCGCGCCGCCCGAGACCGACCTGCCGAGCACATCACACTCGAGAGCGCTCGACCTCACGCCCGTCTCGTACGCGAGGGAGGGCCCGTCTGGCATTCCGCCCCGGCGTGCCTACCGTGAACCCGAATCCACACGAATTCGGAGGAAACGACATGTTCCAGGCGCGCGGACGGAAGGTGTTGGGCGGTGTGCTCACGGCGACGTTGCTGCTCGGGCTGGGCGGCTGTAGCTCGAGCCGCTCCAGCACGAAGATCGACGAATCATGGATGGCCCGCGTCCCCCCCAGCGACATGGAGGACGTGCGACAGGCCCAGCTCGTCGTGAACACCGCGGAGGAGAACCTCACCCGCGCGAAGGTGGCGCTCCAGGACAGCAAGGAGGACCTCAAGGTCGCCAAGGAGCGCGAGAAGATCACCAACCAGCAGCAGAAGGTCGCGCAGAAGGCGCTGGAGCTCGGCAACACGACGGACCGGAGCCAGGACATCACCCGGGCGCAGAACGAGCTCCAGCAGGCCGAGGAGAACATGACCGCGGCCCGCGCGGAGACGGAGTGGAAGGAGAAGGCCGTCACCACCTGTGAGTCCACGGTGAAGATGCGCGAGCGCGAGGTCGACGTCGCGAAGGCCCAGCTCAACCAGGCCCGCTACCGCACCCTCGAGCGCAACGGCGACGCGCGCGCGGAGAAGCTCGACAGCGGCAAGGTCAACGACCAGGTGGCGAAGGCGCGCGCGGAGGCGGCCAAGGAGCAGGACCGGGTGAACATGAACGTCAAGCTGGAGCGCCAGGCGGAGGCCCGGTGGAAGGAGGCCAGCTCCAAGGCCCGCTCCTACGGCGGCAGCGGCCGGTAGCCCTCCCGCGCGCGACAGGAGTGGGCACCACGCATGGGGATGCCGTAGAACGCGGCAGCCCCGCTCCCTTCCGGATGCGGGCACAGCACCGGGAGCCGCCGCCGCGTGGAGACCCTCGTCCGCATCGCTGAAGCCCTAGGCCGCTTCTCCGCGCGCTTCGTCCCCAGCGCGTTCTCCATCGCCGTGCTGCTGAGCCTGCTCACCATGGGGCTCGCCATGGGCTGGGCGGACGCACCCGCCACGAAGGTGCTGGACTCCTGGGGCGGCGGCTTCTGGGAGCTGCTCACCTTCT
Organism: Myxococcus stipitatus DSM 14675; assembly: GCF_000331735.1. Taxonomy (GTDB): domain Bacteria; phylum Myxococcota; class Myxococcia; order Myxococcales; family Myxococcaceae; genus Myxococcus; species Myxococcus stipitatus. The sequence goes on along the minus strand of NC_020126.1, from coordinate 842,776 downwards.
CCATGCAGATGGCGCTGGTGATGTTCACCGGCTACCTGCTGGCCCTCACCGCGCCCATGCGCGCGCTCCTGGAGAAGACCGCCGGACTGGCGCGCACGCCCCGAGGCGCCGTCGCGCTGATGGCCTTCGTCTCCATGGCCCTGGCCTACGTCAACTGGGGCCTGTCCCTGGTCGCCAGCGCCATGCTGGTGCGCTTCGTCGCGCGGCGCCGCCCCGACGTGGACTACCGCCTGCTCGTCGCCTGCGCGTACTTCGGCCTGGGCGCCACGTGGCACGCGGGGCTCTCCGCGTCCGCGCCGCTGCTCGTCGCCACGCCCGGCCACTTCCTCGAGAAGAGCATGGGCCTCATCCCCATCGACCGGACGCTCTTCTCGCCCTTCAACGTGCTGCTCACCGTGTCCGTCGTCGCGGGCCTCACGCTGCTCGCGTGGGCGCTGCACCCCAAGCCGGAGAACGTGGTGCGCGTGGACCCGGCGGTGCTGCGGAAGCTGGGGGACTTCGTCCCGCCGGAGCGGCCGGCGGAGAAGAGCATCGCGACGTGGCTGGACCACGCGCGGCTGCTCAACGTCCTCTTCGGCGTGCTGGGCCTCTTGTGGCTGGGCCGCTACCTGTGGCTGAACGGCGGCTGGCGCGCGCTCAACCTCAACGTGGTGAACTTCACGTTCCTGGTGCTCGCGGTGCTGCTGCACGGCACGCCCGCGCGGCTCATCAAGGCGGCGGAGGAGGCCGGCACCGTGCTGCACGGCATCGTCCTCCAGTTCCCCCTCTATGCGGGCATCTACGGCATCTTCAAGGCCACGGGCCTGACGGACCGCATCGGCCACCTGTTCGTGTCGCTGTCCACCCCGAGCACGTTCCCCGCCATCGTCTATCTGTACAGCGGCGTGGTGAACTACTTCGTCCCCTCCGGAGGCTCCAAGTGGGCCATCGAGGCGCCCTACCTCCTCGACGCCGCCAGCCGCCTGGGCGTCGCGCCCGAGAAGGTGGTGCTCGCGTATGCGTGGGGCGACATGGCCACCGACCTCATCCAGCCCTTCTGGGCCCTGCCGCTGCTGGCCGTGGCGCGGCTCGAGTTCAAGGACATCCTCGGCTTCCTCCTGGTGGCCTTCCTCGTGTACCTGCCGCTGGTGACCCTGGCGTTCTTCCTGCTCGGCTGACGCTGGGCGAGCCTCACGCGTTTCGTGCTACATCAACACCCGCTGTACTCACCAAACGAGGGGACCCCGAAACATGAAGAAGCTTCTCACGCGGAGCATGGTGTGCGCGGTGTTGGGGATGTCGTCGCTGGCCTTGGCGCAGGACGCCGCCGCGGAGGCTCCGGCCAAGGAGCCCGTGAAGGCACCCACCGCTGACGCCGTGCGGGAGACCTGGAACTACTTCTACAAGGGTCAGACCCAGGGTCCCGTGCTGGTGGAAGCGAAGCTCTGTACCGAGGTCGCCAAGGAAGGCGCCAACAAGTACGAGTGCACCGTCGAGGTCGGCGCCGAGGGCGTGAAGGCCAACACCCAGGTGATGCTGTGGCAGGCGTACCTGGTGCCCCAGGGTGACTCCTACGAGGACATCATGGTGCAGACCAAGCAGGGCAACGTGGTGCGTGAGACGAAGGACGTGAAGCTCAAGGGCGACGGCTGGCGCGCGCGGCAGTGGACCGGCGTGCGGCTGAACAAGCCGGGCAACTGGACCGTCACGGTGATGCGCGGCGACCAGGTCCTCAAGGAGCTCCAGGTCAAGGTGAACTGAAGTCCTCCGCTCCAGGGACACACGACGCCCGCTGGCGGCCGGACGAGGCCGCGGGCGGGCGTTGGTGTTTTCAGCGACGGCACCTCACGGCGGCGAAGGCAGCGGGCTGAAGGTGGCGTCATTGGGCGCGGAGGCGCCCCACGCATTCAGCCGCGTGTTGAGCGTGCGGTACGTGAGCGAGCCGTCCCACTCCCCCATGAGGATGAGGAAGGAGGGCGTGCCGAGCACACGCCCCCGGATGGTGCGCTCCACGGGTGAGTCCCCCGTCGTCTTCACGCCCAGCCACGTGTACGCGGGCGTGGAGGTGGAGACGGGCGGAGCGAAGGCCACGCCGGTGACGGGCTGCGAGGCCAGCGTGTACGAGAGCCCGGTGAGCAGCGGCGTGAAGGTGTCCCGGCTGGAGCCATCCGCCTGGAACGCGTACGCGCCGAAGTCGAGCGGCGTCGGCGCGCTGGCCGAGCAGGGAATGATGCGCAGGAAGGGAGCCTGCGGCGCGTCCGGCGCGAACTCGTCCTTCACCACCGTGAGCGTCGGCGACGCGCCCTGACGTCCGCACAGCACGCCCAGGTAGCGGCGCCCCGCCTCCAGCGGGCCCACGTCCGCGGACTCGAGCACGCCTTGCGCGGGCTGGCCACTCACGGTGACACGCACCGAGAGCCCCGAGGCCGTCACCGGCAGGTCCGCCACCTTGGGCGCCGCGCCGTACGTCATGGCGGTGGCGACGTTGAGCGAGCCCTGGATGACCTGGAGCGAGGGCGTCGTCCCGCCCGGCGTCGCGGGCAGCAAGCCGTTGAAGAAGTAGACGAGCGGCCCGCGCTTCAAGCGGACCGTCTCATCCCGCTTCGCGGTGACGAGGAGCAATGCGGCGGCGCCCTCGTCGGGGAGGGTGCGCCGGTCCTCGCCGGTGTTGATGGCGTAGTACGCCTGTCCCGCGACGAGCGTCCCCTCCGGCAGGGAGTAGTAGAGCCAGCCGCTCTGCGCCGGCGTGAAGGCGGGCGTCGTGCCGACGATGGCCACGCGCGAGGTGTCCGCGGGGAGGGTGACGCCGTTCTCCACCGTGTCCACCGAGTACGCCTCCACGGTGTTGTTCTCGAAGGGCACGCCCGACTCGTTCGCGAAGCGCCGCCGCGCGGTCGCGGAGAGGACCCGGTCCGCGGACATGAAGCGCACGCGCACGGAGTCCGGCTCCGTCACGGGGGTGAAGGCGTGGTCCCTCAGCACCACCAGGCGCGGCTTGTCCGGGCGCTCCTGCCCCACCTGGAGCAGCGAGCCCGAGCCCACCACCGTCACCCAGTCCCCCGCCGCCAGCGAGGTGCCTTCCAGCGCGGCCAGCTCCGGCGCGGCCCCATCCCCCTCCGCGTCCCGCGCCGCCAGCCGCACCACCTGCGTGGGCCCCGTCAGCTCCACTTCCTGGAACGCCGTCACCGCCGCGTTGCCCGCCGCCACCGAGGCGAAGCGCTTCGTGCCCCCCACGTACAGGTCCACCTGGAAGGGCGTCCAGGGACGGTCCACCTGGTCGGAGGGATTGCCCTTCGTGCCGAGGAACACGTTGACGAAGCGCACGTGCGCGCGGTGACGCACGCTCGGCCCGGCGTCCCGGCCCGCGTCGGGCTCACCCGAGCCCCCGTCATCACCGGCGTCCGGCGTCACGGAGCCGCTGTCACGCCCCGCGTCGTCGCCTCCATCCTCGCCTCCATCGCGGCCGGAGTCCGGCACCCCATCGCCATCCCGACCTCCGTCCTCGGGCCTGGGTCCCCCATCCCGGCCCGCATCGAAGACTCCCGAGTCCCGCGGTGAACCCTCCCCGCCGTCATCGCCACACCCCACGGCGCCCGACGCCAGGAGTCCTCCCAACATCAACAGCCACACGCCCAGGACGTTGCTCTTCATGCTGGCTCTCCCGATGAAAGGATTCACACCCGCGCGGCGGCTCATGGGGCCCCTCGGCGCTCACACTCGGTCCGCAGGGGGTAGATGCCCTCGGCGCCTCGAGACAGCTCATCTCGCAGGTAGAAGTAGGCCATCATCCCCACGTTGAACTGCGCATGCTGGAGCCACTCCGACAGCGCGGGCTCCTGTCCGGCGCGGATGGCCTCCGTCAGCGGGTTGTCGAGCGTGCAGACCTCTTCCCACATGCGCACGGCGCCCACCGCGTTGCGGTTGCCACTGGGTGGCTCGGCGGACGCGGTGCCGAAGTTCCCGGTGCGGATGAGGTCACACGCGCCACGGCCCGCGCCCAGCATGTTCGCTCCCCACCGCGTCCAATCCGAGGTGCGCGGCGAGAAGTCGATGTCCACCTCCCCGTATTTGATCCACGCGCTCATGAACTCCGGGGTGAACTGGATGGGCGTCCCGCCCGACGCCATGTACGCGAGGTAGCGCGCGCCTCCGTGGGGGTTGAGGCTGTCGAAGAGCGCCAGGTGGGATGTGCCATTCGTGGCGCCGAACATGCCGCTGACGAGGTTGGCCACGCGGCCCCCGTTGAGGGCCACCAGCACCTTCGCCGCGCCCGTCTGTCCATCCCCCGTGCGGCCGTGGCAGTTGGCGCAGATGCCCTGGAAGGCGGTGGCGCCCGGGGTGGAGTGGTAGAGCTCGCCCCAGGGCGCGCGGGGGTTGCCCAGCGCGTTCACCATCCACGCGTCGCGCGAGTCATTCCACGGGTCATGTCCCGAGGGCGGACTGTTCTGCGTGGGGAAACGGCAGGCGCGCTTGGGCAGCCACCAGTTGGTGGGGAAGCGCTTGTGCGCGAGTTGCTCGTGCCGGTCGGTGATGGCGTAGCGGGTGAGGAACTCGAAGGGGCCGTGACCGATGGCCTCTCGCCACGCGGGATTGCGCGGCGTGTAGGGCACCTTGTCGGTGAAGTCCTCGGTCACCCACTGCACGTCCACCGGGTCCGAGCACGCGCCCGCCACGACCGTGTCCGCCTGACGCAGCCGCGCCTGCACGGCCGCGCGCTTCTGCTCCGGGTCCAAGGTCTTCTCGGCGGGCCACTCCAGCGTCGCCAGGTAGCGCGCCACGAGCAGCGACGCGCGGCAGTCCTTGCCCGGCACGTTGGTGGGCATGTGGATGACGCGGGCGTCCGTGTCGCGCGCCACGCGCTGATACAGGGTGCTGGAGGGCGAGCGCAGCAGCAGGTCCTGCTGGAAGTCCGCCACCGCGCAGTCCGCGTACACGCGCTGCCCGTTGCTCTCCTTGACGCCACACGGGTTCCAGCCGAACAGCGTGCCGCCCGCGGAGAAGTCCAGCGAGGCGATGGCGGGGTTGCTCACCACCGCGAACCCTCGCGGGTTGTGGCACTGGGCGCAGTTGCCCACGAAGTACCCTTGAAGCTCCAGCACCGCCTTGCGCGCCTCCTCCGACGACGGCAGCGCCTGGGCCGAGTGCTCCAGCCGAGGCAGCGCTGCCTCCAGCGCCTCCGGCGACGGGGACGCGGGCACCCCGGTGATGACGCCGTAGTGCACCAGCCGGTCCAGCTGGTTCAGCTCGTCCTCGCCCATGACGGTCTTCTCATCCACCCCCGCCTCCCCCGGGGCGCGGCGGTTGAGCTGCAACGGGGTGAAGCCCAGGACGAAGTTCTGGGCCTCCGCGCCGCTGTGACACTGGATGCACCGGTGGGCGCCGGGGACCGCGTAGTTCCGCGTGGCGCCGCCCAGCTCATAGGCCGTGTAGACGAGCACGCGGTCGGAGAAGGGCTCGTCGTTCCGGTAGCGCAGGTCGTGCAGCTCCGCGACGGTCTCATCCTCGTTCCACAAGTAGGTCCCGAAGAGGGACTGGTTCCACGGCTCCCGCACGACGATGAGGCGCGTCTCCACCTTGCGGTAGCGGCGCTGGCCTCTCTTGTCGGCGACGGCCTTGAAGAAGGTCTTGTAGAAGCGCGTGTTGGGAGGGATGTGGAACCTCCCGGTCTCCGCGTCGTAGCGGATGGACTGCCCCGCCGGCACGTGGACCCACCGCAGCTTCTTGGCGTTGTCCGAGAAGAGGGGATAGGTCGGCGCGAACGCGACGGTGCCGCGCTCCACCAGCTTCAGCGCGTCGAACGTCATGATGTCCGTGTCCGTCTCGGACAGCAGGCGCGGCAGCTTCGTGAGTCCGGCGAAGAAGGCGTCCTTGGGCGCATCCGAGCCCAGCGGGGCCTGCGGATAGACCTCCGGGACGCAGTGCCCCAGGTCGGTCATCCCCTCCCCCACCTCGCGCGCCACCGTCACGCCCCCTTCCGAGGACGCATCACACGACACGGGGAACGCCCCCTCCGGGGTGCCTCGCGCCAGCCACGCCCTCAGCGCGCACGACCACTCCACCGCCTCCTTGAGCTGCGGGGCCGAGGCCCTCGGCGGCATCTCGCCCTGCGCCGCCTTCAGGGCCATTCGCGCGCCGTCGCGCTTCAGCCCCTCCAGGTCGGCGGTGAACTGGAAGCCTCCTTGTGCGTGGGGCGCGAGGTGACAGGCGCCACACTGCTCCTCCGCGCGCGCCCGCAGGCCCTCGAAGCGCTCCGTCACCGTGGGGCGCGTCGCGGCCTGCCGCAGCGGAATCCGCTCGCCGGAGCGCGCGGGGCGGCACAGGCGCGAATGCTCGGGCACGTCCACGGGGATGCCCTTCACGTCGGGGGGCTCGGAGGAACAAGCCTGGAGGACCGCTGTGAATGCCAGACACAACACCCGCGCGCGGGTTGGGACAGACCCAATCCGTGTCATCCCCATGTGCATGTCCCTCCGCATCCCATGGATGCGCCTTGACCACCCCCGAGCCCCTCCCATCAGGTCCAGCCAGACAGGAGGAACCCGCCAGGATGGGCGCACCCTAGCCGCACGCACCGTCCGTCAATGACAAGTCCTTGCAACAAAACCAGACATGCCCCGCACCCACCCGGAGCGTGTCACGGAATGGAGCGCGTGCGACGCTTCCCGAGCGCGTGGGTTTCCCCGAGCGAAGACCCAGGATGAGGGCCGCCTCGGGGCGATGTCCGAGGATGTGGGCGACACCCGAGAACTGAAGTACACCTGGAGCTGAGCCAGGAGCCTCGGATGTCCCTCATCGACCAGTTCAACAACATCGGCACACGGCTGAACCTCCTCGAGAAGAAGCCCCTCTTCCTGAGCATCAACCACCGTCCCACCGCCGCCTGGTACAACCGCACCAGGCCCCTGGCCACGAACGCCCCGTTCATGGGCCTCACCAGGGCCGACATCACGGCGATGGTCGTCGCGGGAGAGGCCGCGGCACCCAACAACGCCGTCCTCCTACAGAACAACATCACCCTCTACCTGGACATCACGGCGGAGACCCAGGGCGCCTACGGCGGCGCACCGGTCAACGAACTGCACGCCTATCCAGACAATCCCGGAGGCGCGCTGGGCTGTCAGTACCTGAGCTGGGAGGACTCCTGCATCGTCTCGATGGAGCTCTCCAACGCCGGGCCGCCCCTGATGATGTCGGGGCCCTTCAACGGCTGTCATTTCTATGTGACACAGGACACCGGCACCCAGCAGGTCCGGGTTCATCACGTCAACGCCAACAAGATCGCCGAACCGCCCGACGTCGGCCACGGCCAGCCGGGCCTGTCCGAGGACTACATGGACAGCCTGCTCGCGGCGGCGCGGCGCGACACCGAGGCCATCACCCACCAGATGCGCAAGGCCGACTACCTGGCCAAGGTCTGGGACGACGCGAGGGGCGCGAAGGTCGAATCGACGGTGACGCGTGACTACCGCACGCGCAAGGAGGGACAGGGCCGCAAGGGCGTCGCGCTCCAGGAGACCATGTGCCTGGTCTTCGGCATCCGCACCGCCCCGAACACGTGGGACTTCTTCTTCCACGTCGCGGGAGTCGTCGACTACAAGCGCTCCGGCTTCCTCTCGAACCGCCAGGGCTATCTGAAGACAATCCTTGCCTGGGAGCGGATGTGAACAAGCGCGAGGACCCCACTCTCGAGCGTTGACGCTCGCAAGGGTCCTCGCGTCCAGGCCCGCCTCGGGACGGCCTGCGCGCACCTTCCCTCCCGCTCCCTTGCGGAGACCTGACGACGGACGGTGCGCGCCGGCACGGGCGCCTCAGGAGCGCCTTACGGAACGGGGAGCGCCCGAATCTTCCCGAGCTTGTGGGTGCCCCGCGCGGTGAACCACAGGTGCGCGTCCACGCACCAACGGCCCGGAGGCGCCACGACGATGCCGGAGGGCCTGCTGCCGGGCGTGGGCAGGGCGTACTCCGTGATGGCCCCCGCATAGGTGATGCGGCCAATGCGGTTGCCGGCGAGCTGGGTGAACCAGAGCTGGCCGTCCGGCCCCACCGCGAGGGCATTCGGCTGGCTGCCCTCCGTGGGTAAGGAGAACTGCGTCACCACGCCGTCGGACGTGATGCGGCTGATGCGGTTCCCCGCCTGCTCCGTGAACCAGACGTGGCCATCCAGGCCCGCGACGATGGCGGAGGGGCCTGCCTTGGCCACGGGCAGGTCGAACTCGCGGATGACCCCGTCGGGGGAGATGGAGCCCACCTTGTTGGCGGCCTGCTCGACGAACCAGAGGTGGCCGTCGAAGCCCTGGGTGATGGCGCGCGGCTGGGCGCCCGGCGTCGGCAGGAGGAACTCGGTGATGACGCCCTCCGGCGTGATGCGGCCGATGCGGTTGCCCACCAGCTCCGTGAACCAGACGTTGCCATCCAAGCCCGCGGTGATGCCGGCGGGGCTGGAGCCTCGCTGCGGCAGCGGGAACTCCGTCACCGTGCCGTTCGGAGCGATGCGCCCGACCTTGTTGGCGGCCAGCTCGGTGAACCAGAGGTGTCCGTCGAAGCTCGCCGCAATCTGCTGCACCCCGGCGGCGGGCGTGGGGAGGGAGAACTCGGTGACGACGCCGTCACGCGTGGCCCGTCCAATCTTGTTGGAGCCCGCCAGCGTGTACCAGAGCGCCAGGTCTGGCCCCAGCGTGATGCTGAGCGGCCCGGAGCCCGTGGGCAGGGCCAGCTCCTCGATGGAGCCGAGCGTGCCCTGGGAATCACGGCACACCCACGGCACGGCCTGCCCCTCCGAGGCCAGGACGGGCGCCCCCAGGAGCGAAGCGCAGACGGCGAGCAACGACGAGCGAGGCACGAAGCGTTTCTTCAGGTGCATGGCGAAGACGCCTTTCAATGAAGGGGAGCGGGAGCCGACGCGGGGTCGGAGGAGCGGACCCTCCTCCGGCCCGGTGCCGAACCCCACGAGGTGGCCCGGGCGAAGGTCAGCTCACGGCGCGCCGCAGAGCCCCGGGCCGCAGTCCAGCGAGGACCCCTCCGTGCACGCGATGAAGCCCTGCTCCACGAGGATGGCCTCGAACTCGTCCCGGTTGCTGGCGAAGGCCCAGTTGTAGAGGACGTCCTCGTCGAAGGAGCGGGCGGCGACGGTGTTCTCGTTCAGGAAGATGCGGCGGGCCAGCGGATAGGCATCCGAGGAGCCGCCCTGGAGCAGCTTGCGGATGTTGGCGACGGTGGGCGCGACGTACGTGCTGGTCGTCGGGGAGATGGGGGCCACGGCCTTCAGCGACAGCTTCGCGTTGCCCGTGCGGGACGCCGGGTCTCCGGCATAGCCGATGGCGTTGTTGTTCGACGCCGTCAGCTTGCCGATGCACGTGGTCGCGTTGTCCGTCGCGACGCAGGGGCTGGGGTTGGAGGCGGACTCATCGACGATGACCGTCACGCCCGGGCAGAAGGTGCCGCCCTTGAGCAGCGACTTGAAGGTGTCCGTGGTGCCGGACAGGTCGTCGCGGCGGTACTTGACGATGGGCGCGGAGGGCAGGCCCAGCGCGCTCCAGTCGGTGGGGCACGCGCTGGGGATGGCGACGCCGGAGCTGTCCGTGGCGAAGAAGATGCGACGCAGCTCCTGCGTGGTGAGGCCATTGCTCGGCAGCGCCGCGGCCCGCGTCGTGCTCACGTAGGCAATCACCGCATCCAGGGCAATGACGTTGCTGCGCTCCCCCGGGCAGCAGCCCTTCGCGTCGGCGGAGGCACCATTGAGACAGGCCGCGCCCGACGCCGTCTTCGGCGCCGCGAAGTCGCGCGACATGGGGGCCAGCGTCTGCGCGCCCGCGGCGCAGAAGCCGCTGGAGCCCACGCCGTTGCGCAGGCAGGCCTCGCCCACGCCAGAGCCCTTGCCCTCGACGACCAGCCCGGAGCCCGACTGGAGGACCGCCGCGATGGCCGCCTCCTTCAACGTGTCGGAACCATAGAAGGACGGCAGCGCGAGGCCCTCCTTCGACGCCCGCGGGTCCTTCGGCGCATCCACCGCGGACGCGGGACCACAGCCGACGACGGTCATCGCCACCACCGTGGCGGACATCACCCACTTCATGCTGTTCATGGACGACTCCTCGGATGTTGCTGGGTTCAAGGCAAGACGCCGCCCTCTTCCGCGACGCGGGACGCATCACCCTTCTCGCTGGAGAGGACCGTCGAACCAGACGGCGCCGGATTCGACGCCAGCCAAGGTGCCTGAATGGACAGACATGCGCTGACTCAACTCTGTCAAATCTTCGCCAGCACCAGGTCACGCCCGCTGTCGGGACAGGGCACCCGCGCGCACCACAGCGGCGCCTGCCCTGCGGGGCTGTCTGTCATCCACTCAGGTGTGTCGTTTTTCCCGCCGCGTTCACGGCTGGACAGTGATTTTTTCAGACGAGCCGACACCTTCCTCGTCCCACGGGCCAGTCCCCACCGCGCGCTCCGAGGGAAGACGCGGGAACGGGCCTCCCTGGCAATCACCTTGCAATGACGTCTGTCCGGTTGAAAGGCAGGGTGTGGCCGGAAAGCCGGGGGCGGGTGGGGCGGCGGGGAACGGGGCTGGGGACGGGCGAGGCGGCGGGATAACGGGGTCGGCATGGCGAGGAGGTGCGTTGGGCGTGCGCGGCCCCCTGCCTTTCAACTGGAGGGCCCGGACTGTCTGGGCTCAGGCGCTCTATTCACTGACAAACACTCCGAGCGAAATCGGGCGCGCCGTGCTTGCATGACACAAGCACCCCTGTAACCGCCTTGATTGAAGGGATGCCTCGGCTCGCCGCGCCATCGCGCTGGCGCAGCGCGGCGCTCTCCGAGGGGATGCCACCCCGGGAGTAGCCTTCGACGGCAACCCCCAGCGAAGTTGGAATTTACCGACAGGTAGGCCATCTCGGAATTCGACTTCCAAGTCAGACCCATGCTATTCGCCGTCTTGCCTTCACGGTGCGTGCAAGCGCATCAGGAAGGGCGAGGCTGTGCTGAAGCGTCGGCGCGCGGCAACTTCGCTCGCAGGCGGCCAACCCCTCGACACCACTCCCTGTCATCCCGGGGCGCGGCGTTGTGGGTCGCGCTTCCGGCCGAGTTTCGTGAGGAGTTGCACCCCTATGACAAGCACTGTTTCACGCATGGATGCTCTCTCCCGGAGCATGACCGGCGTGGCCGTCAGGGCCTTGGGGCTCATGACGGTCCTCGCCGCCAGCGCCGCTCACGCGAGTGAAGCGGACCTGGTTCTCCCCGACTTCGCCTCCAAGACGTTCCTGGGGGGCGGGCTCAATGGCCATCAACTCCTGCTGTCCGGCATCGCCGTCTGCGTGCTGGGCCTGGTCTTCGGTTTCATCCAGTACGCCAGCCTCCAGAAGATGCCCGTGCACCGGGCGATGCTGGAGATCTCCGAGCTCATCTACGAGACGTGCAAGACGTACCTCGCGACGCAGATGAAGTTCATCGGCGTGCTGTGGGCGCTCATCGCGGTGGTGATGGTGGGCTACTTCGGCTTCTTGCGTCACATGGACGCGGGCCGGGTGGCCATCATCCTCGGCGCGAGCCTCGTGGGCATCGCCGGTTCATGTGGCGTGGCGTGGTTCGGCATCCGCGTCAACACGTTCGCCAACAGCCGCACGGCCTTCGCCAGCTTGCGTGGCAAGCCCTACCCCACGTACGCGATTCCCCTCCAGGCGGGCATGTCCATCGGCATGGTGCTCATCAGCACGGAGCTGCTGCTGATGCTGGCCATCCTGCTGTTCATCCCGGCGGACTTCGCGGGCCCCTGCTTCATCGGCTTCGCCATTGGTGAGTCGCTGGGCGCGTCCGCGCTGCGCATCGCGGGCGGCATCTTCACGAAGATCGCCGACATCGGCTCGGACCTGATGAAGATTGTCTTCCGCATCAAGGAGGACGACGCGCGCAACCCGGGCGTCATCGCCGACTGCACGGGCGACAACGCGGGCGACAGCGTGGGCCCCTCCGCGGACGGCTTCGAGACCTACGGCGTGACGGGCGTGGCGCTCATCACCTTCATCCTGCTGGCGGTGGGCGAGGGCTTCCGCGTGGAGCTGCTCGTCTGGATTTTCATGATGCGCATCGTGATGGTGCTCGCGTCGCTGGCCGCCTACGCCATCAACAACGTGTATCAGTCCGCCAAGTACAAGAACGCGGACCACATGAACTTCGAGCACCCGCTCACCGCGCTGGTGTGGCTGACGTCGCTCATCTCCGTGGCGCTGACGTTCCTGGTCAGCTACGCGCTGGTCCCCAACCTCAACGGCGACCCGACGCTGTGGTGGAAGCTGTCCGCCATCATCACGTGCGGCACGCTGGCGGGAGCCATCATCCCGGAGGCCATCAAGGTCTTCACCTCCACGGAGAGCCGGCACGTGCGCGAGGTGGTGACGGCCAGCCGCGAGGGTGGCGCGTCGCTCAACGTCATCTCCGGCCTGGTGGCGGGCAACTTCTCCGCGTACTGGATGGGCCTCATCATCGCCGGCCTGATGGGCCTGGCGTTCTGGTTCAGCGGCGCCGGTGTCCCCGGCGAGGGCGTGGGCCAGTTGATGATTGCCGCGCCGGTGTTCGCCTTCGGCCTGGTGGCGTTCGGCTTCCTGGGCATGGGCCCCGTCACCATCGCCGTGGACTCCTACGGCCCGGTGACGGACAACGCGCAGAGCGTCTATGAGCTGTCGCTCATCGAGAACGTCCCCAACGTGAAGGAGGAGGTGCAGCGCGACTTCGGCTTCACGCCCGACTTCGAGAAGGGCAAGGAGTACCTGGAGGAGAACGACGGCGCGGGCAACACGTTCAAGGCCACCGCCAAGCCGGTGCTCATCGGCACCGCCGTGGTGGGCGCCACGACGATGATCTTCTCCATCATCGTGTTGCTGGTGGGCATCAACGGCAACGCGCTCAACGCGGACAAGGCGCAGTTCCTGTCCCTGCTGCACGCGCCCTTCCTCCTGGGCCTCATCACCGGCGGCGCCATCATCTACTGGTTCTCCGGCGCCTCCATGCAGGCGGTGTCCACCGGCGCCTACCGCGCGGTGGAGTTCATCAAGGCCAACATCAAGCTGGAGGGCGTGGAGAAGGCCAGCGTGTCCGACTCCAAGAAGGTCGTCGAAATCTGCACGCAGTACGCGCAGAAGGGGATGATCAACATCTTCCTCGCCGTCTTCTTCAGCACCCTGGCCTTCGCCTGTCTGGAGCCGTACTTCTTCGTCGGCTACCTCATCTCCATCGCCGTCTTCGGCCTCTATCAAGCCGTGTTCATGGCGAACGCGGGCGGCGCCTGGGACAACGCGAAGAAGCTGGTGGAGGTGGAGCTGAAGGCCAAGGGCACGGAGCTGCACGCGGCCACCGTCGTGGGCGACACCGTGGGCGACCCGTTCAAGGACACGTCCTCCGTCGCGCTCAACCCGGTCATCAAGTTCACCACGCTCTTCGGCCTGCTCGCGGTGGAGCTGGCGGTGGAGCTCGAGGCGGCCGGGCAGGGACAGCTCACCCGCATCCTCTCCGTGGTGTTCTTCGTCCTGTCGACGGTGTTCGTCTACCGCAGCTTCTACGGCATGCGCATCCAGAGCGTGGCGGGCGCCAGCGCGGCCCCCACCTCCAAGGCCGAGGCCGCGGTGAAGACGGCCTGAGGCCCGACGTGACGTGACGCAGGGAAGCGGCGGGTGCTCGAAGACGGGCCCCGCCGCTTCGCGTTTCAGGCCCCGATGCCTTCCGGGTCCGTCCTCAGCACGCCGCCCAGGTGCAGGCCGCGCTGGCCCCGGTAGTCCGTCACCAGCGCCACCCCGAGCGTGCTCAGCCCCAGGAGCACGTGCACCGCGGCCACGCCCGGACTGCGCCGCGCATAGCCCAGGGCGAAGGGGGCCACGAGCAGCGCCGCCCCGTGGGCGTAGTCGAAGAGCTCATGGGACTCGATGGAGAGGCGCCGCGACAGGCTCAGCCGCGTGTCCGTGAAGAGCGCCACGGCCATCGTGGAGAGGCCCAGCACCCGCCCCACCCGCCGCGCCACGCGGTCCCTGGACAGCTGGCCGGACACCAGCGCCACCACCCCACCCCGGTAGTCCAGGAGCGAGTGCACCGCGGAGGGCACCCACCGGCGCAGGGGGAGCCTGTCGAGCAGCGGCCGGGACAGGATTCCCGCCCGGGCGCTCGTGTCGAACAGGTGCCGCACCCAGCGGCGCGGGGGGCTCTCCGCATGAGGCGGGACGGACACCAGCGCGGGCGCGGTGTCCTGTGGGGTCAATCCAGCCATGGGGCTCCTTCCATTCCAGGTGAAGCGAGGGGCTCCCCCTGAGGGTAGGCACGCGCCTCGCGACGCCCGCTCCAGCGGCGCCTCTCCGGAAGTAGGGAGCGCGGCTACCGCTCCTCACCTCGCCTGGAGGGCAAGCGGCCAAGGGGGCTTCCACTCAACCGGCCGCCCCAGGCAGACTACACCTGAATTACGGCCTCTAGTTTCTCACAGGCCAATAACCGCGGCGCGCCGCATCACCCGAGAGAACGCGATTCATGGCAACTGGTACCGTCAAGTGGTTCAACGATGCAAAGGGCTTTGGCTTCATCGTGCAGGATGGTGGCGGTGAGGACGTGTTCGTCCACCACACGGCCATCAACATGGATGGGTTCCGCACGCTGCAGGAAGGCCAGAAGGTGGAGTTCGAAGTCGGTCGCGGCCCCAAGGGCCTCCAGGCGCAGAACGTGCGCGCGGCCTGAAGTCTTCCTGCCTCGGCAGCCCAGAAGCCCGACTCCGCTCGTGCGGGGCCGGGCTTCTTCCTTTTCAGACGCCTTGTGTTTCTTGAGTCCCGTCACCCCATGCGACGACTGCCCCGCTTCCCTCGAGTGATTGGTTTCGATGACGGCCCCTTCGCGCGGCGCCCGGGCTCGGCGGTCCCGCTGGCGGGGGTGGTGTGTGGAGGCACGCGCTTCGAGGGATTGGTCTGGGGGCGCGTGCGTCGCGATGGTTGGAATGCGACAAATGAAGTGTGTCGCCTGCTGGAGGGAGGGAAGTTTCTGCCGCAGGTGCATCTGGTGTTGCTGGATGGCATCGCGTTTGGAGGTTTCAACGTGGTGGACCTGCCGGAGCTGGCGGGGCGGCTGGGCAAGCCGTGTGTCGCGGTGATGCGGCGGCACCCGGACCTGGCGGCGGTGGAGCAGGCGCTGCGGCGGCTGCCTCGGGCGGAGGAGCGCTGGGCGCGGATTCAGCGCGCGGGGGCCATCCATCAGCTCGGGGGCTTCACCTTCCAGGTCCAGGGCGCGGAGCCCTCGCTCGTCGCGGAGGCGCTGGCCCGAGTGACGGACCGGGGCCGCGTCCCGGAGGCGCTGCGGCTGGCGCACCTGATTGGCTCCGCCGTCATCACCGGTGAGAGCAGTCAGCGCGCCTGAGTCCGTTGCGACTCGATTTCTCACGGCGCTTGAAGGATTGCACCGGCACGAGACACAACCCGGTGGGGCGGGGTCTGTCTCGACACAATGTCTTTCCATTATTTCGGGGATGACAGAGTGTCTGAGGGGTGGTTTCGAGTCAGCGGGGTTGTTTGTTATTATTTGGTCTCCCTTAGGAAGGGGGGGCCATGTTCGAAGTCGCCAACGATACGAACCGCCGTACGGTCACCGTTCGGTTGAAGGGCTTTGTCCGTCCCATCGAGATGAAGGACTTCGCCGCGGCCTATCGGGCCGCGACGGACACGTATGCAGGAGGCCGGCACCTGGTGCTGGCGGACATGAGGGGGTTGAAGGCGCTGGAGCCCGAGTCGGCCGCCATTTTCGGAGAGGTGGTCCTCTACGGGCGGCAGCGGGGGTGTCTGATGTGCGCGCACGTGTCGGACTCCACCATCGCCCGGCTGCAGACGGCGCGGGTGGCGTCGGAGGCGGCGCCCAATGACGACATCACGGTGGATTGTGTGTCATTGGAGGAAGCGGAGCGGCAGCTGACGAAGGCCCGCACGCGCCACTTCCTGATGAACGAGCAGGGCGCGTCTCACGCGCGCTGAGCCCGAGTCCTCCGCGCGCGCCCCCTCCTCGACCTCCGTCTTGTCGCGCGCGGAGTTGTTTCAAATCGAATGAGAACTCACGGCGCCTGGCCGGGTGGTGGAAGTTCCGCGCCACACTGGAAGGGGCCGGGGATGAATCAACCCCGGCGCCAACGCGCATGCCCTGCGTCTACCCACGGCCGTGGGTGCAACGGAGAAGTGTGTGCACGGGAACCACGCGATGGCCCAGCGAACCAGGACACGCGGCTGGGTCCTCGCGCTCTTCATGCTCGGCTGCGGCCTTGTCTCGTGTGCGCACGCGTCCGAGGGCAGCGGGGGCGGATTTGGCCGCAACAGCGCGGAAGCGCGAATCACCCACTTGATTTCAGACGGCCAGTTCGCGGAGGCCGAGGCGCTCGTGGCCGAGTCGGCCTCTTCGGGCCTCATCGAGCAGTCCGCGGCAGCCACCTTCCGCCGGCACATCGCCGACCTCTCCATGAAGCTGGGGGAGATTCCCGCCCGGCTTCAGCGCGTCTCCGGGTTCCCCTCACGGCTCAAGGACTTCACACGCCACGAACTCCAGAGGATGTATGACGCCGAGAACTTCACCCTCGGGACGAAGAAGGAGCTTCAGACCGCGCTGAAGCTCCTGAAAGATGTGGCGAAGGACCAATCCCGCCTGCTCCAGAAGCTGTGAGCCCTCATGCACCCGAGCCCCCACGAACTGATGGAGTTGCTGTCGGAGGCCCGGCGCCTCGAATGGGGGTGTGACGAACAGCTGCGCCTGCTCGAGCGCCTTCGCACCCACTGCCCCGCCCATGTTCCAGGGCTGCTGCTCTCCAGCCGGGCTCTTCTCTGGGCGAAGGAGGATGTCCCGGACCCCACCGCGTTCTTCGCGGAGGTCGAGCAGATTCTGGTGAGTGCACTTGAGTCCTCGGACCGGAGCCCCGAGACGCTCCTCGGAATGGCGCGCTTCGAGAGCGTCGTCCGAGATTCGCCAGGAGCCGCGGAGGCCCTCTACCGAGAGGCCGCCTCCCGTGCCTCGAGTCTCCTGGAAGAAGCCTGGGCTGGACTCATCGAATCACTCGGGGAGCAGGAGAAGACCGACGAGGCGGCTCGCCTCTCCCAACACGCCAGCAGGCTCTTCCCCGAGTCCACCGCACTTGCCGAGGCCCGGCGGTTCGCCCGACTCAAGGACTGACCGGGCCCGAGGAGACACTCGGGCCCGGCGTCTCACGGCGGGGGTGTCACGCGGCCTGGCTGGGCCCGTGCTCGGAGGCCTGCCCCACGCTGGCCGGCTCCTGCGGCTTCGCCCGGCGCTTGCCGCCGATGCGCTCCATCGCCGCGAACACCACCGGCACCACCAGCAGCGTCAGGAACGTGGAGGTGATGACTCCACCAATCACCGAGATGGCCATGGGCGCCCGGAACTCCGAGCCCGTCCCCGTTCCAATGGCCGTCGGCACCATGCCGATGGCCATCGCCGCGCTCGTCATCAGGATTGGACGCAACCGCCGAGGCCCCGCCTTCATCATGGCCTCGTCCACCGAGTCCCCTTCACGCAGGTGCTGCAGCGCTCCGTCGATGAGCAGAATCGCGTTCTTCGTCACCAGGCCCATCAACAGGATGACGCCAATCATCGCGCCCATCGACAGGTGATACCCCGTCACCACCAGCGACAGGAGCGCGCCCACCAGCGCCAACGGCAACGACGCCATGATGGTGAACGGGTGCTTGAACGACTCGAACTGGCTCGCCAGCACCATGTAGATGAAGACGAACGCCAGACCGAAGGCCATGCCGAACGCGCTGTTCTGCGACTCCATCTCCTTCATCTGCCCGTCGTAGATGACCGCGTACCCCGGCGGCAGCGGCTGCGCGGCCACCTGCTTCTTCAGGTCCACCACCACGTCCCCCAGCGCCGCCCCCTTCGCCAGCTGCGAGAACACCACCAGCTGCCGCTCCCGGTTCTCGTGCTCGATGACGCTCGGCCCATCCTTCAGCTCCAGGTGCGCCAGGTCCGACACCGGAATCAGCCCGCGCGCCGTATACACCTCCAGCTGCCGCACCCGCTCCGGCGTGCTCCTGTCGCTCTCCGCCAACCGCACCCGGATGTCCGTCTCCGTCGTCCCCTCGCGCAGCTTCGCCACCACGTCGCCGTCGATGGCCAGACGCAATTGCGTCGCCAGCACCTGCGCGTTGACGTCCACGTCGCTCGCCCGCGCCCGGTCGATGCGCACCTGGAGCTCCGGCTTGGGCGGATTCGCCTCCACCCGCACGTCCTCCGTCCCCTTCAGCCCCCGGAGGATGCCCGCGATGCGCTCCGCCTCCTGGTTCACCCGCACCAGGTCCGGCCCCGTGACGCGCACCATGATGGGGTAGTAGTCGCCCAGGCCCTCGATGGTCGGCGGGTCGCTCAGGTTCACCCGCGTCGCCACCAGCGAGGACAACAGCGCACGCGCCTCGTCCTTCATCTCCGGGATGCCCTTGGTGCGCTCGTTCTTGCCCAGCGTCAGCACCCGCATGCGCGCCTTGTTCACGTCTCCGTTGGTGCCGACGATGGAATAGACATCCGTCACCTCCGGAATCTTGCGCACCAGCGCCTCCGCCTCGGCCGTGCGGGACACCGTCTCCGCCAGGCTCGCCGAGTCCGGCAGCTTCAGGTCCACCAGGAACTGCGAGCGGTCTTCCGGTGAGATGAACTCCGCGCCCAGCCGGCTCGCCGCCCCGAAGGACATCACCAGCAAGAGCAGCGTGATGCCCGCCGTCGTCCACTTGTGCGACAGCACCCAGCGCAGCACCGACGCGTAGAAGCGCTCCGTCCCATCCAGCATGCGCCGCAGCGCCGCCGCCACCGCGTTCTCCTGGTGCACCTCCCCCGGCACCCGCCGCTTCGCCAGCCGCGCCGACAACATGGGGTCCAAGGTGAAGGAGATGAACAGCGAGACGAGCACCGCCATGGAGATGGTGATGCCGAACTGCTTGAAGAACTGCCCGACGATGCCGGGCATGAAGGCCACCGGCACGAACACCGCCACCAGCGACAGCGTCGTCGCCAGCACCGCGAGCCCCACGTCCCGCGTGCCGTTGGCGGCCGCGCTCATCGGGTCCTCGCCCTTCTCCAGCCGGTGCGTGATGGCCTCGCGCACCACCACCGCGTCGTCGATGAGCAGACCGATGGCCAGCGACAACCCCAAGAGCGTCATCTGGTTCAGCGTGTAGTCCAGCACGTACATCACGAAGAACGTGCCGATGACGGACGTGGGCAAGGCCAGCGAGGAGATGAACGTGCCGCGCCCATCCAGCAGGAACATCAGGATGATGAGCACCGCCATCGCGCCACCGAAGATGAGCGCGACCCACACCTCGTGCGCGTTCTCCCGGATGAGGTCCGACTGGTCGATGAGCAGCCGCGCCGTGAAGCCGTGCCCCACCTCCGGCCCCATGTCCTTCAGCACCTTCTTCACCGCGTCGCTCACCACCACCGTGTTCGAGCCCGGCTGCTTCACCACCTCCAGGATGACGGCGTCCTTGCTGTTGAGCCGCGCCACCGTGCGCCGCTCCGCCACGCCGTCCGTCACCGTGGCAATCTCCTCCAGCCGCACCTGCGCGCCCGTGCGGCTGCGCGCCACCGGCAGCGCCCGGATCTCCTCCACGCCCCGGAACTGCCCCAGCGAGCGCACCGTCAGCTCGCTGGCCCCCAGCTTGAGCCGGCCCGCGGGCAGGTCCAGGTTCTCCGCCCCCACCCGCCGGGCGATGTCGAACGGAGACACCCCCGCCGCGCGCGCCTTGTCCAGGTCCAGGTCGATTTGAATCTCACGCGTGTCGCCGCCCGTGATGCGCACCTCCGCCGCGCCCTCCAACTGCGAGAGCGCCGGCTTGATGCGGTCATCGATGAGCCGCCGGAGCGCCTGCGACGGCAGGTCCGCCGACACGGCATAGGTGAGGATGGGCGTGGCGGACAGGTCCACCCGGCCCACCACCGGCGCGTCCGCCGTCTGCGGCAGCCGGTTGGCGATGCCCGCCACCTTGTCGCGCACCTCCTGCACCGCGCGGTCCAGGTTGGTGGAGAGCTTGAACTGCACCACCACCGTGCCCAGGTTCTCGCGGCTCCAGGAGTGAATCTTGTCCACGCCGCTGATGCCCGCGACGGCATCCTCCACGGGCTTGACGACCTGGGTCTCGATTTCCCCCGGGCCCGCGCCCTTGTAGACGGTGGTGACGACGACGACGGGGAAGGACACGTCCGGGTAGAGGTCCGTGCCCAGGCGGCTCAACCCCATCAGTCCGAGGACGATGAGGCCGAGCGACATCATGGTGGTGAAGACGGGCCTGCGGATGGAGACGTCGCTGAGCAGCATGGCGGCGCCCCCTCACTTCACCGTGACGCGCGAGCCCTGCGACAGGCTCGGCGTGGGGTAGTCGATGACGGACTCGAGCGCGGGGCTCGCCAGCACCACCACCTCCCGCTCCCGCCGCTCCAGCACCCGCACCTCCACGCGCTTCGCCTCGCCGCCGGTGCCCACCACCCAGACGTGGTCCCCGTTGGACGACGACAGCGCCGTGCCCGGCACCACCTGCGCGTCCTGGTCCTCGCCCAAGGGCAGCACCGCGCGCGCCAGCGTGTGCGCGACGAAGCGGCCATCCGCGTTGGGCACCGCCAGCTCCACCGGCACCCGGCGCGTCGCCGGGTCCGCGGAGGGCAGCACCGTGCGCACCACCGCGTCCAGGGTGAACACGCCCGCGCCACCAATGGCCTCCACTCGCACCTTGGCGCCGGGCTTGAGCCGGCCGCGCAGCGACTCCGCCACCGTCGTCTTCAGCACCAGCGTGTCCAGGTGCTCCAGCGTGAAGAGCGCCGTGCCCGGCCCCACCGTGGCCCCCGTCTGCTCGGGCGCGTCGATGAGCGTGCCCGCGAAGGGCGCCTTCAGGTCATGCCGCCGCCGCGCCGCCCGCGCCTGCGCCGCCTGTGCCTTCGCGGCCAGCAACTGCGCCTGCGCCTGCGCCGCCTGCGCCGCCGAGGCGCGGTTCTGCAGGTCGCTCACCCCGCCCTCCTTCTGGAGCGTCGCGTTCCGCGCGGCCACGTCGGCGGCCATCGTCGCGGCGGCCTCCGCGGCGGCCACGGCGGCCTCCGCCTGCGCCACCTGCGCGTCGGAGATCTCCACGTCGAGCTGCCCCAGCACGTCCCCCTTCTTGACCGCCGCCCCCTTGACCACCTTCACCGCCGCCAGCCGGCCCCCCACCTCGAAGCCCACCTGCAGCGCCTGGGCGGGGAACAGCGTGCCCGTCACCTCCTCGCGAGGAGCGGCTCGCACCGCGCGCGCCGCGACCAGCGTCACGGAGGGCAGCGCCGCGGCCACCTTCGACTCGACGGCGGCCGTCTTCGACGACGCATCCGCCTTTCCACAAGCAGGCAACGACAGGACAGCCGTGACGACACCCGCCACGGCCAGCAAGCGCGGGGCGGAGGGTTTCCGATAGGGGTTCACTGGCGTTTCCTCGGGGTGTGGTGAGTCTTCGCGCGGGCGCGCTGCTGCCCGCGACGGGAGGTCTTGGAGGGAGACGTCTTGGGTCGCGAACTCTTGGAAGAAGGGGGCAGCGAGTCCAGGCGAGGCATCGTGCCGCCCTCGAACACGCGGTGGAGCGTGAGCGCCCACGCGGACAGGTCTGGCTTCTGGGTGTGGTACACCATGCGCTGCGACAGCAGCAGATAGGCCCCCACGATGACGGACGCGAGCAGTCGCGGGTCCATCTCCGGGTCCACCGCGCCCGCCACCTGCAAGCGCTGGAAGTCGCTGGCCAGCCGCTCCACCTGCGCGTCCGTCATCCGCCACAGCAGCGACTCGTAGGGCGTGCCCTGGCTGCCACTGACGAGCACCGAGACGACGTCCCGGTAGGACCACATCAGCTCCAGCGCCTCCACGTCGAAGGTGCGCTCCAGCTCACAGAACCGCTGGTAGCGCTCGCTGCGCTGAAGCCTCTCATCGGGCTGGACGGTGCCCTGCTCCCGGAAGAACGCCTCCGTGGACCGCATCCGCCGGGTGTTCACCTCGCCCAGCTGCTCCTCGAACGCGGCCAGCACCTCGCCGAACAGCGCCTCCTTCGAGTCGAAGTGCAGGTAGAAGGCGCCCTTGGACAGACCACACGCGGCGGTGATGTCCTCGATGCGCGCCCCGCGCAATCCCTTGCGGGCGAACTCCGCCCGGGCCGCGGTCAGCAGCGTGTCCCTGGCATGAGGGTCCGCGGGTCTTGGCATGGAAGCCGGTTACTAACCCACGGGTCATTAATAGGCAATATGACTGACCTGCTGGTCAGAAACCCAGACACCCCAGGCGTTCAGCGGTGAAACTCAGGCCTCGCGCGCACCGCCGCCCACACGGGCCAGGGCGGTGCACAGCGGACACGCGGAGGGCCCATGCGGGACATCGCGGCGGTGCAGGTCCAGCACCGCGCGGGAGATTTCCGCCAGCTCGCGGCGCACCTCGCGCCGGGCGCCCTTCACCCGGGCAATCTTCAGGTCGTCGTAGCCCGTCGTCTGGTGGCGCATCCACGCGATGACGGCGGCCTCGGCGCGGCGCTCCACGGGGATGCGCTCGGTGCGCGCCACGGTGCCGCTGCCCACCGGGGTGGCGTGGGTGGAGACCAGCACGGCCAGCTTCTTCGCGTGGGGCAACCAGGCGGGTGAGAACGCCAGGAAGCGCAGCACGGTGTTGGCGAAGTCGACCTCGTACTGCTCCTGCTCGCGGGCGCGGCGCTCGCGGCCGGCGGCCAGCTTCTTCGCGTACGCGGGCGTGGCGCGCTCCGACTCCAGCTCCGCGCGGGCCTGGAGGATGTGCGGCTCCGGGGCCCAGACGCCCCGGGAGAAGAGCTTGCGGCCCACCTTCTCCACCACCGTCCAGGTGGGGCCCGCCGCCTTCACCCGGCGAGTCAGGCCGGCGTCACCCGGCGGCAGCAGGACCCAGCCCTCCGGCACGCTGAGCACGCGGCCGTCCGGGGCACGCACACGCTTGGGGTCCGAGGTGGGGGCGAACGTCAGGGATTCAGGCATGGCGGTGTCCGGGAGGGCGGCCCCACATAGCACGGGCGAGTCCAAACCCTGCTAAATGGCGCATCGCGCCGCGCCACCCGCGCGGCAGCCCCTCTTCGCGTGGGAAGTGCCGGCATGTCCCTCCTCAGGCTCACCTTCCTCGGCACCTCCGCCGCCCAGCCCACCCTGCACCGCAACCTGTCCGGACTGGCCGTCAAGGTGGACACGGACCTGCTGCTCTTCGACTGCGGCGAGGGCAGCCAGCGGCAGATGGTGCGCTTCGGCACCGGCTTCACCGTGGACGCCGTCTTCTTCACCCACTTCCACGCCGACCACTACCTGGGAATCATCGGCTTCCTGCGCACGCTGGGAATGATGGGGCGCGAGCACGCCATCCACCTGTATGGCCCGCCTCCCGCGCGGCGGCTCCTGCACCAGGCCGTGCACCTGGGGCTGGAGTCCATGTCCTTCCCCATCGAAATCCACGAGGTGAAGGACGGCGACGTCGTCCCGCGCAACGGCTACTCGGTGCAGGTGGTGGGCGTGGACCACCGCATCAACGCGCTGGCCTACGCGCTGGTGGAGGACGGACGTCCGGGGCGCTTCCACCTGGAGAAGGCGAAGGAGCTGGGCGTGCCCCCGGGCCCCAGCTTCGGCAAGCTCCAGAAGGGCGAGGCCGTCACGCTCGAGGACGGGCGGACGGTGAGGCCGGAGGACGTGCTGGGCCCGGCGCGCGCGGGCCGCAAGCTGGTCATCTCCGGCGACACGCGCCCGTGCGCGGCCGTGGTGCGCGCGGCGAAGGACGCGGACCTGCTGGTCCACGAGTCCACCTTCTCCGACGACGAGCAGGCGCGCGCGCTGGAGACGCATCACTCGACGGCGCGCGAGGCGGGGCGGGTGGCCCGCGAAGCGGGCGTGCACCGGCTGGTGCTCACCCACCTGTCCAGCCGCCACGACACGGAGCCCGCGAAGCTGCTCGCGCAGGCGCGCGAGGAGTACAAGGGGCCCCTGGAAGTGGCCTACGACGGCTTCACCCTGGAGCTGCCGCTGCGCGACTGAAGCCTCGCGCGCGGCGGCCCCGGGAAGCGGGTGCTACTGAATCTTGTCGGCCTCGGCGCGCAGCGAGGTGGCGGACTCGGCGTCCACGCGCTGGAGCAGCTCCCACTCCAGCTCCGGGTCGCGATTGAAGTTGGTGGCGTTGCCGCGCGACGGCGCATCGGTCAGCTCCGGCGGGCGCCCCTGGCTGCTCGCGCCGCGGGTCTCGGAAGCCATGTGCTTGTGGAACTCGATGACGCACTGCCCGGGGCCCTTCTCGATGCCCCGAACCATGTAGCGCACCTGGGTCGTGCCCAGCGACGAGGGGGCACCGTGCATCAACCACTCGGTGGTGGCCTCGAAGCCCTCCTTGCCCTGACGAACCGAGTAGCCCTTCTCGGTGAGGAGGGCCAGCGCCTGCGGCCACACCTCCGCCACGGGCTTGCGGTAGACGTGGTCACGCGACTTCTCCAGGAGGAAGGCCTCCTTGCGGCTGGCTGCACAACCAGCGACGGAGACCACGCAGGCGGCGGCGACCACCAGCATCGACAGAGCCCCAAGCCGGGACTGGGACGGGTTCATGCTCATGACTCCAAAGGGGAATGAGAGACACGCGACCATCCCTCACCCCTGGCCCGGCGCCAAGTCCCCACCCGGAAAGGTTGCCGCACGCAAACATCCGCGCCGCCGTCACCCACGCTCAGTGTACGGCCCGCAGCGAGCGGGACTCGAGGTGCTCCACGATGAGCGCCGCCACCTGCTCGGGTGCTTCCAAGGGAGCGAAGTGGCCCACGCCCGGGAGGTATGACACCTCCGGCTCCTGCTCGAACCAGGGCTCCAGGTCCTTCGTCAGCTCCAGGCCCAGCGCGGGGTCCTCCTCGGCCCACACCAGCCGGAACGGCGCGCGGATGCGGGGATACTCCCGGAGCATCCGCCGCGCGTGGGCGGGGTCGAGCAGGTCCCTCATCGACTGGCGGTAGTACTCCACCGCGGCGCGCGCGGCGGACAACTGGGACAGGTTGGCCGCATAGGGAGACAAGCGCTCGTCGCTCACCCGCGCGCCTGGCGCCATCCCCCGCCGGATGAGCCAGGGCACGTGCTGGCCGCCGCGCGAGGACAACAGCCGCTCGGGCAGCCAGGGGAGCTGGAAGAAGAACATGTACCAGGAGCGCCGGAGCTGGGCGGGCCTCCAGATGCGGCGGAGCATGACCGACGGATGGGGGCAGTTCACCACCGTCAGCGTGTCCACCACCTCCGGCCGCAGCGCCGCCAGGTGATAGGCGATGGCGCCGCCCCAGTCGTGTCCCACCAGGTGCACCGGGTGGCCGGGCCGCAGGTGGTGGGCGAGCTGCTCGATGTCCTCCGCCAGCGTGTCCAGGTCATAGCCGCGCGTGGGCCGGTCCGTGCCGCCGTAGCCGCGCAGGTCCGGCGCCACCGCGTGATAGCCCTCCGCGCCCAGCAGCGGCAGCACGTCCCGCCAGCTCTCCGACAGCTCCGGGAAGCCATGCAACAGCAGCACGAGCGGCCCATCGGCGGGCCCCGCCTCCAGCGCCTGCATGCGCAGCGAGTCCAGCGGAATGGACAGACGGGTGAGCGGCGGCGAGTCCATGCCCGGCACGTTACGCGCCCGTCCAGCGCCGGGAAGGCCCTCACGGCACGGCGCGTTGGACGGCGGACGCTGGCCCGCGCGGGCCGGGTGCGCCAGAGTGGCGCGCGCTCGTCCCAGGTTCGGGGCAGCCAACCAGGCAGGTGCGCGAAACCATGCTGAGACGACTCTGCGGGCTCGTGGGTGCGGTGATTGTCTTTTCGGGCCTCGGCGGCTGCACCCGGAACACGCCGGGCGCGGGAGCTTCGGGAACCTCTGTCTATGTGGCGCGGCGCATCCGCACACTGGATGCGGCGCGGCCGGTGGTGGAGGCGCTCGCGGTGCGCGACGGCAAGGTGCTGGCCACGGGCACCCGCGAGGAGGTGCTCCAGGCGGCGGGCGCCGACGCGCGCGTGGTGGACCTGGGTGAGGTCACCGTGGTGCCGGGCCTGACGGACGCCCACGGGCACCTGGCCGGGCTGGGACAGGCGGAGGCGCAGGTGAGCCTGGTGGGCGCGGCCAGCAAGCAGGAGGCCCTGTCGCGCATCGCCTCGGCGCCGGGCACCTCGTATCAAGGGGCGTGGCTCATCGGCCAGGGCTGGGACCAGAACGACTGGCCGGAGAAGGCGTTCCCCACGCGCCAGGACCTGGATGCCATTCACGCCGGAGTGCCGGTGATGCTCTCGCGCATCGACGGGCACGCGGCCTGGGTCAACAGCGAGGCCCTGCGGCGCGCGGGCATCACGCGCGACACGAAGGACCCCACCGGCGGCCGCATCCTCCGCGACGCGAGCGGCGAGGCCACGGGCATCCTGCTCGACAACGCCATGGACCTGGTCGGCGTCGTGGTGCCGGCGCTCTCGGACGCCGAGCACGCCACGCACCTGAGCGCGGCGCTCGCCCGGATCGCCCGCGTGGGGCTCACAGGTGTCCACGACGCGGGCATGGACCTGCGCACCTTCCGCCTCCTCCAGAAGTGGGACAAGGAGGGGAAGCTCCCCTTGCGCGTCTATGCCATGGCGGCGGGACAGGGCGCCGAGCGCGACACCTTCCTGCGCGACGGCCCCTACCAGGGCCACCGCCTCACGCTGCGCGCGGTGAAGCTCGTCCTGGACGGCGCGCTGGGCAGCCGGGGCGCGGCGCTGCACGAGGACTACACCGACGAGCACGGCCACCGCGGCCTCTTGATGATGCCGCCGGACGAGTACGAGCGGCGCGTGACGGCCTTCATGGCCGCGGGCTTCCAGGTGTGCACGCATGCGATTGGAGACCGCGCCAACACGCTGGTGCTGGACACGCTGCTGCACGCGGCGGAGGCCACCGGCTCCAAGGACGGGCGCCACCGCGTGGAGCACGCGCAGGTGATGCGGCTGGAGGACATCGA
Organism: Myxococcus stipitatus DSM 14675; assembly: GCF_000331735.1. Lineage (GTDB taxonomy): Bacteria > Myxococcota > Myxococcia > Myxococcales > Myxococcaceae > Myxococcus > Myxococcus stipitatus. The sequence continues at coordinate 815,810 of NC_020126.1, read as the reverse complement.
CCGGCTGGGCAAGAGCGGCCTCGTCGCCAGCGTGCAGCCCATGCACGCCACCAGCGACATGCCCTGGGCGGAGGCGCGCGTGGGCCCGGAGCGCATCCGGGGCGCGTACGCGTGGCAGCGGCTGAAGTCCTCCGGCGCGGTGCTGGCGCTGGGCAGCGACTTCCCGGTGGAGCGCCCGGACGTGCTGGCCGGACTCTACGCGGCGCGCACGCGGCAGGACGCGCGCGGCACGCCCGCGAACGGGTGGCACGCGGACCAGCGGCTCAGCGCGCAGGAGGCGCTGGAGGGCTTCACCGTGGGCGCCGCCTACGCCTCGTTCGCGGAGTCGCGGCGCGGCAGGCTCCAGCCGGGCATGGACGCGGACTTCGTCGCGCTGACGGTGGACCCGGTGGACGCGCCCCCCGCCGAGCTGCCAGGCGCCCAGGTGCGCCTGACGGTGGTGGGTGGCGACGAAGTCTATCGCGCCGAGGACACGTGAGGCGGGCCTAGAGGTCCGTCACCGCGCTGAGCGACTGGACGCGGCGGTTGAGCTCCTCCGTGGCCGACTGCCGCTCCTTCGCCATCCGCTCCAGCTCGCGGGTGATGACCTCCAGCCGGTCCTCCTGCTCGTTGAGCTTCGTCACGAAGCGCTCGACGAGCTCCCGCTGCGAGGCGCCGCTCTTGAGGGACTCGATGTTGGAGCGGATGCGCTCCTGGTCCTTGAAGAGCTGCGCCCGCTCGGTGTTGAGCTGCTGCTCCTCGCGGGTGAGCGCGGCCACCTTCTCGCGCAGGGCCATCACCTCGCGCAGCGCCTCCGCCATGGCCTTGTCCACGTAGCGCTGCGACAGGAAGAAGGCCACCTCGTCCGAGCCCAGGTTGCTGATGGCGTACTGGCGCTGGCCCCGCGTGCGCTCGGCCACCACCAGCTCCTCCTGCGCTCCCGCCGCCAGCTCGCGCTTGAAGCGCCAGAAGCCATCCGTCGTCTCCGCGGGCGCGGGCATGTCCTTGTCCAGCTCCCAGCCCGTGCGCGGGTGTTCCACGTAGAGGACCTGGGCGCGCGGGGACTTGTTGCGCACCAGGTACTTCGTGCGCCGGACGTGGAAGAACTCCGTCACCAGCAGGCCCCGGCTCACCACCGCGCGGAACACCGGCCCGTCGTCCGTCTTGTCCTCCACCGAGACGACGCAGCCCAGCTCCACCGCGAACGGGACGAAGCGCGAGTCCTGCGGCTTCATGGTGTCGAGCATCGCCTCGCCCACGTAGCGCTCGTCCTCCGTCACCGTCACCGGCCCGCCCTCCAGCGTCAGGCCCGTGGTGTTCTTCAGCTCGATGCAGGCCATGGGGTTCTTCTCGCGCGTGGCCCGGTTGTAGAGCAGCACGCGGCGCCCCTCGAAGGGACGGTGGAGGATGGGCACCAGCGCGCTCTGGTTGCGGTGCACCGTCACCGGGCGGTCCACGCCGTACTCGAAGAGGTCGCCCACCTCCTTCGTCAGCGTCGTCACGGGCGTGCTCTGCGCCAGCACCTCGCGCAGCCGGGGGCCGCCTCCGCCCCTGGAGCTCGCCAGCTCCTTGCGCAGCTTCCCCTGCGAGCGCATGGGCGCGGGCGGCGGAGGCGGGGCCAGCATCTCCGCCTCGTCCGCCATCTCGTCCATCACCGCCGACTCGCGCTCGTAGCTCTCCTGCGGAATCACCGGCGCCGCGGCGGCCTCCGTGCGCACCTCCACCACGGGCCGCTGCATGTAGCGGGGATTGTAGAGGTCGTGCACGAAGGACACCGGCAGGCCCGCCACGAGCGACAGGCTCACGTCCACCCAGTCCTCGTCCCCCGTGTTGTCCACCAGCGCCCAGCCCTGGAGCAGCGGCGGCTCCCCTTCATCCAGGAGGATGCGGTAGCTGGTCTTCCACACCGGAGACTCCAGCACGTAGCTGACGAAGACCTCCCGCTCCCCCTCCCCGGAGGTGAGGATGGTCATCCGCTTGCTGTCCTTCTTGTACGAGGACAGCACCGTGGACAGGTAGAACTCCAAGTCCTTGCGCACCGCCTCGTCCAGGAACTCCAGCTCGGAGATGTCCAGCACGTCGAAGGTGCGCAGCGAGCCGCCCACCAGCAGCGTCAGGAAGGGCCGCACCAGGCTGGTCTCCCCCGCCGCGAGCGCCAGGGACTCCAGGCCGATGATGGCGCCCTCCACCTGGCCTCCGCCCACGCGGGCCCTCACGCGCGCGCCCTTGATCTGCCCCAGGAGCGCCGTGAGGCTGCCGTCCTCGGGAATCCGGATGGTGGCCTCCGCGAGCAACTGCTCCAGCGGCTTCGTGGAGTCGTAGCTCACCGCCGACACCGAGCCACCCGACAGGTCCAGCACGGTGAGCGACTTGAGCACGTCGTTCATGTCGCGCGCCTTGAAGTCCAGGTGCAGCGGGCTGCTGCCCACCACGCCTCCCCTGCGCTCGAAGTAGCCGACGCCGTGCTTGTAGAGGACGACGCGACGGATGGACAGGGGACTGGGCATGGGCGCTGGACCTCTGGGGAAGTGGGCGCCCCAGGTCTATCAAGCTCCGCCCGGGGTCATGCAATGGCATGCGGGCCCGCCGTCACCCGCGGGTGATAGATTCGGGGCACACCTGGATGGAGTCCTCCTCGAGATGATCGTCAAAAGCAACGTCGAGCAACTGATTCGGCGCGGAGCGAAGCTCGGACTGATTCGGCTGGACTCGCCCCTGCCCGACTCGAGCCAGGGCGAATACAAGGCCTTGCTCGACAACATCTCCGCCCTGCTGGAGCGACTGCGGCACGGGGCCACGATGCGTCGGATGATGTACGAGTACGCCGAGGTCTGTCAGGCGCCGCTCAAGGAACAGCTCGCGGCCCATCAAGCGAGCGTCGACCGCACACGGGGCAAGCCCGGCCGCTTCGACGTGGACCAGCTCCGCGGTCTCGAGCGGCTCCAGTCGAGCTACAAGGCCATGAAGCAGGAGCTCCGGTCCTCCGCGCCATCGGACCCCACCGCGCCGGACGCGGCCGAGACGCTCAAGCGGCAGAAGAACGACAAGATGCACAACCCGAACGTGATGGTGAACTGCGGCTCGGGAACGGACGGGGAGCTCGGCTGCCGACCAGGACACATCAAGGTGTATCAGGCCGTGTTCGGCGCCTCCTACGGACAGGCTCCCGAAGGAAAGAAACCCTACAAGGACGTCTACGTACACAACGTGCGGGGCCAGGATCAAATCCTCATCTGTCCCGCCGGGGGCAAGTGCAACGTCAGCATCGGCAATCCCTACCGGAGCCTGGGCTGGTTCTTCAACTACGTGACCCAGGGCTCCCGCACCGCGCTCATCCGGATGTGGGAGATTCCCGCGACCTACTTCGAAGACCTGCTGGCCTGCACGGGGACCGAAGCCCAGATCAAGGACATGAAGGACTTCTACAAGGCGGAGGGCAAGAAGACCGCCGGCAAGAAGAACCAGCGGTTCCACGTCGAGCTCTGCGACCACCGGGCCACCAATCAGTTCGGCATCTGGACCCACGACAACGGGCGCCTCACCGACTTCGGCCGGAAGTTCCAGCAGATGAGCAGCCGGCTCGTGACGTACTACGACGAGAATGGCGACCACGTCCCCAGCTCACGCGATGGGGAGTGCCGCGACATCCAGCGGCTCATCGACCACCTGGGCGTTCCCACGGGCATCGAGGACCGCTTCCAGAACCTCAGCACCGCCGTGAGCGACTCGGACGGCAACCTCACGATGAACGCCGAGGCGGCGAGGCAGGACCTGCTGCTCCTGGACCTCATCAACCTGCTGAGCGACGCCTCCGACGAAGCGCTCCCGAGGCTGAATGAACTGCCCGTCGAGCAGGTGCGCGTCTTCTCCCACCTGCTCATCTACAACGGCCTGAGCCCTCAGCGCTTCAACCAGACAATCCAATACACCAGCACGGGGCTGGTCGTGGAGAACCTCAACCGTGAGAGCGCGTTCATGGTCGCGGTTCACAAATCAACCGCCTGGCATGCGTCGCTGCGCTCGGTGGTGGACGAACTGCTGGACCACCTCGCTCCCTCGGCGCTCGAGATGCCCTCGCACATCGCCGCGAACGTGAGGATGGTGTTCCGCGCTCAATCCCAGGAGAAGTTCAGGTCCGACACGTACGACGCGGCCTTGACCGCGCTCCGGGAACTCATCACCCCCGGGACGCCCAACCGGAACCTCGCCTTCATCGAGGGGTTGGGCCTCCTGCTGCGCCCCATGTGCACGGGAGACGGAAGCTTCGACGACGACCTCAAGCCCATCAGCACGAAGGGCAACCGGCAAGGCGATGTGAAGACCCCACCGGAGAAGTTCCGCTTCCTCCCGCTCGCGGACCTCAAATACGAGGTGGGCGTCTCCCACCGCGCCAAGACCCACGGCATGGCGCCCGGCGTCGATTCGCTCGACGGCCACACCCTGGCCGGCTTCACCTCCGTCCCCAAGTTCAAGCCGCCACCGCTGCGCGCCGATACCGAAACAAGCAACACCCGCTTCCAGACGTTCCTGCATGCCCCCGTCATCTCCCGACTCCACGACGCGGGCCTGCCCGTCATGGGCGGCATCTCTGGCACGACGCGCGACATCTTCCGCTACTTCGGGCACCTCGACGGACAGACCTTCTGGCACTTCTTCGCCGTGGTCGCGGCCTTCATGGTCAAGAACCACTTCCACAGCCTCGCCGAGTGCTACATCGCCGCGCTCCAGTTCCATGACCGGGGGAATCAGGCCTCCGCCTTCGCCCTCCCCACGCTCTCGCCTCAAGCGCTCTACAACCACCTCCGCAGGCTGACGGGCGTCACCTTCGAATGAGTGGCCCACCGCGCCATGCATCAAGTAGCCGACGCCACGCGGGTCCCTCTCAAATGATGGAACTCCAGGAAGTTGGGGACAGCCCAGCGGCCGGTGTATCTACCCACGCCGTGGGCCGCGCAATCCCGCGTCCAGGCCCCGCTCGCGAGGTGTCGCCCTGATGCTGCGAAAGCCCACCGCATCCTTCCTGTCGCGGTCCACGCTGGTCTGCGCGGCGCTCCTGCTCGGCGCGGGTTGTGAGAGCACGAAGCCGCGCGCCGTGAGCCCCACGGATGGGGTCCCCGTGTCGCAGAACCACCCGGCCGAGGAGCAGCCGCCCCCGGGCACGCCCCCCACCGAGGCCACGCCTCCCACGAGCCCCACGCCCGCCGCGCCGCAGAAGGGCCACGCCTCCTCCTGGCAGAACGCGCGCGTGGGAGACCGCGTCGTCTACGCGTTCTCCGCCAGCCGAGGCGGTGGCCGAGGCAACGCCGAGACCTCCGCCGCCGCGGGCATGCTGTCGGTGGAGGTCTCCGCGGTGGAGGGCCCGTGGGTGTGGTTGACCTTGGCCTTCACCAGCGACTCCGGCCAGCCGCTGGAGCTGCCGCGCCTGGCGCACAAGCTGACCGTGCCCGTGCGCACGGACACCTCGCGCACGCTCGAGGCGCCGCGCGAGGGCACGCAGACCACCGAGCAGCCCACCGCCGCCGGGCGCACCTGGGAGGCCAAGCGTTACCTGCGCGACAATCGCCCCGTGGACGGCCCGCTGGAGAACCGGCTGTATGCGCTGGACGCGGGGCCGCTGTACCTCACCAATGGCCTGCTCGACGCGAGCACCACCATGTCTGGCTTCGGCGGCGCGGGCAGCTACCAGCTCACGCTGACCGAGTTCCGCCAGGGCGCGGGGGGCAGCGGCAAGGCCCCGGGCATGGAGTGGCCCCTGGGCCCCGGGACGTACTTCGACCGGGAGATAGAGACCGACGGCACGAAGTCCGTGCTGCGCACGTGCCTGGGCGCGGAGCGAGGCTTCGTGCTGCGCCAGGAGACGACCTTGTCCGCGAGTGACAAGAATGCCCCTCCGTGCCAGGACTTCTCGCAGGCGAGCGGTGTACCCCTGGAGGAAGTACTGCTGTCCTTCGTCTGGGAGGGATTGGACCCCAAGCAGTGGCCTCCGGCCATTCCCAACGCGGCGCCCCCCACGCGGGAGTCGCTGGCCGCGGGCGCCAAGCAGCTCTCCGTGCTCCAGGTGGACTCGCGTGAAGGCGCGGAGGGCGTCAAGCAGGTGGGCACCCGGACGTTCCTCGCCAACCCGTGGGACAAGTCGGCGGACGGACTCAGCCAGGAGGCGCGCTTCTCCACGCTCTCCGACTTCCTCTACCGCGTCACGCCCAAAGGCAAACGCGAGTCGATGGGCGGCTCGAAGCTGACGGGCTGGGGCTCGTGGCTGCCGTGACGACGGCGCTCTACGTCGTCGTCATCGACGTGGAGCCCGGCGCGGAGGCCGCGTGGAATCACTGGCACGAGGCCACCCACGTGCCCGAGGTGCTGCGCGAGCCGGGCTTCCGGGGCTGCCGCAAGTGGAAGGACACGGAGCGGGCGCCGGATGGCTGGGCTCGCTACGTGTGCCACTTCGAGCTGTCGAGCGAAGCGGACTTCGCCCGCTACACCACGAGCGACGCGGCGAAGCACCTCCGCGCCGAGTCGCTCGCCCGCTTCGGCACCATGACCCGCTACGCGCGTCAGGTGCTCACCGAGGTGAAGCGCTTCTGATTCGCGTCAGGCGCACAGCCGCCGCGACACCCCGCGCGGAAAGTACCCCGGGGTCGCGGCGGGCAGGTCCAACCGGAGATAGACATAGCTGCCGCTCGGCGCGTTCTCCGTCGGAAACCCCGGCACATCCAGCGGACGGAAGCCCAGCGACTCCAGCAGCGAGCGCGAGGACGCGTTGCCCGCGCGCACACACGTCTCCAGGCGCCGCAGCCCATCCCACCGCACCCCGCGGCGGATGAGCTCCGTCATGGACCAGTGCCCTGCACCATTCTGGCGATGCTCCCCCAGAATGGCGCAGCTCACCCGGGCGTACTGCTCCTCCCTGCGGATGTTCGTCAGCGCCGCGAGCCCGATGATGCCCACCCCGCGCTCCGCCACCGCGAACAACCGCGTCCCCTCCGCCGCGCTCCACCGCCCAGGAGGCCGGCCCCCTGACTCGGGCCGCCACCACCCGAAGACCTCTTCGATGTCCGGCTCCTCGAGCAACATCCGCACGGACCCCGAAACCTCCGCACCCGCCATATCCATTGGAATGAGCTGTCGCTCACGCATGCTGACGTCCCCCCTTCGCCGGAAACTACTTCAAGGGGCATGCCAGCAAGCCGTCGTGGGTGAACCCCGCACCCGGCGCCTCGAGTGGGCGCGTCGAGCCACGACGCACCCGCGTGCCGCTCGCACGCGAGCCCCCGGAGAGGCGATACGGGGAACCCCGTGAGTCACCCGGAACACATCGCGTCCGTCACGCCGCGAAAGGTTTCACGCGGCGCGGTGCCCGCTTCGCACTACTCCGCGACAGAGAGCTTCACGTCGATGTTGCCGCGCGTGGCGCGCGAGTACGGGCACACCTCGTGGGCCGCGTGCATCAGGCCCTCCGCCTCCTGACGGGGGATGCCGGGGAGGATGCCCTTGAGCTCCACCGCCAGCCCGAAGCCCCCATCCGGCGTCTTGCCGATGGTGACCGACGCCGCGATGCCCACGTCGGGGCCCAGCTTCTTGCCGGCCTTGCCCGCCACCAGGCGCAGCGCGCCCTCGAAGCAGGCGGAGTACCCCGCGGCGAAGAGCTGCTCGGGGTTGGTGGCCCCGGCCGCCGCCGCGCCTCCCAGCTCCTTGGGCATCGACAGCTTCAGGTCGATGACGCCATCCGAGGACTTCACTTCGCCGTTGCGGCCTCCATGGGCGGTGGCGTGGGCGGTGTACAGGGGCGAAATCGTGACGGGGGCCATGGCTTCTCTCCTTCGAGACCTTCGGGATGGGGAACAACCAGCCTTCGCCCTGAATAATGCGCGGGGCGCGATTGGGTTGCGCACAATTCAATCGGCCCCGAAAAAGCCCCCTGACCAGGGCCCTCGCGCCCCCGGAGGAGCTCGAAGGCGGGCCAGGGGGCGGGCGGGGTGCCTAGCGCCCGGCGACGGAAGTGGGAGGCGTGGTGACAGTCTCCTTCGCGGCCTTCACCGCGGCGGCGATGTCCAGCTTGCCACTGGTGCTGACCTTCCCCTTGAGGTCGGGGTCCACTTCCACCGTCTTCACCAGCAAGTCCCTCACCTGGGCGGCCGTCAGGTCGGGGTTCGCGGCGAACATCAGGGCCGCGGCGCCCGCCACCGTCGGGGTGGCCATGGAGGTGCCGCTCATCTTCTCCCAGTCGCCGCCCGGCACGGTGGAGAGCACGTCCTCGCCCACCGCGGCCAGCTCCACCACCTTGTCGCCGTGTGAGGAGAAGCGCGCCAGCTTGTCGTTGCGCTTGTCCATGGACGCCACGGTGATGACGTTGGGCAGGTCGATGTTGGCGGGCATGTCCGCCACGTCGTTCAGGTTGCTGCCGTTGCCGTTGGCCGTGGCCGCCACGAGCAGGATGTCCGCGTCCGCCAGCTTCTGCACGGCGGCCTTCCAGCGCGCCTGCGAGGCCGCGTCGCGGTACTCGTCGCCGAAGCTGGCGTTGAGGGCCCGGACGTTGACGCCGTGGTTCTGCTTCATGTTGACGATGTAGTCCACGCCCCGCTCGAAGTTGGTGAGCAGGTCGGCCCCGTCGTACAGCCCGCCGATGCTCATCACCTTCGCCTTGCCCGCGGCGATGCCCGTGTTGCCCTTGCCGTTGTCGTCCGCGGCGATGATGCCGGCGACATGCGTGCCGTGGTCCGTGCCCTCGCCCTTCATCACGTCGCCGCTGTTGAAGCCCACGTTGTAGCCGTGGATGTCATCCACCACGCCATTGCCGTCGTTGTCCTTCCCGTCGCCGGCGACCTCGTTCGGGTTGGTCCACATGCCGGTGGACAGGTCCGAGTGCTTGAAGTCCACACCGCCATCGAACACCGCGACAACGGGCGGGCCGGAGGGACGCGGCTTGGGGTCCACCGGGCCCTGCGCCTTGCCGGACGCCTCCAGGCCCCAGCTCTTCAGCGTGCCCGTGTCCGCGCGCGCCTTGTCCTCCACCGACAGCGTCCAGGTGCCCTTGGCCGACTCGCCCTTGAAGGCGGTGCTCAGGTCGAACGCGCCCTTCACGTCGTCCGCGTTCCCCCCCTGGCGGTCCGACACCGTCGCCGTCTTGCCGGACGGGCTGGTGAGCTTCACCACCAGGTCGCCCCGGTACGAGTGCGCCAGGTCCAGGTTCAGCTTCAGCGACTCCAGCGGCACGTCCTTGTCGAAGCTCACCGTGGACGTGAGCGTCTGCAGGTCCTTCACCGCCGCGTTCGGCGTGGCGGACGCCGTCAGCGTCACGGGCGTGGAGGCCTCCCGCGAGCCCACCGCCACCTTGTTGCCGCCGAAGGCGAAGGCCGTGGCCGGCAGCACCGGAGCGCTCGGGTCCGGCCGCTGGCCCGTGGGGCGGTCGACGAAGTTGGAGGGCCGGCCCATCAGCTTCCCGGAGTCGAAGCCGTCCGTGCCCCCCTTGCCGGGCCGAGCCACTCCCCGTGAAGGCGCGGTCGACTCGGAACGGGCGGCCTCGCCGGTGCGAGGAGTGGACGTCGGGAGCGACAGCGGCTTGCGGTGGACAGTCATGGATGGGGCTCCGTGGGGGACGGATTCAACGGCCTGTCACCCATTGTCGCACCCCGTCACGCACAGTTTCTCGCGGGCTGTATTTTCTACTGCGGGTGAAATCCCAAAACTACCGGCCCGTGCTAGAGCGCGGCGCGGGAGCCAACGAATGCCAAGGACCATTGTCGCCACGCGTTACGTGACGCCCCTGCGCGAGGGGGGTTCACTGCCCGCCATCGTCGAGGCGGAGGACGCGGGGCTGTATGTCGTGAAGTTCCGGGGGGCGGGCCAGGGGGCCAAGGCCCTCATCGCGGAGTACATCGCGGCGGAGCTGGCGCGGGCGGCGGGCCTGAGGGTGCCGGAGATGGTGCTGATGGAGCTGGACCCGGCGCTGGGGCGCAACGAGCCGGACAGCGAGATTCGCGGCCTCATCAAGGCGAGCGAGGGGCTCAACCTGGCCTTGGACTACCTGCCGGGCTCGGTGACGTTCGACCCCGTGGCCGGGCCGGCGCCGTCGGCCGCGGAGGCCTCCGCCATCGTCGCGTTCGACGCCTTCATCACCAACGTGGACCGCACGCCGAAGAACCCCAACCTCCTGTGCTGGCACCGGGAGCTGTGGCTCATCGACCATGGGGCGTCGCTCTACTTCCACCACGCGTGGGTGGACTGGGAGGAGCGCAGCCAGGGCCGCTTCGCGCCCATCAAGGACCACGTGCTGCTGCCGTGGGCCAGCCAGCTGACGCAGGCCGAGGCCACGCTGCGCGGCAAGCTCACGCGCGAGGTGGTGGAGGCCACGGTGCAGGGCCTCCCGGAGGGCTGGCTCAGCGCGGCCGAGTCCCCCTTCCCCACCGTGGACGCGCACCGCGCCGCCTACGTCACGTGGTTGCTCAAGCGCGTCCAGGCCCTGCCGGCCTTCATCGAGGAGGCGGCCCGTGCCCGCGCACAGCTCGTTTGACTACGCCATCATCCGCGTGGTGCCCCGCGTGGAGCGCGAGGAGTTCATCAACGTGGGCGTCGTCCTCTTCTGCACCACGCAGCGCTTCCTGGGCGTGCGCGTGGAGCTGGACGAAGCGCGCCTGAAGGCCCTGGCCCCCGACACGGACCTGGACACGGTGAGGGACCACCTGGAGAGCTTCCGCCGCGTCAGCGAGGGCGGCAAGGGCACGGGCCCCATCGGCCAGCTGCCCCAGAAGGACCGCTGGCACTGGCTGGTGGCCCCACGCAGCACCATCCTCCAGACGGGGCCGGTGCACTCGGGGCTGAGCCAGGAGCCCCAGAAGGCCCTGGAGCACCTGATGGACACCGTGGTGCGCGTGAAGCGCGTGCGGTGACACAGCACGAGCCCCGCGACTACTTCACGCGGGTCCCCGTGAAGCGCAGCGTGGAGGTGCAGACCTCCTGCTCCTCTGCGTCGGAGCCCAGCCCCGCGGCCCTGATGCCGCGCAGGGCGAGGGTGCCGTGGATGGCGTCGTCCTCCAGCGACGCGTTGTCGATGGAGATGCGCAGCGTGTACGTGGTGACGCCCGTGCCCACCTCCAAGGGAATGGCGCGGATGTTGATGTACTGGAACGGCCCCTCCGTGGAGGTCGTCCCCTCCAGCACGTCGAGCCCCACGTCCCCCACGTCGAAGTCGATGTCGGTGCCCAGGTGGTTCTTGAAGACGACGTCGGGCATCTCCAGGAGGGTCGCCCCGAACTCGTCGGCGCGCACCGTCCAGCGCTGGTGGTGGGCCAACCCGGAGGGGCCTCCCGTGCCCGTCGTCGTCACGTCCTTCTCGCCCGTCTTGTCCGTGCACGAGTAGGGGACGGCCAGGGCCTCGGCCTCGTCCAGCACCACGTCGTACGCCTCCTGCTCGAACCCGCCGCAGGCCGCCAGGAGCAGCACCAGCGGCAAACCCCTTCTCCTCACGTCACCCGGCATCGCCGTTCCTCCTCTGGGGGGATGCCCCTCGCTCCTCGCCGGCCCTTCGCGCGCTGGCACGCCCGCTGGCCCTCCGACGGGGGCGGCGGACGCCTTCATCCCGAGCCGGGGAGCAAAGCACGGCGCGGCCAGCGGGGGAACACGGGCGCCCGGGGAGACGGACTGTCCGGCGGAGGCCCCTCCTCACGGAATGAGGGGCGCGCGCGGCGGGAGGTGAGTAGCTTCCACCTGTGCCCGCCTGCCCGCGGGCACGGACCTCGTATGCCCGACCCTTCGTTGCGAATCGTCACGTACAACGTCCGCTACTTCGGCCACATGCTCCGGGGGCTGGCCAGCACCATGGGCCCCAAGCGCCGCGTGGCCGCGGCCCTGGCGGCACTGGACCCCTTGCCGGACATCGTGTGCCTGCAGGAGGTGGAGACGACGTCGCTGCGCAGCACCATCGCCGACCGCCCCAAGCGCCCCGGCGAGACGCAGCTCATGGCCTTCATGGGCCGCATGGACGAGACGTTCTCCGCCCAGTCGCGCGACATGCCCTACGAGGCGTTCTACTTCCGCGCGCACCACTACAAGCTGGGCGACGTGTCGCTCTACACCACGGGCCTGGCGGTGCTCGTCAACAAGCGCACGCTCCAGGTGGACAAGCACAACGTGGACGCGCCCCAGTCCATCACCCACCACCACGTGCTGCGGCTGAAGGACCGCAAGCAGAGCCGCATCTGCGCGCACATGCGCCTGTTGCGCCGCGAGGACGGGCGCGCCTTCCACGTCTTCAACACGCACCTGAGCCTGCCCACGCCCTTCGCCCGGGAGTTCTGGTCCACCAAGGACAAGATGGGCTGCGGCGTCAACCAGCTCCACGAGGCGCGCAAGCTGACGGACTTCATGAGCGCGCACTCGAACAGCGAGCCCTTCGTCGTGTGCGGGGACTTCAACTCGCCGCCGTCCTCGCCCGTGTTCCGCTACCTCACGGGCGACGCGCGGCTGACGTGCGCGCAGGCCGCGGTGGGGCAGATCGACCCGACCGTGTCGCGAGGCTTCCCCACCGCGGGCTTCATGCACATGCGCATGCACCTGGACCACATGTTCTCCGGCGCGGGCGTGCGCTGGCTCGACACGCAGGAGACGCATCCCTTCGGAGACCTCAAGAGCCGCTTCCACGGCCTGTCGGACCACACGCCCATCGTCGCGCGGTTCGCGCTGGACGCGGCTCCCTCGGCGGGCTGAGTCCGGCGCTCACGCGCGGGGCTTGAGCGCTCCCTCCACCTCTTCCCACGCCTCCAGGATTTCGCGCGTGCGGCGCTCCGCCAGCTCGCGGAACTCCGGCGCCAGGTGCGCCACCTTGTCCGGGTGATAGCCGGCGATGAGGGTGCGGAACACCTTGCGCGCCTCATCCAGCGTCATGTCCCGCTCCAGCCCCAGCAGCGCCCAGGCGTCCTTCCGCTCGGGCACGTGCGGACGGCTGCCTCGGGGCGGCGTGGTCTCCGGGTCCGGGGTGTCCCGAGCGCGCCACTCCTGCTCGACCCGGGCGCGGCTGCTCGCGGGGCGACGGGGGGCACGAGGCGCGGGCTCCGGACGCTTCCTGCCGGGCCGCCTCGCGGGGTCCGGCGCGGGGATGCGGGGAGAGCACTGGCTGAGCGCATCCTCCAGGAACCACAGGTCATCGGCCGGCAGGCCGTGCTTGCGCACCACGGCGCGCGGGCGGCCGTCCTCCAGCAGCAGGTAGCCGTTCGTGACGGCGTAGGCGTCATCCCGGCTGTCGGGATGGAGCCGGTCGGCCAGGTCACCCAGCGGGTCCCTCCACATGCCGTCCGGGGTGCCCTCGTCGGCCACGAGCACCTGCGTCAGCACGCGGCCGTGGAGGAACTCCAGCGTGGCGAAGGGCTCGCGCGCCTCCGGGGAGCGCATGGCCGGGCCATGACGCACCCCGGTCACCAGCAACAACCCTCGCGTCCCGTCCACGTGGGCGAAGAGCTGCTCGCGCACCTGCCTGTCTGAAAAGTAGAGGACGAACTGCACGGTGGACAACGTAGTCCGAAGTGCCCCGTCCAGACAGGGCCTCCTCACGGCACGCGACGAGGGTGCAGGGTGAGACAGTGTGACGAAACACAGCCTCGACGCTGGCTCCCGCTTGAGAAAGAGTCGTCCTTGCTTATGCGCTGCTGCCACCGTCACGCCTCCGAGCCCGCCCTCCCTCAGTCCCGTGCCTTCAGCCTCCCCGGCGCCACCGAGCACTACGCCGCCGAGCGGCCCATCCGCGCCGAGCACGTCCGCATCGAGCTGTCGCTCGACTTCGACCAGGGCCGCATCACCGGCGTCTGTACGACGCGCGTCTCCGCGGTCCGCGGGGTGTCCACCCTGAGCTTCGACGCGGTGGACCTGGATGTGTCCAGCGTCACCGTGGAGGGCCGCCCCGCGCGGTTCTCCAACTCCGGTGCACACGTGCGCGTGGAGCTGCCCCAGCCGCTCACCCCCGGCACCGCCGTGGAGGTCTCCCTCCACTACGCGGCCCGTCCTCGCCGGGGCCTGTACTTCTGGGGACCCGAGGCCGCGTACCCGGAGCGTCCTCGCCAGGCCTGGACGCAGAACCAGGACACGGACGCGCGCTGCTGGTTCCCCTGTCTGGACACGCCCGCGCAGAAGGCCACGTCCGAGCTCATCGCCACCTTCCCCCAGGGGCTGACGGCGCTGTCCAACGGCGTGCTCGTGACGGACACCGTCCAGGACGGCCGCCGCACGCAGCACTACCGGATGGAGCAGCCCCACTCGCCCTATCTCATCACGCTCGCGGTGGGTGACTTCGAGGAGCTGACGGACACGGTGGGCACCGTCCCGCTGCGCTACCTGTTTCCTCGGGGGCGCCGCGAGGACGCGCTGCGCTGCATCCGCCGCACCCCGGAGATGGTGCGCGTGTTCCAGGAGGCCACCGGAGAGCCCTTCCCGTGGAGCGGCTACGCGCAGGTGTTCCTCACCGAGTTCATCTTCGGGGGGATGGAGAACACGACGGCCACCAGCCTCACCGACTCCGTCCTCCACGACGCGCGCGCGCACGCCGACTACAACGCGGAGCCGCTCATCTCGCATGAGCTGGCGCACCAGTGGTTCGGCGACCTGCTCACCTGCCGCGACTGGCCGCACGGCTGGCTCAACGAGGGCTTCGCCACGTGGTTCGAGGTGCTGTGGAAGGAGCGCGCCGACGGCGTGGACGAGGCGGACCAGCATCGGCTCACCGACCTGGAGGCGTACCTGTCGGAGGTGAAGGAGCGCTATGCGCGCGCCATCGTCTCGCGCCGGTTCCACGCGCCGCTGGATGTCTTCGACCGGCACCTCTACGAGAAGGGCGGGCTCGTTCTCCATGAGCTGCGCCGGCGGCTGGGGGATGAGCTCTTCTTCCGGGGCCTGCGGCACTACGTGTCGCGCCACCGCCATGGCTCGGTGGAGACGGTGGACCTGGCGCGGGCCTTCGAGCAGGCGACGGGCCACAACCTGGATGGCTTCTTCGACCAGTACGTCTTCGCGCCGGGCCACCCCGAGCTCAAGGTGGAGGTGCGCTACGAGCCGGAGGAGGCGCGGCTGCGCCTCAAGGTGAGACAGGTGCAGCGCACGGACGCGGGCACGCCCGTGTTCCGCCTGCCGCTGGATGTCGTCGTCCACACGGAGGGGCGCGACGTGCTCCACCGGCTGGAGGTGACGGACGCGGAGCACTTCTTCCACCTGCCCTGCCCCACCGCGCCCACGCAGGTGCGCGTGGACCCGAGGCGCGATGTGCTGGGCACCCTGGACGTGGACAAGTCCGTGGGGCTCTGGATGGAGGAGCTGCGCTCCGCGCCGGAGTCACGTGCTCGCACGGAGGCCGCGCACGCGCTGGGGCGGGATGGGGGCTTCCGCGCCGTGGAGGCGTTAGGGGCGGCGCTGGGCGATGCGCGCCTGTTCTGGGGCACGCGGGCCGCGAGCGCCAGGGCACTGGGCCGCATCCGCACGCCCGAGGCACGCACGCGGCTGCTCGCGTCCTTGAGGGCGGAGCACCCGAGGGTCCGCCGTGCGGTGGTCGCCGCGCTGGGAGAGTTCCGTCGGGACGCGGAGGTCATCGCGCTCCTGCGCTCGCTGTTGCAGTCGGGAGACACCAGCTACTTCGTTGAAGCGGAGGCCGCGCGGAGCTACGGCAAGCTGCGGGCCTCGGATGCGCTGACGGTGCTGGAGACCACCGCCACGCGCTCGTCGTTCCAGGACGTCATCGCGGTGGGGGCGATGGACGGGCTCGCCGAGTCGCAGGACCCCGCGGCCTTCGCGCTGGTGGAGGCGCGCACGGCCTATGGGCAGCCGCCGTTCCTGCGCCGCGCGGCGACGCAGGCGGTGGCGAAGCTGGCGGAGGTGGCGGGCCGGCAGCGCGAGGCGGTGGACCTGCTGTCGGAGCTGCTCCGAGACCCGATGTTCCGGGTCCAGATGGGCGTGTTCGAGGCGGCGCGGACGCTCGGGGACCGGCGCATCATCGGCGCATTGGAGGGCACGCCGCTGAGCGACGCACGGGCCCGACGGGCCGCCAGGGAGACGGTGCGCTCGCTGCGCGAGGGAGAACCCCAGGCCCGTGAGCTGGCGGCGTTACGGGAAGAGGTGGACGCGTTGAAGGAGATGACGCGCGCCATGCGAGAGCGCCTCGAGGTGATGGCGCCGCCGCGCGCGCCCGAGAAGCCCGCGAGTGGTGGAGCCCGTCGAGCGAAGGCCGCTGGCAAGAAGGCGCCCGTGGCCCGCAAGAAGGCGGGCAAGCCGCGTCGGTAGTCGTCGCGGCTCTCCCCCTCGGCCTGTTGCGCGGGGGCGGCCCACCGTCGCGTGAGCGGGCGCAGGCCGTGAGGCAGGGTGTGCGCCTCGCGACGCACTGCCGCGCCCCTCGCTGGCCGACGCGCAGTCCCGCCCGCGCGGTGAGGCGCGGAAGGTGCGGAAGGTGCGCCGCGACACCTCGCCTCGGGCGCACCTCGTGACGGACGGAACCTGGCCCTCGCCCGAGGGCCTGTCAGCACGACGCGCCCTCGTCCCCCTCCCTCCTCCTCATCCAGGCGCTCCGGGCATGCGACCGCGAGGGAACGTGGACGGACGCGCCCGTTCTCCCTCGTGGACATCCTTCACGCAGGAGGCAGCGCCCTCACGACCGCCCCAGGGAGAACATGGCCGGAGCCAACGAGGAGGTCAGTGCCTGGCTGGACGCCGCCGTCGACCCCTTGGTCGCCTGCGACAGCAACGAGCACATCTCCTTCCTCAACCGTGCCGCCGAGCGCCTGCTCGACTGGAAGCGCGAGGACCTCCAAGGCCAGCCCGTCTCCCGCCTCTTCCCTCAACGCCCGCACCAACACGGCGACCAGAGCCTCGTGCGCTACCTGCTCTCGCGAAGAGAGGCCCTCGGAGGTCGCCCCACGCGCGTGCTCGCCCATCGCCGCGACGGCGTGGAGATTCTCGTGGAGCTCACCGTGGGCGCCTCCGGCCAGGGCGACCAGGAGCGCATCATCCTCAGCCTGCGCCGCCTCCACGAAGTCATCGACACGCTGCGCGAGCCCCTGGAGCAACCCCGCCCCCAGGACACCGCCCGACTCGTCGAGACCCACAGCAGCGGAGACGACCTCTACCGGCTCGTCGTCGAGAACGCCCCGCTGGGCATCTTCCACTACGACACCACGCCGGTCATCACCGCGTGCAACGAGCTCTTCGTCACGCTCATCGGCTCCCCCAAGCGGGTGCTGGTGGGGCTGAACCTCCTGACCCTTCGCGACGAGCGGATGATGCACTGCGTGCGCGAGACCCTCGCCGGACGGAGCGCCCACTTCGAGGGCGACTACAGCTCCGTCACCGGCCACAAGGTGACCCCCGTCCACGTGCGCTTCGCGCCTTGCTACAACGACGCGGGCGAGGTCGAGGGAGGCGTGGGCATCGTCGAGGACATCTCCGAGCGCCGCCACGCCGAGCGCCAACGCGACGAGAGCCTGGCCCTGCTGAGAATCCTCTTCGACAGCGCTCCCGTGGGCCTGGGCTTCCTCGACACGAACCTGCGCTACGTGCGCGTCAACGAGCGCCTGGCCCGCATCAACGGAATCCCCGCCGAGGCCCATGTCGGCAAGAGTCCCCTCGAGTTGCTCGGCCGAGGAGGCCCCGCCACGGAGGCCATGCTGCACGAGGCCATGGACTCCGGCGCCCCCGTGGTGGAGCGCGAGGTGGACACCGAGGCCGTGGGCTTTCCCGGCCCTCGCCGCCTGCTCACCGGGAGCTGCTACCCCGTGCGCACCCCCGACGGACACCTGCTGGGCGTGGGCGCGCTGGTGGAGGACGTCACCCAGCGCAAGCTCGCCGAGGAGGAGCGCGAGCGGCTGTATCGCGAGGCCCAGGAAGCCATCCGCGTGCGCGACGACTTCCTGTCCATCGCCTCCCATGAATTGAAGACTCCGCTCACGCCGCTGAGCCTCCGGCTGGCGACGCTCGAGCGGAAGCTGGAGCGAGGCGAGCACGTGGACCCGACCACGCTGCGCCACGCGCGTCAGCACCTCCTGCGCATGACGGGGCTCATCAACGACCTGCTGGACGCCTCCCGCATCGAGGCCGGCCGCCTCATGCTTCACCCCCAGCCCACGCGGATGGACAGCCTGGTGGAGCACGTCCTCCAGGCGATGGAGGCCCAGCGCGGCATCCACGAGCTGCGCTTCGAACACCCCGAGCAGGCCGTGCAGGTTTTCGCCGACCCGTACCGGCTGGAGCAGGTCATCTCCAATCTCGTGGAGAACGCGCTCAAATACAGCCCGGATGGCGGCCTCATCCGCGTGACGTTGCAGATACGCGGAGAGATGGCGTTGTTATCAGTCTCCGACTCGGGCATCGGCATTCCCGAGGACCAGCAGAAGCTGTTGTTCGAGCGATACTTCCGAGCCCGCAATGTCTCCTCGCGCTCGTATGGCGGCCTGGGCCTGGGCCTGTACATCAGCCGAGACATCGTCGAGCACCACGGCGGCAGGATCTGGGTGGAGAGCGAGGTGGGCCAAGGGTCCACCTTCCACGTGGCGCTCCCCCTGCTCGGCACCTCGGCGACACACCCGCCCGCAGGCCAGCCCGAGCGTCGCCTCCACTGAATCTCCGTCACCCCGCATTCCGCAAGAACTACAGCCACGGCTGTCCAGCACCTCGCATCCGACGGTCTTTTCCGCCTGGATTCGTACGCTCCAGGCGCTGGCACGACGGCTGCTCTCTCCACGCCTCGAGGCCGAAACCAAGAGGAACAAACACATGATGACGGAGACTCCAGCCTGGACTCGTGACAATGACGGGTGGCTCGTCCGCGTGAAGCTGGGCGGGCGGATTCAAGAGGTCCGTTGCAGCACCGAGAGTCAGGCGCGCTACATCGCGGTCATGCTGGCCCTCAACCCGCAGCAGCCCTCGAAGCTGCGCAACTGAAACAAGACGTCAGTGCGCCGCGCGAGGATTGCGACGAACGACTTCGCCATTCAGGACATTGGCGAAGCCCACCCAGGCCAGGTACGGCGCCACCAGCCACGCCGCGGGCCGGTCCACCTCGCGCGTCGCGGCGACATACGCGCCGATGCTGCCCAGCAGGGCCACGTTGTCCACCAGGGCCCCGCGCGGCCGCTGCTTGCCGAAGAAGAGCCAGGACCAGGCGGCGTTCAACCCCAGCTGCACGCCCCACCAGCCCAGCGCTCGCGAGCGCGCGGCTCCCGCGGGCGCGGTCCACACGCGCCAGCCGGAGAGGGCCACGAGTGTATACAGCGCCGTCCAGACAGGCCCGAAGACACGGGGCGGCGGCTGGAAGGGCGGCTTGCGCAGCCGCCGATACCACCGGGGATTCGCGTGGCTCTGATGGGCGCCGAGCCACGCCGTGCCCGCGGTGAGCGCGCTGAAGGCGCCCAGTGCGACCACGGCCTCGGTGCGCAGTGTGGGATTGAGGGCCGTCCGTTTCACGGGCCCCAACCCCCGGTGAGTCGACGGCTCCCACGGGGTATTCATGGTGCTCTCCAGGTCGCGCGGTGCGCCAATGTTCGCTGCAAGGTGGTGACGGCTCGCATCGCCGTCCACCCCGTTGACTGTTGACGGTTGCTCGCTCTATCGAGACCCTGGGGAGGAAGACATGGAGAGTGCGGAGGGAGTTCTCGACTTCTGGTTTGGCCAACCCGCGGACCCGGTTCGCAACCCCGCCTGTATCCGGCCTCGCGCCGTGTGGTTCGAGCGAGACCCGGCGTTCGATGCGGAGTGCCAGC
The DNA here is from genome assembly GCF_000331735.1 of Myxococcus stipitatus DSM 14675. Classification (GTDB taxonomy): domain Bacteria; phylum Myxococcota; class Myxococcia; order Myxococcales; family Myxococcaceae; genus Myxococcus; species Myxococcus stipitatus. The sequence continues at coordinate 796,116 of NC_020126.1, read as the reverse complement.
ACCGGTTCATGGACCTTCACGAGCGCGCGGCGGCCGGCGAGCTGTGCGACTGGCGCGATGAGCCGCGAAGCAGCCTGGCGCTGATACTCCTGTTGGACCAGGTGCCTCGCAACCTCTTCCGAGGGAGCCAGCGCGCCTTCGCCACGGATGCACGCGCGCGCTCCGTGGCGCGTCACGCGCTCGCGCGGGGACAGGACCTGGCGCTGCCCTCCGTGTGGCGCTGGTTCATGTACCTCCCCTTCGAGCACAGCGAGGAGCTCCACGACCAGCGGCTGTCGGTCTCCCTCTTCGAGCTGCTGACGATGCACCACTCCGGCAGCGATGCGTCGCTCGACTGGGCGCGCAGGCACCTGGTCGTCATCGAGCGCTTCGGACGCTTCCCGCACCGCAACACCGCGCTGGGGCGTACATCGACTCCCGAGGAAGCACGTTTCCTCCAGGAGCCGGGCTCGGCCTTCTAGCGTCCCGTCGTCCCAGCCCTGGAACATTCCCAGGGCCCGGAGAATAAGACGGGGCGCTCCACGTCCGTGGCCAGGCGAGCAGCCCGCCGCTCGCCGCCCGGGTGTGACACCCGAGCGTCACTTCAGGGTATGCAGGGCGCCGTGGGCATCCATCCGGCCGGGGAGATGCCTCGCGCCACGGTGGCTGCGCTAGTGTGGCGACCCACGCATTCCGCATGAGGGGCCGTGGCAGGGGACACCTGGAAGATCATCCGGCTGCGCTGGCGTGAACACGGGCTGCTGATGCTCGGCGTGGCGGTGCTGTCCACCGCGCTGGCGACGCTGGCCTGGTCGGGCGGGTGGCTCCATGACTTGGAGCGCGGCGCCTATGACCAGGCCCTCAACCGCTTCACCGATGGACGGGGCCTGTCGCCGAACGTCTCGGTGGTGGTCATCGACCAGTCGAGCCTGGACGGCATCCGCGCCAATGAGCGCTACACGCTCAACTTCGGCAGCTGGCCCTACAGCCGCAACCTGTGGGCCCGCGTGGTGGAGCAGCTGGAAGCGGAGGGTGCGCGCGCCGTCGTCTTCGACGCGGTGATGGACGAGCGCTCGTCCGACGAGTCCACCGACCTGGCCCTGGCGGAGGTGCTGCGCGACACACGTGTCCCCTTCTTCCTGGGCGTCTCCACCAACGCCAACGCGCAGCCCCTGCCGCGGGTGGACTTCGCCGCGCAGCCCGCCTCCGCGCTCGCGCCCCCTCCCGCGCCCCCCGCCGCCCCCGTGGCCTCCGCGCAGGACGCGCTGCCCCAGGAGGCGCTGCCCTCCAGCCCCGGTGAGGAGACCTTCCCCTCGGACGCGAGCGGCGAGTTCGCCGAGGCCCCCGAGGACAAGGCCGTCGCGTCCGTCACACCCGAGCAGGTCGCGCATGCGCTCGCCTTCCCCATCCAGACGCGAGGCGTGACGCCCCCGATGCTGGAGGGCCCGGACTTCGAGGGAGAGACCTCCGCGCCCGCCTCCGAGGACCCGGCCCACGTGCGCCGCCGCCCCGTTCCGCCCATCCCCGTGCTGGTGGGCGCGGTGGATGGCTTCGGGCTGGTGGACACGGAGACGGACCCCGACGGCTTCATGCGGCGCACGCGCTTCGCGTACACGGATGGCATCAACACGTACCCGACGCTGCCGCTGCGGGTGATGGCGGGCCTGTATGGCGCCAGCGAGGTGACGCTCTCCCGCGGGAAGCTGCGCGTGGGCACTCGGACGTACGCGGTGGACGCGGATGGTGGCGCGGCCATCGACTATGGCGGCGGTGAGCTGCACGAGCGCTTCCACACGTTGCCGCTGCTGGAGGTGCTCGACGGGTGGGTGCGACGGGAGAACGGGCAGCCCTCGGGGCTCCCCTCCGAGGCCCTCCGAGGCAAGGTGGTGGTCATCGGCGGCACCGCGCTGGGGCTGGGCGACATCAAGGCCACGTCCTTCCGCGCGGAGGTCCCCGGCGTCATGAAGCAGGCCGCGGTGCTGGACACGCTGCTGGGCTCGGGGCGCTTCATCACGCGGACGCCGCTGGTGGTGGACGTGTCGCTCACGCTGGTGGTGGCGTTCATCTCCGTCGTGCTCCTGATGACGACGCGCTGGCTGCCACTGGAGATCGCCTGGCCCGTGGCGCTGCTCCTGGGCATGTACCTGGTGACGGGGCGCTTCCTCTCCTCGGGGACCCATGTGTTGACGGCGCTGCCCGCCATGGCGGGCCTGGTGGCCAGCGTCACGGCGGTGGCCTTCAACCACCTGGTGGCCAACCGCGAGACGGAGTTCGTGCGCACCGCGTTCAGCCGCTTCATGGAGCCCAAGCTCGTGGAGCAGATGATTTCCGAGCGGAAGCTGCCTCGGCTCGACGGAGAGAACGTCGAAATCAGCGCCTTCTTCAGCGACATCCGCGGCTTCTCCACCTTCAGCGAGCGCTTCAAGGAGGACCCGCGCAGCCTGGTGCGCATCCTCAATACGTATCTGACGCGAGTGAGCGGCGCGCTGCTGAAGGAAGGCGGATGCCTGGACAAGTACATCGGCGACGCCGTGGTGTGTTTGTTCGGCGCGCCCATGCGCCAGGACGACCACGCGGTGCGCGCGTGCCGAGGCGCGCTGGCGGCCAAGGCCGAGGTGGACAAGCTGCGCGAGGAGTTCCGCGTCAAGGGGCTGCCGGACGTGTACACGCGCATCGGCGTCAACTCCGCGGTGAACTTCGTGGGCAACTTCGGCAGTGAGCAGCTCTTCAGCTACACGGCCATCGGCGACGGGATGAACCTGGCCGCGCGGCTGGAGGGCGCGAACAAGGCGTATGGCTCCGTCATCATGATTGGCCCGCGCACGTACGAACTGGCGCGCGAGCACATCGAGGTGCGTGAGCTGGACCGCGTGCGGGTGGCCGGGAAGACGGAGGCCGTCACCGTGTACGAGCTGCTCGCGCTCAAGGGGGGATTGGACGCGGGGAAGCGGGCCACGGTGGAGCGATATCACGCGGCGCTGGCGCTCTATCGCGAGGCCCGGTTCGACGAGGCCGCGTCGAGGTTGGAAGCACTCAAGACGGACGCTCCGGAGGACGGGCCCACGCAGGCCTTGCTGGAGCGTTGCCACAAGTACGCCAAGGCGCCACCGCCGGACTTCGACGGTGTGGCGAGCCTGGACAAGTGAGCGGGAAAGGAGTCGGCGCGATGAGGACGAGAACGAGAGCGGCCTGGGCCGCGGTGATTCTGGCGCTGGGGGTGCCCGGCGCGGCCTCGGCGGTGGCGGTGGGGGGCTCGCTGTATGTGAAGGCCAAGAACACGCGGGTGATGGAGAGCCCGTCTCCCACGGCCAACGCGGTGGTCATCCTCCAGCCGGGTGAGCAGGTGAAGTGGGAGGGCGCCGACACCAAGAACAAGCAGTGGCACAAGGTGAAGACGTCCGCGGGGAAGCGCGGCTTCGTGTTCCAGTCGAACCTGTCCACCACGGCGCCCAACATGGAGCTCGTCGTCGAGGACAAGGGCAAGCGCAAGGTGAACCCCGCGGGCTTCGTCGCGAGCGGCGCCGCGGTGAAGGCGCTCAGCCCCGGCGCGGTCGACTACGGCAACAAGAAGGGCGGCAGCCACAAGCAGGCCGTGGCGCAGCTCCAGCAGTTGGAGAAGACGGCGAAGGATGTCTCGACGGCGGACATCGCGCGGCATGTGACGGAGGCCGGGCTGTTCCCCGTGGTGGGTGAGTCCGCCACGGCGAAGTCCGGCGGCGCCAAGGGCAAGTCGAAGGGAGGCTCGTGATGAGGACGCACTGGAAGACGCTCGCCGTCGCGAGCCTGGGCGTGCTGTCGGTGTCATGCAAGGGCATGACGATGGACCAGGTGGCGCGGGGTGTCGGGCAGGTGGTCGACAACTCGGCGGCGGCGCAGAAGCAGCGCGACGAGTGCAAGAAGCTCGACGTGGAGCCGACGGTGCAGGAGGAGTACGCCATCGGCAGCGCCATGGCGGTGCACTGGGTGCAGGGCGGCGGTGGCCTGTTCTCCGAAGGCTCCAGGGGCACCGGGGTCCACTCCATCCACGAGTACCTCAACACCGTGGGGAAGAACCTGGGCGCGCAGTCCGCGAGGCCCACGCTGGAGTGGACCTTCGGCGTGCTCAACGACGACAAGAACTTCAACGCGGTGTCCACACCCGGGGCCTACGTCTTCGTCACGCGCAAGCTGCTCGCGGAGCTGGACAACGAGAGCCAGCTCGCGGGCGTGCTGGCCCATGAGATTGCCCACATCGTGCTCAAGCACTCCATCAAGCAATACAACTCCGCCAAGGTGAGCCTGTGCCAGGTGGCGGTCACGATGGAGAAGAACTTCCCCGGCTCGGGGCAGCTCATCGCCGCGGGGGGCAGCGGGGGCAACCTGGACCTGGACAGCGACTCGGCGCTGCTCGGCAACTTGACGGAGAAGGTCATCGCGCTCGCCGAGAGCGGCAATGACCGGGAGCAGGAGTACGCCGCGGACAAGATGGCCGTGCGGATGATGATCTCCGCGGGCTACGACCCGAACGAGTACCGCGCGCTGCTGCGCAAGACGGAGGACGGGTCCAGCATCGGCTCGCGCCACCCGAAGAAGGAGGACCGCGAGAAGCGCATCGTCGCGTTCCTCGACGGGCTGAAGGGTCGCGACGGGGAGTTCACCGAGCTGTCCCTGGAGGGCCTGCGCAGCCCGCCGCTCAAGCCGGAGCTCGTCGCCGCCGTGAAGGGCTCGGGGCGGAGCGGCGTGGCGAAGGACGCGAAGTAGCGAGGGCGGGCGCCCTCCATCGGGCGCCCTGTCCCAGGCGGGCTCGGCGCGGGGCGGCGAGGAAGCGCCCTGTGTCGGGCGCTCCCCGCTGGCACGTCTCAGCGCGCGGCGGCCCGGTGAGGCCTGCTGTTGCGCGGAAGCGCCCTGCGTCGGGCACTCCCCGCTGGCAGGGCTCAGCGCGCGGCGGCCTGGCTCAGCGCGCGGTGCACGGCCTCCAGCGCCTTGCGCGCCTCGAGCAGCTCGGCGCGCTCGGCGGTGAGCGAGGCCACCTGCTGGGCCAGCACATCGCGCTCACCCTGCAACGCTTCCACCGCGCGGCGCAGCGACGCCGACTCGTCCTTCGCGGACTCCAGCTCACCCGCGAGGCGCTCCTCCTCCGCGAGGCTGTCCACGAGGGCCTGCTTGCCGCGAGACACCGCCTCCTCCAGCGCCTCGTGCTCCTTCGCGGACGCCTGGAGTGCCTGGCGGTTCTCCTGCAGGGACAGGAGCGCCTCGTCGCGCTCACCCTCCAGCGCGGCCAGCTCCCGCTCCAGGTCCGCGAGCAGCTTCACGCGGCCTTCCATCTCGGAAGACAGCCGGCGCGCCTCATCCATGCGCAGCCGTGCTTCCTCGGTGGCCTTCTCCGCCTGGCGGCGCGCCACCTCCAGCTCCTGCGTGAGCGCGAGGTTGGCGGCCTTCACCTTCACCAGCTCCGCCTGGAGATGGGTGATGCGCTCCACCGCGCGCTGCCCCGCCTCCGCCACCGTGGCCGGCAGCGGCTCCGGGCGAGGATTCTCTCGCACCGCCTTGAGCCGGGCCTTCAGCCGCTCACGGCGCGCCTCGGAGTCGCTCGTGTCCTCACGCGGCGGCGTCTGCACCTCCACCTCCTGGGACGGAGCCTCGACGCGCGCCACGGGCTCGGCGACCATCGCGGTGACCTGCGGAATCGAAGCGTGCGACGAACCCTGCGTCATGGGGTGGGCCTCCGTCGAGTGCCCGGCCACGAGGCCGTCCAGGTGGAACGCCACTGCGGGAGGTGCCGCGAAGGTGACCGGGACCTCGGCCGCGCCCTCGTCGAACTCGGCGGCCTCCGGCTCCGGCGATGCGTAGGTGACTGGCTCGGCGACCTGCGAGGTGAACACCGGCTCACGCACGGCCTGCGCACGCGGGGCCTCCGCGCCCAGGGCGGCCTCCATCGCCTCGGCGGCGCTGGGGCGCGGGGCTCGGGCACGCTCGACGCGGGTGCGGACCTCCGCGGACAGGTCGGCGGAAGGGGGCTCGACCGGAGCTTCCGGCTCCGTGGACTCGACGGGGGCCGAGGACTCGGCCGGGTCGGCGGCGCCCGTGAACGCCCCCAACCGGAGGCGCGGCTTGGCGCGAGACACGTTTTGTTCGAAGGCTTTCTTCATCATGTCGAATCTCAGCCGGCCTGCTGCGAGCCCTTCTTCGCGGTGGCGGTCGCCGCGGCGACGAGGCGGGGCAGGACGTTGTCAATCATGGCCTGGATATCCGCCGCGCCCTTCGACGTGGGGTCCGCGACGAAGACAGGGCGGCCCTCGCTCGAGGCCTGGGCGAACTTGGTGCACTGCCGGATGATGGTCGGCAGCAGGAACTCCGGATAGTGCGTCTGGAGCGCCTCCAGCGCCTCCTTCGCCAGCTTGAACGTCGCGTTGAAGGAGTTGACCACGATGTAGACGTGGTCGAGCACGTGGTTCAAGTCCTCCTCCAGGCTCTGCACCGTCTCGAAGAGGAGCTTGAGGCCGTGGAAGGAGAGGAAGTCCGCGAGCACGGGGACGAACAAGTCGTTGGCCGCCATGAGCGCGTTGAGGTTGAGCAGGCCGAAGGACGGCGGGGCGTCGAAGACGATGACGTCGTACTGCGCTTCCACTTCCTTCAGCGCGTTGCGCAGCTTGAACTCGCGGCCGGCCATGGGCATCAGCGAGAGGTCCATGGTGGACATGCTGAGGTTGGACGGGACGAAGTCCAGGTTGGGCAGCGTGGACTTCTGGATGACCTTCGCCAGCGGCGTCTTGCGCACCAGCACGTCCAGCAGCGTCTTCTCGAACTCCTCGCCCTCGTAGCCCAGGCACTTGGTGGCGTGGCCCTGGCTGTCCAGGTCGATGAGGAGGACCGAGTAGCCCAGCTCCGCGATGCGCCACGCGTAGGACGTGGAGAGGGACGTCTTGCCGGTGCCGCCCTTGAAGTTCAGGAAGAGCTGGCGGCGGTGGCCAATCTTGTCCGGGAAGCGGTTGAGCGTGGCGCGAAGGTCCCAGACGTCGTCGGGCGTGTAGAGGTCCTTCCTCGCGTCCTCCGGGATGGTCTTCGGAGACACGCCGAGCATCTCGGCCACCTGCTTCGAGCTGTATGTCGGCGCTTCCATGAACGACCCTTCGTAAGGCGTGCGGGACGGATACCTTGCCTCAAGCGGCGAAGTATTTGTGCCCCCTTCGGACCACGGTTCCTCGGGCGGACAGCAGGGTGAGTGCTTCCTGGGCGAGCTCCACGGGGGCCCCCAGGGCCGCCGTCAGCTCGGCGAGCGAGCGGCCTCGCACGGCGACGCGGACCTCGTGGAGCATCTGGCCACAGAGTGCCTCGACAGGCGAGGTGCTCGGGCGCCCCGCGGGAGGACGGGCCTCGGCGCGAGCAGGGGCCGCGGGAGCCGGGGCCGGAGCGGCCTGGGGCGCCGGGGCACCCATCGCCACCAGCGCCGCCTGGACAGGAGACAACCGAGCGGCGGCCGGGGCGGCCCGAGGAGGAGGCTGGGGAGCCGCGGTCGGGCGGGCAGTGGCCGGGGCCTGCGCCACACCCGGCGCGGAGGAGACCATCATCCGGATGCTCGAAGCACCCGCGAGGCTCTGCGGCGCGCCGTGCTGGGAGGCCGCCGATGCCGTCGGAGGCACCATCGACTGAGAGACAGGCGCGCCGTGCCCGAAGGCCACCGATGCCGTCGGAGGCACCATCGACTGAGAGACAGGCGCGCCGTGCATCGCGACGGCGGCGCCCTTCTGCGCCGCGCCCACCATCACCACCTGCTGCTGCGCGCTCACGGGGGCGACCTGCGCGGAGGTCGTCTTCTGCGCCGCGCCCACCATCACCACCTGCTGCGCCCCCGCACTCGACACCTGCGCGGAAGGCGTCTTCTGCGGTGCGCTCGCGACAACCGCCTGCTGCGCGGAGACCATCTTCTGCGCCGCGCTCGCGACAACCGCTTGCGCGGTCCCCACCGCGGCCACCTGCACCGCGGCGACCACGGGCCGGGCCGCATCCTCCAGCCGGGCGCGCACGGGCTTCACGGGCAACGTGGCCAGCCGCCGAATCTCACGGCGCCGGTGCGTGTCATCCAGCGCCACCACCGAGGACACGTCCTGCCCCAGGATGCGCGACAGGCTCTGCGCCGCGGACTTGCGCACGCGAGGCTCGCGGTCTCCCAGGGCCTCCAGGAGCAGCGTGCGAGCGTTCTCCCCGCTCCCCGCCCCCAGCGCGAGCGCCGCCAGCGAGCGGACCTCCGCGTCCGCGTCGTGAATGGCCTCTTCACCCAGCCGCCGCGCCGTCTCCCCTTCCAACCCCAGCGCCAGCAGCGACGCCCGCCGACGCACCGAGCGGTCCGGGTCCTTCATCGCCTGCGCCAGATGCGGCGCCGCGTCCCGAGGCGCCAGCGTCAACAGCGCCTTCAACGACGCGATGCGAACCTCCGGCACCGGCGACGCCAACAGCGGCGACACCACCTGCGCACCCTCGTCCCGGCACAGCGCCGCGAACGCCTGCAGCAGCGCCACCTGCGCCACCGGGTCCGTCTCCGCGTGCAGCGCGCTCGCGAGCGCGGGAGCCGCCGCCGGCTGCGACAGCGCCTTCAACCGCTCGGCGGCGCGAACACGCGCGGCCGAATCCGGCGCGGACAGCTCCCGCACCGAGAACCCGAAGAGCGTCTCATCCGTGGGAGCCCCCAGCCCGCCCTGCCCGGACAGCTCCGCGAGCTGCGCCGGACTCACGCCCAGCCGCCCCGCCTGGAGGAAGCGCTGCGCCTCGCGCGCCACCGGAGACAGCCCCTCCAACAGCGGCGCCAGCAACTCCGGCTGCACCACGGGCACCGAGACACTCGGCTCCACCGGCACCGCGGCCCTCGCCACGGGCGCCGCGAACGCCATCGTGCGCACCGGCACCTTCACCGTCGGCCCCGTCCGGCCCGTCTCTCCGCCCAGCAGCGCCTCGCTGCGAAGCTGCGAGATGAACGACGCCAGGTCGAACCCCAGGTCATCGTCCTCCGCGTCGCGGACCTGCGTGGACGCGCGCAACCGGCTCGCATCCAGCAACCGGTCCATGAGCTGGTCGCGCTCACCACGAAGCGCCTGCGTCAGCCGCACCGCCTCCTCGCGCTCGGCCTGGGCGCGACCGACGCGCACCCCCAGCTCCGCCACCTCGCGACGCAGCTCCAGCTCGCGCTGGTGCTTCTCGGACAGCTCCCGCTTGAGGTGCTCCATCTCCTCGCGCGTCGACCCGAGCTCGCTGAGCAGCTGCTCGGCGCGCGCTTCGAAGTAGACAATTTTCTCGAGCGCGCTCTTGAGCAGCGCGTCCGGACGCTCGTCGCTCACGACCTCAACGGCCCTCCCCGCGAGGCAGCGCGGTGCATCCCCGACCCACCGGGGGGCGCCCACCCTACGTCAGACGTCCCGCCTTCGTAAACCACGGAAACACCAGGGCTTTTCCGTGAACTCCCGGCCCGTCCATTGACAACGCCGCGCAGGCCGATTTTTCGGCCCCGAGCGCAAACCCCGCTGTCCACGCTCAACACCACGCGGCCCCCGCCTCACCACCACCACGAGTGCGGCCGAGCAGGCGGCGACGTCCACCATCGGACGTCCGCGCGGTGAACCCCACGCGACGCACCACGCACGCCCTCCAGCGCTCCAGGTGAATGCATCCTCACCCGTGCGCCGGGCGCGCTCTCCGCTGATCCACCACGAACGCCCGCGCGCCGATTTTTCGGCCCCGCGCGGCGATTCGAGGACACACCCGGGCACCGCCGACGACACCCGCCACCCCACGCGCGAAGCCCGCCGCGCGCGGCCTTCCACACGCATCCGCCGGGGCCTTCACGCGACCCCGTTTTCAAGCGCTTTCGCACGCCCTTCCGGATGCACCGGAATGTCAGACCCCACCCGTAGTCTGTGTTCCACGAGGCACCGAACCCGCAGTCACTTCTCCCCGGAACCTCTCCGCCTGAGCGCGGGGGGAGAGACCCTCTTTTCGACAGGTTTCCGCACGCCATGGAACAACGACTGGCCACCATCATTGGAAATGCAGTTCGCGCGGCGCGGCAGCGGCTGGAGCTCACCCAGGCCGATGTGGCCGAGCGCGTGGGTATCGCCACCGAGGTGTACGGACGGCTGGAGCGTGGACACATGCTCCCCAGCGTCCGCACGCTGAGGAAGCTGTGTCTGGTTCTCAACTGCTCCTCGGACGTGCTGCTCGGCATGTCCGGCGTCGAAGGCGCTCCCGCCCTCGCCGAGGACCCGCCGGAGTACCGCGAGCGTCCCGAGGTGCGCCGGCTCCTGCGCACCGTTCGCAAGCTGGATGCGCCTCAGCTGCGGCTCCTGGGACAAGTCGCCCACGCGCTCGAGTCGTGAGCGTGGGCGCGGTGCCCGCGACGCGCTGCTTCCTCGCGGAGGCATGCGCGGAGCGGGCGGAAGTCAGACGCCGGGGCGGGGTGGACCCGGGTTGAGAGGGATGGGGGGACGACGCTCGAGGTTGCGCGTTTTCGCAAGCGCTTGGCGTATGGAATGAAGCAGCCAAACAGGGGCGGGCCTACTTTGGCCCTTCATGAATCGCCCCCTCGCCGCCCCCACTCTCGATTTGCCGCAGCTCGCGGTGCACGCGTTGTGGTGGGCCTGGTTCCCCGCCTTCTTGTTGAGCTGGGACCACCTGGGCCTCTGGGGCCGCGTGGGGATGTGCGTGGTCGGCTGGGCGGTGTTGTTCTGGAACTACGCCGTGCTGCACAACCACATGCACGTCACCATCGCGCGTCCCCGCCCGCTGCACTGGCTCTTCTCCAGGACGCTGGGGATGGCCTGTGGGTTCCCCTATCGGGGTTACTTCATCCACCACTTCAACCACCACCGGTTCAACGACGGCCCCGGTGACTGGGGCCAGCGCCGCCCGGGGGAAAGCGCCCTGCGCTATTGCCTGCGCTCGGCGCTGACGCCGTGGTTCTGGCCCTTCGAGGCCGTGGCCAACGTGTGGCGTTGGGCCCGCCGCCATCACCAGCGGACGGAGCTGGTCCTGGACTTCCTCATCGTCGATGGCGCCCTCCTGGCCGTCATCGTCTGGAGGCCCGCGCTGGGACTGGCCTGGTGGGGGGTGCTCCTGGTGGGCCAGTTCTGCATCCACTGGCTCAACCTGGCGGCCCACTTCGAGACGGACTCCACCCAACGGGGGGCCCTGGGCACCACGTCCACGTCCCGTCTGTACAACCTGTTCTTTTTCAATGCGGGTTACCACCAGGCCCACCACCTGAAGCCCCAGGCGCCGTGGCGGGTGCTGCCGGTCATGACGCAGGAGCTGTCCGGCAAGGCGCTGGTGCGCCCGGAACTGGTGACGTCCCGGGCCCCCATCAATCCCTTGTGGGTGGTCAAGGTGGCGAAGCGCTATTCTGCCGAGCCGTGCGATCGGCAGACGGCGTCGACGATTACTTCCAGGACCCACTCGGCCGCTACCTAGTCGGGGAGGGCTTCCTCCACTGGTACGCCTCGGCGGACCTGTGCGGCTTCATCCTGTGGGGCCGCCCGTCCGAGGCCCACGTGCGCCGGCTCGTGCACGTGCTCGACGTGGAGCTGGCCCCCGCGGCGCCCCATGCCTCGCTGGTGGACGCGCGCCGGTTGGAGGCGGCGGACCCCGCGGCCTTCGGGGTGCTCGTGAAGTACATGCAAGCGCGGGAGAAGTCCTTCGGCGTCTCCGTGCAGCGCCAGGCGCTGGTGCGCCCCGAGGGCGTGGCGGGCGCGGTGGTGGGCGGCTTCTACACGCTGCTCACCGGGGCCTATCCCAGCAAGGTGTTCACCGACCCCGCGTCCGCGCTGGGGTGGCTGGGCCAGCCGGAAGGCCGCGCGGCGCCGCTGGTGTCCAAGCTCAATGACCTGGTGGCCGAGGCCACCGGCCAGTCCCCGCTCCTGCGCGAGCTGCATCAGGTGATGAAGAGCAAGCTGCCGGACATCCACCTGACGGAGGTGGCCCGCGAGATGGGCATGTCCGAGCGCACGCTCCAGCGGCGGCTGAAGGAGGCCCGCACCTCCTTCCAGGCAGAGCTCAACGCCGTGCAGGTGCGCATGGCCCAGGCGCTGCTCCTGGAGACGGACATGAAGCTCACCGCCATCGCGGTGGAAGTGGGCTGCGCGTCGCTCCAGCACTTCAGCAGCTTGTTCCGCAAGCTCGTGGGCGACTCGCCCAGTTCGTGGCGCGAGCGCCAGCAGGGCAAGACGTCCGCCCCCGACGAAGACCCCTCCGACGAAGCCCCCCCCAACGAAGGCCCCTCCGACGAAGCCCCGTCCGACGACACGTAGCGCCAGGGCGACTACTGCTCGGCGCGCCGCGCGGCCGGACGCGAAATCTGCCGCGCCACATAGGCGCGCAGGCCGGGGAAGTCCTCGAGCAGCCCCATGCTCGCGCCCCAGTTGAGGATGGACGCCATCACCACGTCCGCCGCGGTGAAGCGCTCCCCCACGATGAAGCTGCGCCCCTGGAGCTTCTCCTCCAGCATCTTCGCGATGTCCGTGAAGCGCTTCTTGCCGCGCTCCGCCTCGCCGGGCACCCGGTCCACCTCCGGCAGGAAGCGGCTGTGCGCGGAGTACGCGGACAAGGGCGGCTCCATGGTGGCCATGCAGAACATCATCCACTGGTAGTACTCGGCGCGCTCCACCGTGCCCGCCAGCGGGGCGAAGCCCTTCTCCGGGAACTTGTCCGCCACGTGCAGCAGGATGGCCGCCGACTCGAAGATGGCGTGGCCGTCATCCTCCAGCGCGGGCATGGAGCCCATGGGGTGGATGCGCAGGTACTCGGGCGTCTTGTGCTCGCGCTGGTGCACGTCCACCGGCACCAGCTCGTAGGGAACCCCCAGCTCCTCGAGCAACCAGCGGGGCCGGGTGGCACGCGTGTTCTGGGCGAAGTAGAGCTTCATCATCGTCGTCGGGGCTCCGAGGTGTGGCGCGTGAGCCGGCGGGCCTTGCCCAACCGCGCGGCGCCGCGAGAGCTTCGCATCCCACCCTTCTTCGTGGGTGCGGGGATTATCGGGTCCGGACACACCGCGCGAAGTCTGCACGCCCGGCACTCGGCCCCACTCCACACCGCTTCGTAGAGCGCCGTCACGCGGTCGATGACGTCGAAATCCTCCGTCACGAAGCCCAGCTCGAAGTTTCGCACCGCGTCGCCCTTCGCCCCCAGCCCCGCGCCCGTGAGGTTGGCGCTCCCCAGGTAGGCCCACGCCCCGTCCACCACCACCGCCTTGAAGTGGACGCGCGGGCAGACCTTCAGCTCCAGCCCTCCGGCCACCAGCCGCGCCCGCGCGTCGAACGCCGCCCGGAACGGACGGCTGGGCAGCTCCGCATGCAACAGCCGCAGCGAGAGCCCCTTCGCCGCCAGCCCATCCAGCACCTCCACCAGCGGCACGAAGCGCCCCTTCGACTCCACGTACATGGCCTTCACGTTCGCCGTCGCAATCCACACCGACTCGCGCGCGTGGAGCAGCTTCTCCAGCACCACCTCCCGGTACAGCTCGCGTCCGGACAGCAGCTCCGCCTGGATGGGTCGCATGCGCTTATCATCACACATCCACCCACCACTCTCCAGGGGCCGCGAAGTGTTCACTCCCCAAAACTGACCTCCAGTCACTTGACTGCTGACCCGGAGTCACTTAGCACTGACCCATGGTCAGCAATCTGAGCGCGAAGGAGGGCCGGGCGGGCCCGCTGCGCGCGCGCAAGGACGAGGACAAGGAAGCGCGGCGGCGGCTGCTGCTCGACGAGGCCTTGGCGCTCTACGCGGCCACCTCCTACGCGCAGGTGAAGATGGCGGACGTGGCGGAGCGCGCCGGGCTGGCCAAGGGCACGGTGTTCCTCTACTTCCCGACGAAGGAGGCGCTGTTCCTCGCGCTCCTGGAGGACCTGCTCTTCTCCTGGTTCGAGCGGCTGGAGGCCCACCTCGCCTCGCCGGACGCGGAGTGGACGGGGGCGTGGCTGGCGCGCACGGTGGCCGGGTCCCTGGAGGGAGAGCTGCCCCTGACGCGGCTGCTCGCGCTCCTCCAGACGGTGCTGGAGCAGAACGTGTCCGTGGAGCAGGCGCGAAGGTTCAAGGAGCGGCTGCTGGAGGCGCTGTCGCGCACGGGCGCGACGCTGGAGGCGAAGCTGCCCTTCCTGCACGCGGGAGAAGGCGCGCGCTTCCTGGTCCACCTGCACGCCCTGGTGACGGGCCTGCGACAGATGGCGGACGTGGCCCCCGTGGCGCGCGAGGTGCTCGCCGCCCAGCACATGGCGCCCTTGCGCGTCGACTTCACCGCCGAATTGACGGCGGCGCTCACCACCCTCTTGCGCGGGCTCGAGTCCCGCTGAAACACCCCACCCAGGAGCAAGCCATGCTGGAGCTCGTGCCCGCTGTTCCGGAGTCGAAGCCCGAGGTCGACGTCTCGCGCATCCAGGCCGTGTTCGAGGCCCAGCGCGCGCACCGCTGGGCGATGTCGCGCAGCACGGCCGCCGAGCGCATCACCCGGCTCAAGCGGCTGCGCGAGGCCATCATCGCCCGCCGGGGGGAGCTGGCGGAGGCCATCCACCGCGACTTCCGCAAGCCCGCGCTCGAGGTGGAGCTGACGGAAATCCATCCCACGCTGGAGGAGCTGAACCACACGGTGAAGCACCTGTCCTCGTGGATGAAGCCCACGCGGGTGGGGACGCCCCTCTTGCTCGCGGGCTCGTCGTCGCACGTGCGCTACGAGGCGCGCGGCGTGGTGCTGATTCTCGCGCCGTGGAACTACCCCTTCCAGCTCATGCTGGCGCCGCTCATCGCCGCCATCGCCGCGGGCAACACCGTGGTGTGCAAGCCCAGCGAGAAGACCCCCAACACCTCGCGCTTCCTGGCCCGCCTGGTGCGGGACATCTTCCCGGAGAACGAAGTGGCCCTCTTCGAGGGCGGCGCGGAGACGGCGGAGGCGCTCTTGGAGCTGCCCTTCGACCACCTCTTCTTCACCGGCAACCCGCGCATCGGCCGCAAGGTGATGGAGGCCGCGGCGAAGCACCTGTCCAGCGTGACGCTGGAGCTGGGCGGCAAGTCGCCCGCCATCGTCGACGAGTCAGCGGACCTCCAGGCGACGGCGGAGCGGCTCGCGTGGGGCAAGTTCCTCAACGGCGGCCAGACGTGTGTCGCGCCCGACTACGTCTTCGTCCATGAGTCGCGCAAGCAGGCGCTGGTGGACGCGCTCAAGGCCGTCATCACCCGCTTCTACGGCGCGACGGAGGCGGAGCGACAGGCGAGCGCGGACTTCTCCCGGCTGGTGGACACCGTGGCGTGGCGGCGGGTGAAGGACCTGGTGGACCGCTCCGTGGCGGCGGGGGCGAAGGCGGAGGTGGGCGGGGTGGCGGACGGGCCCTCGCGCTACATCGCGCCCACCGTGCTGACGGACGTGACGCCGGACATGGCCATCATGTCGGGGGAGATTTTCGGCCCGGTGCTGCCGGTGATGACGTACCGCTCGCGCGACGAGGTGTACGCGCACATCCAGCGGGGCGACAAGCCGCTGGCCCTCTATGTCTTCAGCGAGGACAAGCGAGCCATCGAGGACGTGTTCCGCCACACGACGTCCGGCGGAGCCGTCGTCAACAACGTCCTGGTCCACGTGGCCAACCCCCACCTCCCCTTTGGCGGGGTGGGCATGAGTGGCCTGGGCAACTATCACGGCCTCTACGGCTTCCGGACCTTCAGCCATGAGCGGGCCGTGTCGGTTCAGTGGATGAAGTCCATGGTCGCGGTGTTCTTCCCGCCGTATCGCGGGAAACTGCAGGAAATGGCCTCCCGCTTTACGCGGCTGTTGGAGTAGGCAAGACAGCCGGTGCGAGGAGTGTCCGGCGAGGGGACACTCCGAGAGGAGCCGGGATGCGCGTGGTGAAGCTGGAGGAGGAGCTGGTTCCCCGGGGGCTTCGGGAAGCATTCGACCGCTTGCGGGCCCGGCGCTGGGAGGTGGCGCGCCGGGGTGCTGGCGAGCGGCTGGCCCGGCTGGAGAAGCTCAAGGCGCTCATCCTCGAGCGGCGCGAGGCGCTGGCGGACGCCCTCCACGCGGACTTCCGCAAGCCGCGCGCGGAGGTGGAGGCCACGGAGGTGCTGCCCGTGCTCATGGAGCTGGAGCACGTGCGCAAGCAGCTCAAGGGGTGGATGAAGCCCCGCAAGGTGGCGACCCCGCTGCTGCTCTCGGGGACCTCCAGCCACGTGCGCTCCGAGCCTCGCGGCGTGGTGCTGGTGCTGGCGCCGTGGAACTACCCCTTCAACCTGCTGATGCTGCCGCTGGTGGGCGCGGTGGCGGCGGGCAACACGGTGATGTGCAAGCCGAGCGAGAAGACGCCGCACACGTCCGCCTTCCTCGCCGCGCTGCTGCGCGATGCCTTCCCCGAGGACGAAGTCGCGCTCGTGGAGGGCGGCGCCGAGCTGGGTGAGGCGCTGCTGCGCCTTCCCTTCGACCACTTCTTCTTCACCGGCGGGCCTCGCGTGGGGCGGCGGGTGATGGAGGCCGCGGCGAAGCACCTGGCCAGCGTGACGCTGGAGCTGGGGGGCAAGTCGCCCGTCGTCGTGGACTCGACGGCGGACGTCGAGAGCGCGGCGGAGCGCGTCGCGTGGGGCAAGTTCCTCAACGGCGGCCAGACGTGTATCGCCCCGGACCATGTCTGGGTGCATGCCTCGCGCGAGGAGGCGTTCCTGGCCGCGCTGAAGTCGGCGGTGGAGCGCTTCTACGGACGCACCGAGGAGGCGCGCCGCGCGAGCCCCGACTTCTGCCGGATGGTGGATGACGGCGCCTTCGCGCGGGTGCGGGGGATGCTGGACGGCGCGGTGGCGGCGGGCGCGCGCGTGGTGACGGGAGGCGGCGTGGACGCGGAGACGCGCTACATCGCGCCCACGGTGGTGGCGGACGTGGCGCCGGACTCACCGCTGATGGAGGAGGAGATCTTCGGGCCGGTGCTGCCGGTGCTGCGCTACGAGTCGCTCGACCAGGTGGTGACGCACGTGCGCGCGGGCGGCAAGCCGCTGGCGTTCTACATCTTCAGCCAGGACGAGACGGCGGTGGAATTGCTCCTGCGCGAGACGAGCGCGGGCGGCACGTGCATCAACACCGTGGTGCTGCACAACGCGAACCCCCACCTGCCCTTCGGCGGTGTGGGCCCCAGCGGGCTGGGCGCGTACCACGGCGAGACGGGCTTCAGGACCTTCAGCCACGAGCGCGCGGTGCTGCGCCAGGGGCGCACGTCGCTTTCGCACGTGTTCTTCCCGCCCTTCACGGGCAAGGCGATGAAGCTGGTGCGGCTGGCGAGCCGGCTGTTCGAGTGAAGAGCCGGCCCGCCCGGGCCTCGCCTCAGGTGCGAAGGCCCGGAGCCTCGTGGCCCGTGCGAGCCACGTACTCGGTGTAGCCACCGCCGTACTGGTGGATGCCGTCCGGCGTCAGCTCCAGCACGCGGTTGGACAGCGCGCCCAGGAAGTGACGGTCGTGGGAGACGAACAGCATGGTGCCCTCGTAGCGCGACAGCGCCGTGATGAGCATCTCCTTCGTCGCCATGTCCAGGTGGTTGGTGGGCTCGTCCAGGACCAGGAAGTTCGGCGGGTCGAAGAGCATCTTCGCCATCACCAACCGCGCCTTCTCACCCCCGGACAGCACGCGGCACTTCTTCTCCACCTCGTCGCCGGAGAAGCCGAAGCACCCGGCCAGGGCGCGCAGCGAGCCCTGCCCCGCGCGGGGGAACGCGTCCTCCAGCGACTGGAACACCGTGCGCTCGCCATCCAGCAGGTCCATGGCGTGCTGCGCGAAGTAGCCCATCTTGACGCTGCCGCCCATCGCCACCGCGCCCTGGTCCGGCGTCGTCGCGCCCACCACCAGCTTGAGCAGCGTGGACTTGCCCGCGCCGTTGACGCCCATGATGCACCAGCGCTCGCCGCGGCGGACCAGGAAGTCCATGCCGTCGTAGATGCGCTTCTTGCCGTAGGCCTTGTGCACGGCCTTCAGGCTCACCACGTCGTCGCCGGAGCGGGGCGCGGGCTGGAACTCGAACAGCACCGTCTGGCGGCGCTTGGGCGGCTCCACCTTCTCGATCTTCTCCAGCTTCTTCACGCGGCTCTGCACCTGCGCCGCGTGGGAGGCGCGCGCCTTGAAGCGCTCGATGAACTTCAGCTCCTTGGCGAGCATCGCCTGCTGACGCTCGTACTGCGCCTGCTGCTGCTTCTCGTTCTGCGCGCGCTGCTGCTCGTAGAAGTCGTAGTTGCCTGAGTACGTCGTCAGCGAGCCACCGTCGATCTCCACCATCTTGGTGACGATGCGGTTCATGAACTCGCGGTCGTGCGAGGTCATCAGGAGGCCGCCCTCGTAGCCCTTGAGGAAGCCCTCCAGCCAGATGAGGCTCTCCAGGTCCAGGTGGTTGCTCGGCTCGTCGAGGAGCATCGCGTCCGGACGCATGAGCAGGATGCGCGCGAGCGCCACGCGCATCTTCCAACCACCGGACAGCGCGCCGACGTCGCCGTCCATCATCTCCTCGCTGAAGCCCAGGCCCGCGAGAATCTCCCGCGCGCGGCCCTCCAGCGCGTACCCGCCCAGCTCCTCGAAGCGCCCCTGCACCAGGCCGTAGCGCTCGACGAGCTTCTCCATCTCGTCCGCCTTGTCCGGATCGGCCAGGTCGGCCTCGAGCTGCTTGAGCTCCGCGGCCACCGTGCTCACGGGGCCCGCGCCGTCCATGACCTCGGAGACGGCGCTCCGGCCCGACATCTCACCGACGTCCTGGCTGAAGTAGCCGATGGTGACGCCCCGGTCGACGGCGACCTGCCCCTCGTCCGGGTGCTCCTGGTCCGTAATCATCCGGAACAGCGTCGACTTGCCGGCGCCGTTGGGGCCCACCAGGCCGACCTTCTCCCCCTTGTGGAGAGCGGCCGAAGCCTCGATGAAGAGAATCTGCTGGCCGTGCTGCTTGCTGATGTTGTCGAGACGAATCATGTGCGATGGGGGGCCCAGGAAGCGGGCGCGGCGCCCTTATGCCACGGGGGACGCCAGAGGAGGACTCTTCCGAACCCCCAACTCGCGCTTCCCATGCCCGGGGCCTGCCAGCCAGGGTGGCGCCCGCCCCGGGGCCAGGAGGGGGACCTACATGGCCCCCCCCCGTGCTCACGGGGTGATGACCAGGCGGATGGGGTTGCCCTCCTTCTTCACCAGCCGCTCCACCCCCTGGGCCACGTCCTCCAGGGACAGCGTCGCCGTCACCGAGCGCGAGACGTCCAGCCGCTTCGTCCCCACCAGCGACACGAGCTGGTCCAGGTGCTTCTTCTCGTAGCCCAGGTGCCCGAGCAGCGCCTGGGAGCGCACGCCGAAGTTCACCCCGGACCCCAACTGGATGGGCTCCGGCGACAGGCCCACCATCACCGCCCGCCCGTGCCGGCCGATGCTCTTGGCCGCCTGCGCCAGCACGACATTCGCGCCCACCAGGTCCACCGCCACATCCAGCCCCATGCCGCCGGTGTGACGGAGGATCTGCTCGCGTACGTCCGGGGCGCGAGGGTCCAGCGCCACGTCCGCGCCGAACTCCAGCGCCCGCTGGCGCGCGGCCTCGTTCGTGTCGAACGCGAGAATCGGCGTGGCCCCCATCATGCGGGCAATCTGCACCGCGTGGACGCCCAGCCCGCCAATGCCCCACAGGCCCACGGACTGCGCGGGCCGCAGCTGCGCCGTGTCCACCAGCCCCGCGTAGGGCGTGGCCACCGCGTCCGCGAGAATCGCGGCTTGCTCGAAGGGCAGGTGGTCCGGAATCGCCGACAGCACGAAGGCCGGCACCACGACGTACTCCGCCCAGGCGCCGTCGTAGTGGAAGCCCATGATGTGGAAGTCGATGCACTCGGAGGGCTGGCCGTTGGTGCACTTCACACAGCGCCCGCACGGCTTGCCGCCCGCCAGGGCCACGCGCTGCCCCACCTGCCAGCGCGACACGCCCGGGCCCACCTCGTCGATGACGCCGGACGACTCGTGCCCCGGCGTCACCACCGGCAGCGGCGACTGCAAGGAGCCATCGAGCAGATGTGCATCCGAGAGACAGATGCCACACGCCTTCACTCGCACCCGGACTTCCCCTGGCTGGGGTCGAGGCACGGGAACGTCCATCACCGTCAAGGACCGCGCCGCCGTGTCGAACCGTGCTGCCCGCATCGTCCGCTGGTTCGCGTCTGCCATGGTGTGCACCCCCGCCTGGCCTCGAGGCCAGGAACGGCACGACCCTACGACGGTCCCTCCATTCCCGACAGCGCGCCGGACACGCCGCTACCGCAGTGTCTTCACCTCGGCGGAGCGGGTGTCCCGGCGGGTGGCGGACATCCCCAAGCGGGGCGCCCACGTCGCGCGGGACCAGGCACGCATCGACTTCACGTCTCCGGAGCGCAGCTCCCGCCAGGCGATCCAGGTCGTGACGTCGGACGTGCCCGTCCTCAGCGCCTGCTCCGACGAGGCGGCGGGAATCCGCTATCGGGGAGCGGAGGGCGCGAACGAAGCCAGACTGATTCACATCCCAACCTCGGACACCGGGGAGGGCGGCGCGGCGCCTCCGTGTGGCGTAGAGTCCCGGTCGTGCTGACCGTCGACCCGCATCCGTCCCTGGACACCCTGGCCTTCACCACCGTCTTTCCGGCGTCGCTCGGCTCCCTGCCGTCGCCGGAGTGGCTGGTGGCGCTCTTGAAGCCGGATGCGTCGGCGCCGCTCTCCAGCGACGACACCGTGCGCGGCGCCGTGCGGGACATGCTCCGCCACGGAGGCTACAAGCCCACGGGGCGCGGCAAGCCCGCGTCCGAGTACCTGGTGCGCGCCTCGGGCGACGGCTCGCTCGGCTCCATCAACACCGCGGTGGATGCGTGCAACGCGGTGTCCCTGCACAGCGGCCTGCCCATCAGCGTGGTGGACCTGGACCGCGCCACCGCGCCCTTCCGCGTGGGCATCGCCCCCGAGGGCTCGGAGTATGTCTTCAACGCCTCCGGCCAGAGCATCGACCTGGCGGGCCTGCTCTGCCTCTTCGACGCGCAGGGCCCCTGCGCCAACGCGGTGAAGGACGCCCAGCGCACCAAGACGAACGCGGACACGCGCCGCACCCTCACCGTCCTCTGGGGCGCCCAGGCCCTGGGCGACCGCACCGCGCGGGCCTTCGCGTGGTACCGCGAGCTGCTCGCGCGCGCGGGCGCCACCGTGGAGCCACTCCCCTGAGCGCCCCAGACCTCGAGCTGCTGCTCGCCGACGGCGCGCGCTCACTCTCCGCGGCATGGGGACGCCCCGTGCTGCTGGCCGAGCCCCAGGTCCTCCGCACCCAGTCGCGCTGTCACGTCGTCCGAGCCCGCGTCCGAGGCGGCGACGTGGCCACCGTCGTCCTCAAGCACTTCCACGAAGACCCCATGCTGGGCCTGGATGAGTGGGCGGGCCTGGAGCTGCTCGGCCGTCACAACCTCATCACCGCGCCGGGCCTCATCGCGGGCGACATCTCCTCGCGGCTGCTCGTCCTCGAGGACCTGGGCACCGGCCCCAGCCTGGAGGACCTCTTCCGCTCGGACGACCCGAACGCCGCCACCGGAGGCCTGCTGGCCGTGGCCCGCATCACCGCGCAGCTCCACGCGCGCACCCGCGGCGTCCAGGGTGACTTCGACCTGCTCCGGCACTCGCTGAGCCCCCGCCCCATGCGGGTGCGAATCGACAACGCGCGCTCTCTGCTGGAGCACGCGGACCGGCTCCGTCGCTGGGCCGAAGCCGTCGACTCGCCCGTGGCCCCGGGCACGCAAGAAGACCTGGAGCGGCTGGCGCGCGAGCTGGCCGAGCCCGGCCCCTTCCTGTCCCTCACCCACGGGGACATGGCCCCCGGCAACACCCTGTTCACCGCCAGCGGGCCCCGGCTGCTCGACTTCGAGTACTGCGGCATGCGGCACGCGCTGTACGACGCGCTCATGTGGCTGCTCATCGTGCCCTTGCCCGACGAGCTCATCACCCGCGCGGACCTCACCTACCGCATCACCCTGGCCCCCGCGTGCGAGGCCGCGCAGGTGGACGCCACGTGGACCCGCGCTCGCGCCATGGTGGCCACCGCGCGCACGGTGAACATGTTCCAGTGGATGTCGCCGCGGACCTTGGAGCGCAACCGCGACTGGGCCCCGGGCTTCTCCGAGCGCGCCGCCCTGCTGCGCCACCTCTCCCGCGCCCGCGTCCTGCGCGAGCCCTTCAACCCCGTCCCCGACCTCTCGCGCACGCTGGACGCGCTGGAGCAACGGCTCGCGGAGCGCTGGGCGGGCACCCCGTCGTTCACCTGGCCCGCGTTCCGGTAGCGCGTCCGGCCGGAGAGAGCCACCCCTCTCCGGCCGTCGCCACGAGCGCGTCAGAGCCCCAGGCCGAAGTGGTCTCCCGACTCGACGATGTCCACCAGGTACACGGGCGCCTGGACCCAGCGCTGCTCGCGCGCGCGGGAGAGCCCCGAGGCCCCCGCGCTGTAGAGCACCTGGACCGCGCCCGCGTCGACCACGCCCCCGACATCCTCGTACGGCGCGGCGACCGCGAGGTCGAGAGTGCCATTGCCGTCGAAGTCTCCCGCCGCGAGCCGCGAGCCGAAGACATCCTGGGCCTCCGCGCCCTCATCCACCTGCGAGCCCTCCTGCGACCAGCGCTGCTCTCGCAACCCCAGGAGCCCGCTCGGTGAGCCATGCATGACGTGGACGATGCCCGCGGCCACCACCGTCCCCACCGACTCCCGGGGCACACCGATGGCCAGGTCCAGGTGCCCATCACCATCGAAGTCCTCGGCCACCAAGGAGGCGCCCAGGCCATCCCCCGTCTCCGCGACGTCCGAGACCCCCGCCGAGTCCTGGTTCCACGCCAGCGCCCCCGTGGACACCAACCCCATCCCCGAGCCCGTCAGCACCGTCACCGCGCCCGCGCCCGGTGAGAGCCCCACCGTCTGCCCCGGCGCGCCGATGGCCAGCTCACTCCGGCCATCCCCATTGAAGTCCCCCGCCGCCAGCGCCGAGCCGAAGAAGACCTCGCCCGTCACGGCCCCGGGCACGCCCTCCCTTCCCGGCACCCACAGCTGGTTTCCCTCGCTCATCAACCCGTCCAGCGAGCCCCACAGGACATGCACCGCGCCGACGTTGGCGACGCCCTCCACCGACTCGAACGGCACCCCCACCGCGAGCTCGTCGAAGCCATCCCCGTTGAAGTCGCCCGAGCCCAGCGCGGAGCCGAACCGGTCTCCCGTCTCCGACACGTCCAGGATGTGCGTGGACGACTGGCTCCAGCTCCGAGCCCCCGTGCCCGTCAGCCCCGTGGGAGAGCCGAACAGCACCGTCACCAGTCCGGAGTCCAGTGCGGAGGAGCCATAGTCCTCACCGGGCACTCCCACGGCGAGGTCGTCATGACCATCGCCATTGAAGTCTCCCACCACGAGCGAGGAGCCCATCGCATCGAAAGCCTCCGCGCTGTCCGGGACGCCCGCGGTGTTCTGGTGGAACACCCTGTCGGTGCTCCAATCCAGGCCCAGCGCCGAGCCCAGGAAGACGTGGACCGAGCCCGCGTCGACAATGCCATTCACGTCATCACCCGGGACGCCCACCGCCACGTCCGCGAAGCAGTCGCCATTGAAGTCCCCGGTGGCGACGGCCGCGCCGAACTGGTCCGCGTTCACCGCCACGTCCTCCACGCCCTGCGCGTCGCGATGCAGCCACAGCCCCGCCGGCACCAGCCCCGATGCCGAGCCCCACACCAGGCTCACGGCGCCCTGGTCCGTGCCTTGCCCCACGTCCTCGTGCGGCGTCCCGATGACCAGGTCCGCGTAGCCATCTCCATTCACATCCGAGCGGCGCCCATGGCCATGCAGGCGCTTCACCGCGCAGATGTCCGCCAGGGTCGGCGCCTCGCGGTTGGCGGAGAACGGCGAGCCGTCCAGCCGCGTGAGCGTGGGCTCCCCGTTGGCGGAGAAGGCATCCGACGCGTAGTGCATGAGCGAGTCGAGCCCGTAGGGGCCCAGGTTCCGCCCCGTCTCGCCGCGCTGGGCGAAGGTCTCGAAGGCCTGGGTGTACGCGGGCAGGATGTTGCCCCAGCGCACCAGGACGTTCCGGTCCCGGTCCGTCCGGGCCTGCTCGTGCCACAGCCCCAGCACGTGCCCCACCTCATGCAAGGTGTTGCCCGTGGTGCAGGTCGGCGACAGCGTCACGAACTGCTGTCCCCCCATCCTGCCGACGTGGGAGGAGCACCCCGAGCCCGGTCGGAAGGTGACGAAGTCCATCTGCGTGGTGCGCGGCACGAAGCGCAGCGGCGTGACGGACTCCCATTGCCTCAGCGCCTCCATCACCCGCCCGGTGTCCGGCAGCGCCGGGTCCAACGTGTACGGCACCACGCTTCCGGGCCAGCGGGAGATGGCGCGAATGGCCCCGGCGCCGTGGGCCTCCACGGACAGCGCGGACGGGCCGCCGACGGAGACCTCGGGCGGCAGGAGGATGTCGCCCTGGAAGACCCGCTCACCGTCGATGTCCTCGTAGGAGAGCGATTGAATCCCTCCGGCGACTCGAAAGCTCCCGCGCCGCGCCTCCCCTGCCCGTCCCGGATGGGCGAGCTCCTGCGGTGAACGCGAGCCCGCCTCTCCAGCGGTGCTCCCACAACCACTCGCGCTCCAGGCCAGCAACCCCACCACCACGCCGGCGCGCGTCCAACACGGTGAAACACAGCCTCTGTTCTCATGTCTCGACATGGAAGGTCTTCCCCCTGAGGGCGGGCGTGGAGCCCGCGAGACGCGGCGCGCTCTCGACAATCGAGATGCACCTGCATCTTGATTGCGATATTACGCAGGGGGTCTGACACATGGACGTGTTTCACGGCGGCGCCTCCCACCGGCGGCTCGACACCGGCGGGAGGCTTCGGCCTGCTCGTTCGCGCGACGCGGCGGACGACTCAGGGGCGCTTCAGCACCTGCCCCTGGCTCCCCACCACCCAGGCGCCCGCGCCCGTGCTCCACGCGCCCACGAGCGCCCCGGACGTCCCGCTCTCCTGACGCCGCCAGCGCATCCCGTCGTAGTGCAGCACCACGCCGCCCTCGCCCACGGCCCAGACGTCGTTGCTCGCGGAGCCCCAGACATCCTTGAGCGGCACCCCCGCCGCGCTGGTCGTGTCGACGTCGAAGACGATGCCGTCGTAGTGGACGATGAGCCCCTGGTCTCCCACGGCCCAGACATCCCCCTCCCCCGCGCCCCAGATGCCCCGCAGCGTCGCGGGAGGGTCGACCGACAGGTCCAGCCAGTCTCCTCCTCCGAAGAACTCGAACCGGCCGCTCGCGCCCACCGCCCACGCGGACGTCGAGGACGCCATCCACACGTCCTGGAGCGTGGTGCCCCCGCGTCCGCCATCGAGCCAGGACGTCCCGCGCCACAGCGCGCGCTGCCCATGCTCACCCACAATCCACACGTCGTCGGAGGCCGTCCCGTGAATCCCCCGGGCCACCAACCCCGAGGGCAGCACGTGCCGCTCCCACGTCCTGCCATTCCAACGATAGGCCTGGGCTCCCACGGCCCAGACCTCGTCGGGCGACAGCGCCCAGGCCGCGACCACGGGCTCCGGCGGAGGCTCCGCCACCCGCCAGCTCCGACCATTCCAGACCAGCGCCGCGCCACTCGAGCCCGCGCGCCCCAGAACCCAGACATTGTCGGACGCGGACCCCGTCACGACACTCCAGCTCGCCCCGGGCACGGCGCTTCCTCCCACCCGCTGCCAGCCCCTGGGTGTCTTGCGCAGCAGTCCGCCCTTCGCCCCCGAAATCCAGACATCGTCCCCAGACGTCCCCGAGATGGCGAGCAGGTCCTCCCCCGTCCCCGAGTCCACGCTCGCGAGTGACTGTCCATCCCAGTGGAGCAGCACCCCTTGATGCCCCACGAGCCAGACATCATTCGCGCCGCTTCCCCAGACCCCCGTCAACGGAACCACCCGAGGACTCTGCACGGAGACCCAGCCGCTGCCCGTCCACCGCGCGACGGCGCCCGAGGCCGACACCGCCCACCCCGTGCCCCCTCCCGGAGCCACCCAGAGCGCGGTGTACTTCTCCCCGGAGGGACCCGGGCTCGGCAGCTGCGCCGTGTGACGCCACCCCTGCCCCTCCCACCGCGCCAGCCGCTGTGCGCCCGCCAGCGCCCAGACCTCCGACGCGGACGTGCTCCACGGCGAGGAGAGCGGCGCATCCGCCAGCCCCGCGACCCACGCCCACCCCGTGTCACTCCGCCGCCACACATTCCCCTGGGGCGCCTCATTCGTCGGGGCTTGGGTCAGCCACGCCTCCGTGGATGACACGACGGTGAGCCCCGTCACCTGCCCCGCGCGCGACACCGTCTCGCGACGCCACTCCCGGCCATCCCAGCGCGCCACCGAGGCGTCTCCCCCCGCGAGGACCACGCTGTCCGCGCCGGAGCCCGAGAGGAACACCGCGCCCCCCGCGACACCGCTGGCCTGGCCCTTCCAGTGCTGTCCATTCCAATGGAACACCTGCCCCTCCCCCGCCGCCCAGACCGCCGAGGGCCCCGCGCTCCAGACGGCCTTCAGCGCTTCGCCCGAGGGCGTGGGATGCGCCCAGCACCACGCGTCCACGGTGCAGGCCCCTTCGTGAAGGCTCGCGGGCCCACCATCCGTCCCCGCGTCGCTTCCCGCGTCCCCTTCCGTGCCACCCGCGTCACGCGGCCCCGAGTCCGTGCCCGAGTCCTCGTGGACGCCTCCGTCCTCCCCCCCTCCATCCCCCGCGTCGGAGGGAGGCGGAGGCCCGTCACCCTCCTTGTCGGAGGCGCAATTCATCACTGTCAGTCCCACCCACAGCAAACCCAACCAGCGCCACGCGGCGCGTCGAGTCTGGTGTTGGCGGGAACGTCCGCCAGCCGACATTGCAAACATGAGCGACCTCGCAAAGAAAGACATCCACCACTGCCATGCGGGAAAGCACTATTGCCATCCACCGCGCCAGGGATTCACCATCCGTGAAAATCGCGCATTCCAAACATGGCGCGACAGAACGGACAAGCTGAAGTCTATCGAGGACGTAGAGGGGGGTTCCACAACATCTCGCCCACCATCACCGCGCGCCTCGTGAGAGGCGGGCGCCTCCCGACCGCTGTGCATTTCCAGGCAAGACAAACGCTCGCAAGGCCACACGTGTATCCGTGACCCACGCGCGATGTCTGTCCTGTCGATGTCGTCGTCAACCCAGGAGGAGTCAAGATGAGTGCATTCTGGAAGCAGAAGGCTCGGCTATTGCCTCTCGCCGGTGTGGTGTTGCTGAGCGCGGGCTGGAGCAACACGCTCAATGCCCCCGCGGAGGACCGTCCCCGGGCCCAGCGGCTGGTGGAGCGGTTCGACAAGGAGACCGAGGGCAACGACGCCCTCCACATCAACCTGAACCTCGCCGACGACGGCGACTATCAATTCCTGGTGGGCCGGCTGACGTCGGCCGGGAAGGACGAGAAGAACGCCCCGGAGCTGTTCAACCGCCTGGGCTTCATGCGCGAGCGCGCCCTGACGCGCGCCGCCCCGTCCGCGACGCCCGCGGACGAGCCCGCCTGGTGCAATCACTTCCTCAAGTACAAGAACCCGCCGCTGCCCTCCAATGGCTACACCACGTACTTCCCCGTCGTGGAGGTGGCCTGCAAGGACGGCGCGGACTACGTCTACGCCGACCTCTTCAACTACGACGAGGACGAGAACGGCGCCAACTCCGTCCTCGTCTCCTCCAACTCGGGTGAGGAGTACGGTGACGGCCGGGCCTTCGACGACGTGGAGGCCGTCGCCACCATCGCCACCGGCAAGGGCCGCGTCCTGCGCATGGAGTCGCTGGTGATGGCGCTGGGTCCCAACCTCGACCAGACCACCTATGTCCTGGTGCGCTCGGCCGTCATCAACTCGCCGCCGACGATGACCTTCTCCCATCCTCGGAAGATTCTCGCCACGCCGACGCACGCGGAAATCTATGCCTGTCAGCTTCGCGGCGGCACGGACTGTGACTACTCCGTCGCGGGCTACCGCAACGGCGTCCTGAGCCCCTTCGTCTCTCCCGCCACCAGCACCGGCGTCGCGGCGAGCTACGCCAATCAACCGGGCACCCTGAACCCGGCGGACTACTGGACCTTCGGCGTGCCGTACAACTACGAGAACCTCTATGTCCCGGTGCGCGGCGTCCTGAGCGCGGGCGCGGTCAACAACTTCCAGTGCATCGTGTCCAAGATCGAGAAGGCTCGCATCCAGATGATTCTCAGCGACACGGGCCGCACCTGTCTCAACAACGCGGAGTTCATCCCCAGCATCCCCGTGGGGGCGAACACGAGCAACCTCAACGTCCTGACGAGCATGAGCCGGCTGTTCAACACGCCGGGCCCGGGACAGAGCCCCAACAGCTGCGCGGCCTCCACGGTCGTCAATGAGATGACCCGCTTCATGGTCACCATCATGGGCAAGATTCGCTGCAACACGCCCACCTCGCCGGAGAAGCCGTTCGTGGTGATGTATCCGACGGGCGCCTCCGGCCTGACGTCGAACATCTTCTTCCACAACAGCTGCATGGCGGCGGGGACGCGCGTCACGCTGGCGGATGGCAAGGTCGTCCCGGTGGAGCAGGTCAAGCTGGGCGACAAGGTCCGCGCCAACGACAAGGGCGCCCTGCTGTCCGTCATGGACATCGCGCAAGGCAATGAGGTCAAGCCGCTCCTGCGCCTGCGCGACAACCAGGGCCACGACGCGACGCTGACGGAGATGCACCCCGTGGTGATGGCCACCGGCGAGGTGGTCACCGCCAAGAGCCTGAAGGTGAAGGACCAGGTCCGCACCGACAAGGGTGTCTCGACGCTGACGTCCATCTCCCCCGTCTCGAGCGAGAACGCGCGGGTCTACAACCTGCGGCTGGGCACGGACCAGGAGCTGCTGGCGGTGAGCAAGAACGGCCGCACGCTGTTCGCCGGCGGGTTCCTCGTCGGGGACCTGAGCATGCAGGACGCCCTGACGCGGCCCGCGCGCGAGCAGGTCTCCGTCACGGAGACGCTGCCCAAGGCGTGGCATCAGGACTTCCTCAACAGCATGAAGCCCGCCGTCCAGCGCTGAGTCGCTGAGCGACGCGCGCCGCCACGCTCGTCCCCGGGAGTGGCGGCCCGCGCGCCTGTCTCACCTGTCGACACACGTGTCTGTCTTCACTTCCTGGAGGCGGAACAGGGCACCGGTGCGCCTCCAGGAATGTCAGACCGCATCGATATTGAGACCCCTGAGCGGCGCCATCCTCGGCGTCGCCGAAAGGGTTTCTTCATCATGAAGAAGTCATTGATCTCCATCGGGCTCATGGCCGGAATGACTGGGGTCGGCTGCGCGGGTCTCGACGATGTCGAGGCGGACGCGACCACCCAGGACACCCAGGGCCTGGTCACCCAGGTCACCGGGACGAGCCCCATCACCTTCGTCACCGCGGCGGGCAATGTCACGACGCCCTATGACCAGTCCTCCACGTCCGTGGTGGCCTACACGCGGGATTCGACGACGGGAGCATTCACCGCTTATCCGGGCACGGGCGCCGCGGATGGCACCCTCTCCGTGCCGAATGTCCCGTCCGGCCGCATCTACCTGAAGCTGGGCCCGCGCTACCTGGTGAGCACCGACCGCACGTTCGACCTGGGCTCCACGGAGTGGGGCCGCAATGGTTCCTACGTCTCTCAGCCCACGCCCGTGACGGTGTCCGCCACCGGCCTGTCCCCCTGGCATCCGGCGGACCACCTGGACCTGTATTCATTGAACGCGGGTGCGTTCGGCTTCATGGGCAGCGCGGCCACGGGGCGCCCCCTCACCGGCGCCACGTCGTTCTCCGCGCTGAGCTTCAGCTACGCGGACATGACCCACCCCAAGCTGCTCGACAGCAGCCTGGGCGACGTCTTCTCCCTGGCACAACTGCGGTGGCGGACGACCGTGAATGGCGTGCCCTACCGCGCGATGCACAAGGTGCTCGACGCGAACGTGACGCTGGTGCCGGGCCAGCCCACCACCATCAACGGAACCTTCACCCAGCCCGCGGCGACGGGCACCTTCGCGGTGGACTGGAGACGCTCCGCCTTCGAGGCCCTTCGCACCCAGGTGAACCCGAACGCGGTCAGCGCGTACAACGAGATTCTGATGTCCGCCCGGCCCGCGGCACTGGGCACGGCGGTCGCGTCCATCAGCGGGCCTCCCTTCCTCCTGAAGCTCAACCCCGATGCGCTCCAGACCGACATCCTCACGGGGGCCATGACCTACAACAACCCGCTCCCGGCGACGTGGCCGAAGGTGGCGAGTGCCACCGCGGGCTTCACGAAGAGCTACGCGCTGGGCACCGCGACTCCCTACACCATGAGCGTGGACATCCGCATCGACCAGGAGGCGAGCGCCTTCACCGCGGAACCCGTGGTGCCCCTCATCGGGCCCGTGCAGGCGCCCCTGGTGAACACGCGGGGCGCGTTCCAGAACCTCACGGGCGTCGGGTTCGATGCCTCGCTGCGCTGGTCGAAGCCGCTGGTCGGAACCGCCACGAACTACGTGGTGAACATCTTCCGGCTGGGCACGTCCAACGGCGCCACCACCGCGACACGCGTGGCGATGCTGCACACGGACCTCCAGAGCGTGTACCTGCCCCCGAACGTGCTCCAGGCGGGCCAGACGTACTTCGCTGAAATCCAGAGCTGGTACCAGCCCGGCTCGAACCTGGCGACGAGCCCGTTCAAGCGCGCGCTGCCGCGCGCCCGCGCCAGCGTGCTCACGGGCACCTTCAGCCCGTAGTCGGTGAAGTCCTGGGGAGGGAGGGAGTCCGCTCCCCCTCCTCCTCGTGAATCGCGGCGCACCACCCGACTCTCGCCAGGGCACCCGACGCCCCCACGGGCAGCGGGCCTCCCGGGCGGGAGTCGCGGCATCAGAGGCCCAATCCCTCTCGGATGTTCTTCACCACCACGTCAGGGGGCGGGGTGACGTCCACGGAGAGGGCATCGTCCGGGACCTCCAGCGTGGCGAGCTGGCTCTCCAGCAGTGAGGGCGGCATGAAGTGCCCTTGTCGGCGGGAGAGCCGCTGCGCGAGCACCTCGCGGGGGGCATGGAGATACACCCAGCGCGTCTGGGAGGGCTCCACCGACAGGGCCGCGCGGTAGGACTGCTTGAGCGCGGACGAGGCCAGCACCAGGTCCTCGCCCTTCGCCACCGCCGTCTCGAGCCGGGCGCGCACCGTGGTGAGCCAGGGCCAGCGGTCCTCGTCGGTGAGCGGATGGCCCGCCGCCATCTTCTCCACGTTGGAGTGAGGGTGCAGCTCATCCGCGTCCAGGAAGCGCCAGCCGAGGCTCTGGGCCAGGGCCTGCCCCACCGTCGTCTTCCCGGCGCCCGACACTCCCATCACGATGACCACCATCCCTGACGGCCTCCTCGCACCGTGGACCTCCGGACATGGTGCGACGCCTCCTCCCCTCCCGCCACTCCCCTCCGTGACGATTGCCCACCGCCCCACGTCCCCGCGGGCATGGAGGGATGTCCACTCCGTGCCGTCCGAAGCCCTGTCGGTCTCGCGGACGTTGTCTCGTGGACGTCTCGTCGGAGAGCCTCGATGCGCGCCGCCCCAAGCCTCGCGCGTCAATGGCTGACGGTGGCGCGCTTGGAGCAGGTGGAGCGGCGGCGTATAAGACGAAGCCATCCGGACCGCGCCGCAGGACAGACACCACTCGTGACCCAGTTCGACCTCCGATGGTGCGTCCGCGAAGGCCAGGCGCCTTGCTCGGCGTTGGTCAAGAGCACGGACCCCGCACTGCCTTCCTCCGCCGTCGAGCCCCTTCGCGAGCTGGAAGCCCATGCGCGCGACGCGGCCGCGTTCTTCACGGACCTCGGCCTCGGCGATGGCGCCGCCCATCCCGACCTCCTCCTCATCGCGAACCTCGCAGAGCCGAACGCGCGCAGCATCACCTCCGCCGACGAGCTCGGCGGGTGCGAAGGAGTGCTCCGCGACTCATCGCTCTGCCAGGGACAGGGCGCCATCCTGTTCGGCGTGCGCGCCACCCAGCTCTGCACCGACGCGGACGTCGTCACGCACGAGCTCTCCCATGTCTGGCTGCGCCCGAGGCTGGGGGAGGGCCGCTGGTCGCTCGACGCCGCGGGCACCTCCAACGACCCGGCGCTCATCAAGGAAGGGCTCGCGGACTTCCATGCCGCGCTGAAGAGCGGAGACCCGCTCTGGGGCGAGCACTCCGCGTTCCCCACGGAGGCGGCCCGCTCGCTCCGGGTGAAGGTCTCCTTTCCCGAAGCACGCACCGGCTTCGCCCACGGCGACTCGCTCGCCCTCTCGAGCGCGCTGTGGGAGGTGCATGCGCACGCGAAGGCCCTCTTCGTTCAAGGTCTCACGCGCTACCTCGTCCAGACCGCCTCGCCTCCGACGGCCCTCGCGCCATGGGCCCGAGGACTCGCCGTCGAACTGGAGAAGCTCGACCCCGCGCTCGGTGCGACGTGGCTCCGGACCGCGGAGCAGCATGGGCTCTTGCTGGAGGAGCGTGTGCTCGACCTCCGCGTCGGAGCGATGACCCGCGCCCCCGCGGATGCGTTCCTGGTGCCGGGGCGACGGGATGTGCCGGAGGCTTCGGTGCCGCGCTCGGTCCTCCAGTTCCGAGGAGACGCCCCCACCGCGGGGAAGGCCCTCCTCGCGCTGCGAGCGGGCCCCCGCGCCGAGCAGGACCTGGAGGTGGTCCTCCGGCCCGGAGCGCCCGTGGATGAAGCCACGGCGCTCGGTGCACGCGTCCGGTTCACCCAGGTGGGCGGGCGACTCGAGGCCCCGCTGGAGCTTCCACGAGGCCCCTACTACGTCCAGCTCCTCCATCGCGGGGAGGCGGCCACCTGGGTGGATGACCTCTCCATCCGCCTGGTGGAGACGCCGCCTCCGCCCGCCCCGAGCCTGCTCGCGGTCGGCGTGGGACTGCTGGCGGCGAGCACCTTCGCGCTCGCCGCCCTGCGATGGCGCCGTGGAAAGAGGGCGGCCACCGCCCGCCTCCATCAGGGCGCGTAGACGAGCTGGATGGGCTTGATGTTGACGATGGGATTCCCGCCGACGACGAAGTTCCAGCCGCAATAGCCGCCGCCCATGAGGTGCACCCGGCGCCCGTCGGTGCTGTAGGCGGTCGTCCCGCTCGCCTCGAAGCCGCCGACGATGAACTGGTTGGGCGCCACGGCGAACGGCAACCCGGTGAGGTCGATGTTTCCGACGCCGCTCCTGCTCATCGAGGCCGCGCAGTCCATGGCGGCGCCGTAGGGAAGCGATGTGAGCGTCGACTGGCTGTGGTTCAGGCTGCCGCTCGACGTGGCGAACGTCAAATCCCCGGGACTGACTTGGAGCGTCGCCGGATGGAGCCGCACCTTCGTGAAGCGCGTCCGCACGTCCGTCCCGGGAGAAGCCCCGCCCGCGGTGTACTGCGAGTAGTTGCCGTTCGTCGTGTTCTGGAGCGAGAGGTACTCCTTCGGCGTGCCCGCCATGTCCGCGCACCAGGCCGTCCAGCCCTTCTTCGGGTCGCCTCCGACGTAGAGCGTGTAAGGGCCATCCGCCAGCGCCGGGTCGGCGGCGCGGCGCTCCGCGCAGGTCGAGAACCACTGGTTCTTGCAGAGGCCCGCGACACAGCTCCCGTCCCCGCAGTCCGCGTCACCGAAGCACTTCTGCCCCTGCGCGCAGCCGGTGAAGCAGGCGGCCCCGCAGTCGATGTCCGACTCGCCAGCGCTGAGCTTCAGGTCCTTGCACGTCGCGTTGACGCATTGATAGCCATTGCTGGCCCCGCTCGCGCATTGCGCATCGATGCCGCAGTAGGTGCCCAGGCCGCAGGCATTGCAGCTGCCACCGCAGTCCGCCGCGCACTCCCCATTGTCCTTGGCGTTGTCCTGGCAGGCGTCGGCCACGCAGAACCCCATCGCGGAGCCACTCTGGGGCTGCAGCTTGCAAGCGTTGCTCTTGCAGTCGCCATGCTGGTAGCAGGCGCGGCCCACGGAGCACTTGCCGCAGAGCGCGCCGCCGCAGTCCGTGGCCGTCTCATCCCCGTCGATGATTCCGTTCTTGCAGTGGTCGGTGTTCGAGCACGCCCCGTCCGCGCAGAAGCCGACCGCGCAATCGCTGTTCTTCGAACACACCTTGCCTTCGGCACAGCCACCACACTGGCCACCGCCGCAGTCTTCGTCGGTCTCGAGCCCGTCCTTCGCGAAGTTCTTGCACTTGGGCGTGCAGTAGCCGAGCCCCGGCGACACGTCCCACGTGTTCTCGTACAGCGGGAACTCCTTGCTGTAGAGCTCCGGCGGATACCAGGTCGCGCCCAGCTTGGTGCCGGAGGTCCCCAGGAAGCTCGAGCCCGGGATTTGCCCTCGCGCTCCGACCTTGAGGCCCAGCCCCAGCGCGAGGCCCAGCTTCACCTCGCCCTTCGGCTGCCAGGTCGTCGCGCTCTCATCGCAGGACGACGCATACGACGCGCGGCCGATGACGGAGGCCCGGACACCCGCGTTCAGGCCCATGGTGTCGTAGATGAACGCGTTGATGCGAGGAATCAGTCCGCACGTGGCGACGAGCGCGCCGCCTCCCGTCACCTGGACCTCGAACTTCTTCGCCGTCCCCACGGAGGGGCCCGTGTGCGTGAGCTTCCCCTTCTCGTAGCGCGCCGTGTACTTGAACGTCAGCGACTGCTCCAGCATGACGTACGCCTCGATGGCGGCCTTCGCCTCGAAGCCACACTCGAGGTCCAGCTGGAACGTCTCGGTGAAGACCACGGGCACGGGGCCCGCGGCGACGGTCTGCGTGTACGGCTTGGAGATGAAGAGGGTCTTCTTCCACGCCGTCCCGGGCTTGAGGCCCGGGTGGTTCATGAAGAAGTCCTTGGTGTGTGTCGCGACCTCCTCCCGCGTCGTGGGGGCCTTCTTGAACATCTCCTCCAGGTCCACCCCCGACTTGCCTCCCGCCGAGGCCAGGTTGGCGTCGAGGTTGACGTCCATGCGCTCGGTCGCGCGCAGATAGCTGTCCGCGTTGAACCAGAGCGCGAACGGGTTCTCCCCGCCGATGGAGCCCAGGCCCGGGACGCGGAACCCCACCTGGAGCTTCGGGTTGAAGGCCAGCGACCCGGAGACGGTGCCCTCGCCCTTGAGGTTGAGCTCCATCGGCAGCTTGCCGGACGGGTTGAAGGTCTTCGTGTAGTTGCCGGAGAAGAGCTCGGCGGAGACGGACTTCTTGATCTCCTTCTCGAGCGGGATGCTCTTCTCGAAGCTCTTCGCCGTGACGGTCTGCCAGACCTTCTTGGCGGCCTTCACCAACCACCCGAACGCCGGGTCACCGGGCGCCGCCGGAGGCAGCGGGTTGCCGTCCTCGCCGAGGTCCCCTCCCTCGAGCGGATAGCTGTCCTTCAGCAGCTCGGGGAGCTCACTGGCGAAGTCCGTGTCCGCGTACAGGTTCGCGGCGGCCCACTCCAGGTCCAGCTTGGCCAGGTCGACGGGCTGGGCCTTGTCGGGGTCGAACGTCATCTGGACTTCGCCCTCGAAGAGCTCCTGCAGGGCGGGGCTCTCCGTCGTGACGACGAGGTCCTCGCCCTGCTCGGCGATGCTCACGACACGGCGGGCGAAGCCCAGGGGGTTCTTGCCCGCACCCGCGCCCGGCCCCGCGACGACGATGCGCCCCGGCTTCCACGCGAGGACCTCCGCGTGTGTCGCCTTGGGGAAGATGAGCGAGGTGGGCGTCACGGTGACGTCGTCCGTCTGCGCCTGGGTCGCGGCCTCGACGCCGGGCCGAGGGACGAGGGTGTTGTAGTCAGGGTCGAACGCGGGCCGCCAGTTGGCGCCGACGGCGTCGAGTTCCTCGGTGGTATCGCCTCCCGAGATGACCGTCCCCGAGGGGAGGGACGTCGAAGGCGGGGGCTTCGAGGGCTTGTCGCTACAGCTCGTGACGCCCACGGCGCTCAGACAGAGAAGGGCCAGCGGGAGGGAGTGTCTTGTCTTCATGACGTCCTGTTCGAACGGCTGTCTCTGATTGGCGCAGCCGGAGAGACGAGGTGCGCACGGAGGGCCTCTGGAGCGAAAGCGAGGGCCCACGCCGGCGGGTGAGAGGAGGTCCCGGGCTCTTGCAGTCCAGGTGCCAGGGGGATGGCGGAGTGAACCCGCGGCGCCGCCTCGGCCTCGAAGCCGACGCTGACACGTCAGTCCCCTCCGCTGACGTGTCAACTCCTCTCTGCGTCCGCGAGGGGAGAGGTCGGCCCAGACTCTCACGGCGACAAAGAACGGACGGGCCCCTGGCGCGTGGGTGCTACGGTTTGCGCGGGCACGGTTCTGGAGGAATCCCATGCGCTGCATCAGTGACGGCGACCTCATGAAGCTGCGGTGGGGTGAGCTCCCGGCCGAGCGCCTCGCTGACGTGAACGCCCACCTCGGCACCTGCCTCGACTGTCAGGCACGCCTCGCCGAGGCGCCCCCCACGCCCGGCTCGGAGCACTCCACGCCTCCCGAGGACCTCGTGCTGGAGAAGGGCACCGCCGTCGGCCGCTACCTCCTCCTGGAGAAGCTGGGAGCGGGGGCCATGGGGGTGGTCCATGGCGCGTACGACACGGAGCTGAACCGCCGCGTCGCCCTGAAGTTCCTCCGTGCGCGGGCCTTGAACTGGGCCCCGGAGAAGGCTCGCGCGCGGCTGCTCCGCGAAGCCCAGGCCATGGCGCGCGTCTCCCACCCCAACGTCGTGGCCGTCTACGACGTGGGCACCTTCCAGGAGCGCGTCTTCCTGGCGATGGCCCAGGTGGAAAGCCAGACATTGGAGGACTGGCTGAAGGCCACGCCTCGCACGTGGCGGCAGGTGCTGGGCGTCTTCCTCGACGCGGGCCGAGGCCTCGCGGCCGCCCATGACGCGGGCGTGGTGCATGGCGACTTCAAGCCCGCCAACGTGCTGGTGGACTCGGCGGGGCGCGCCCACGTCACCGACTTCGGCCTCGCGCGGCTCGCCTCCGCGCCCGGGGAAGACTCGCCTCCGCTCGCTCCAGGCGGGGGCTTCGCCCTGGGCGCCAGGACGTCCTCCCTCCATGGCGGAACCCCCGCGTACATGGCGCCGGAGCTCCTCAGCGGCGCGTCCCACCCGAGCCCCCAGAGCGACCAGTACTCCTTCTGCATGGCGCTGCACGAGGCGCTCCACGGCACCCGCTCGCCGCTGCCCGTCAGCCCCCAGGTGCCCACGTGGCTTCGGGCCATCGTCCTGCGCGGGCTCTCCCCCGCACCGGCGGAGCGCTACCCCTCCGTGACGGCCCTGGTCTCCGCGCTCCAGAAGGGCCCTGCTCGCCCGTGGCGACGCGGGCTCCAGCTCACGGGGGCCCTGGCGCTCGTGGCCGCGGCCGTGGGGCTGACGCACGCGCTCCACTCCCGAGACTGCACGCGGGCGGGCGAGGAGCTGGCCCACGTCTGGGGGCCGGCGCAGCAGTCCTCCATCCAAGCCGCCTTCGTCGCCTCCAAGAGGCCCTATGCGCAGTCCGCCTGGGAGCGCGTGCGCCAGGACCTCGACGCCTACACCCGGGAGTGGGTGACCGCGCGCACGCTCACCTGCGAGGCCTCACTCGCGCCCCGCGCGCAGCCTTCCGAGCAGGTCGACCAGAAGATGCGCTGCCTCGACAACCGGCTCGCGGACCTCGCCGCGCTCACGCGCCTGCTGTCTCAAGCCGATGGAAGAACCGTGGACTCGGCCCACCGCGCGGCGCAAATCCTGCCCTCGCTCGCGGACTGCGCCACGGCGGGCCCCGCGCCCGCGGTCCCCAAGAACGCAGAATGGCAGGACGCGCTCACCAAGGGCCGAGGCCTCCTCGCCACGGGACGGTACGCGGAGGGCGTCACGCTCGTGGAGCCGGTGGCGAAAGCCGCCCGGGAGGCTCGCAACCGCCACGAGGGCGCGGAGATCTTCCTGCTGCTGAGCGAGCTGCTCGAGGGCGCGGGCCGCTGGCGCGACGCGGAGGCCGCCCTCTTCGAGACCCTGGACGCCGCGGAGGCCACCCGCCAGGACGCGCTCGCCACCCGCGCCTGGACGCTCCTCGTCCGCGTGTCGTGCATCAGCCTGGATGAATACGACAAGGCCGCCCTGTGGAAGGACCGCGCCACCGCCGCGCTGGAGCGGCTGGGCGATGGCCATCCCCTGGCTCGAGTCCAGCTCCTGACCTACACCGGAACCCTGCTTCGCATGCAGCGTGACTACGCGCGCGCGGAGGAGAAGCAGGAGCAGGCGCTGGTGCTGGCGGAGAGCACCTTCGGCGCCAACAGCATGGCGGTCGCCGAGGTGCTCCTCGAGCTCGGCTCCACGCAATTCCAGGCGGCCCAGCTGGCCAAGGCCCGCGCCACACTGGAGCGTGCCGCCACCGTCGCCCAGGACCTGCTGGGCCCCCAGCACCCCGACGCCGCTCAGATGCGGGCGGCCATCGTGCCCGTGCTCCACAACGCCTCCATGGCCAACCCCTACACGGACACGCGCTATACCCAGGAGGAGCTGCTGAAGCTGGCGGAGGGCATCTGCCGCGAGGCCCTCCACATCGTGGAGCAAGCGCTGGGCCCC
Organism: Myxococcus stipitatus DSM 14675; assembly: GCF_000331735.1. Taxonomy (GTDB): domain Bacteria; phylum Myxococcota; class Myxococcia; order Myxococcales; family Myxococcaceae; genus Myxococcus; species Myxococcus stipitatus. Next base: position 757,615 of record NC_020126.1, on the reverse strand, counting down.
GAGCATCCGCGCGTCTACGACGGCCTCAACGACCTGGCCACGAACCTCGCGTTGCAGAGCCGGCACGAGGAAGCCCTCCCTCTGTTCCAGCGCGCGATGGACATCGCCGTGAAGACAGATGGCGCCGAGAGCTATGGGGTGTCCGTCCTCCACGACAACATCGCCTCGAGCTACTACATCCAGAAGCAGTTCGGCCCCGCGCGGGAACACTTCCTGCGCGCCATGACCATCCAGGAGAAGATCCACGGCCCGCGCTACCCGGGACTGCCCATCTCGTTGAGGGTGATTTCCATCACCCTCGGCAAGGAGGGCCGCCACGCGGAGGCCCTCCCCTACGGTCAGCGGGCCGTCGACCTCCTGAGCACCCTGCCGGACGACAGCGCCTCGGCGTGGACGGGCATCCTGATAAACCTGGGCCGGCTGTACCTCACGCTCGAGCGACCCGACGAGGCCATCCCGGTGATGGAGCGAGCCGTCGCGGGTTGGGAGAAGGCCCAGCCCAGGACAGGTCAGCGGGCGACAGCGCGATTCCTGCTCGCGCGAGCCCTCTGGGAGTCGGGCAAGGACCGCAAGCGGGCGCTGCGACTGGCCTCCGAGGCGCAGCGCATGGCCAGCCTCGACGACCCTTCTCCCACGGTGCTCCAGGAGATCCACGACTGGCTCGAGAAGCGCTCGCGGCTCTGAGCAGGCGCTGGCCCGGGTCCCTTCGGGGCTTTGGGAACGTCGGACCCCAGGGGTACGATTCTCTTCGTCGCCGCGAGCAAGCGCGGTGTGGAGGAGACATCCTTGGCGGACATCGCGGACGGTGAGCAGGCGCAGATGCAGGGCTCGGGCTCCAAGCCCTACATCCTGAAGAACACGGGGGGTGTCTATTCCTGCTCGTGTCCCGCGTGGCGCAACCAGTCCATCGCCATCGAGCGGCGCACGTGCAAGCACCTGCGCAAGCTCCGGGGTGACGCCGCGGAGGATGCGCGGGTGGGTGGCGATGCGCCGCCGGCCCGGGCGACGCGTGCGAAGAGCGCGGAGGGTGACGCCGAGGAGTCCGCCGAGAAGGCCCCGCCGCTGCTGCTCGCGCAGTCGTGGGAGAACGACGTGGACCTCACGGACTGGTGGATGAGCGAGAAGCTGGACGGGGTGCGGGCGTACTGGGATGGCAAGCGCTTCTGGTCGCGGCTGGGCAACGAGTACCTGGCGCCGGAGTGGTTCACGGCGGGGCTGCCGGACTTCCCGTTGGATGGGGAGTTGTTTGGCGGGCGCAAGCGCTTCCAGCGCACGGTGAGCGTGGTGCGTCGGCAGGACAAGAGTCAGGACTGGAAGGAGTTGATGTTCCTCGTGTTCGACGCGCCGGGGGTGGACGCGGACTTCGAGCAGCGGCTGGAGCGGTGTCGTGAGTGGTTGGGGGCGGCGAAGCCAGCGTATGCGCAGTGGCATCCGCACGAGCGGTGCCAGGGGACGGTGCATCTGCGCGCGGAGTTGGAGCGGGTGGAGGGTTTGGGGGGCGAGGGGCTGATGTTGCGCAAGCCGGGGTCTCGCTACGAGGTGGGGCGCTCGCACACGTTGTTGAAGGTGAAGAGCTTCAAGGACGACGAGGCCATCGTGGTGGGGCACGTGGCGGGAGCGGGGCGGCACAAGGGGCGGTTGGGGGCGTTGGAGGTGGAGCTGCGCAACGGGAAGGGCTTCAGCGTGGGGACGGGGTTCTCGGATGCGGAGCGAGGAGCGCCGCCGCCGGTGGGGACCATCATCACGTTCCGGTATCAGGAGCTGTCGAATGACGGGGTGCCGCGCTTTCCTTCGTACATCGGCGTGCGCATCGACGCGGCGCCGTTCCCGATGAAGGAGAAGGGCAAGGCGAAGCGCTGAGGCGGGCGGGGTGTAAATCGAGCGACATCCCGCAAGCTGGGTGTTACGAGAACTTCCGACCCTCGAGGCATGGCGTGCCTAGGAGAATCGGATGAGTCTGCTGGTGTTGGTGGAGTTCAAGGCCCGGGCGGATGGGGAAGCGACGTTCCTGCGGGTAGCGAAGGCCCTGGCCGCGGAGGCGGCGACCGAGCCGGGGACGCTGCGCTACCAGTGGTGCACCACGCAGAAGCCCGGGCACTACTCGATCATCGAGGAGTACGTCGACGCCGACGCGGCTGAGACACACAACCACCACGTGGAGCCGCTGCTGCGCGAGCTGTTCGGTGTGGCGGACCTGGTGTCGATCCAGTTCTTCGGGGCGCTCAACAAGTACCTGCGCGACTGGAGCACGGGCCGCGAGGGCGTCACGGTCAATACGCCGCTGTAGGGTGGTGGATGGAGCGGCGGCGCTCTCGGAGATGGCGGGATGTGGAACCTGGGCCTGAAGGAGGCTCAGGATGGTCGGATTGAGTTCAGAAGAAATCGAGTTCCTTGCCGAACTTCTCCTTGAAGACCCGACTGGTCACGTGGTGCATGAGGGCGGGGTCTCCGACACTGACCCATCGCGGAATCGTCTCGGGTCGCTTGAGAATGCTCTCGTAGAACTCGCGACCTTGCACAACCGACCAGTACGCGATGTCCATCAACCCATCCTCAGAAACATCTGGGCCCAGCATCCTGTCAAACGGCTCTCCTCTGAGCACGGAGGCTGTCCGAACGAACTCTTCGTGGAATTGAGCGACCTCCGCCTCGCTCATCTCCCAGAGAATCCGCTTCAACTCCTCTGCTTGGCCATTCGCACGGTGGATGATATCCCAGAACGACTCTGAGACCTCTTCACCGAGTTCCACATCCGCCGTGGCATCATTCGCCCCCATGGACAATAGACTCGCGTTGAAGAATTGATGTGCATATCGAACCACCTCGTCCAGGCTCGAGAACACAATTTCATCCACATAAGCCTTTCCATGGAGAGCCCTGCTGACAACCCAGCGATGTTGTTCACGACGCAGCAGGAATGACTCCCTCCAACCATGGAGCCCATCCTCCGCCTCGAAGCGAAGATCTCTTCTACTGACAAACAAGGCCCCTTCCATGGAGAACGGAGTCGGGCGCACATAGAGTCCGTTCTCGACAAGGCTCCGTCTCACCGCATCCAACTCCATTCATCACCCCATCCGTGGTCGCTGCATCCCTGCGGCAACCACTCAGTCCGCCTGAGCACTCGAGTTTCGGTCAACACGCCGCAAGAGGACTGCCGGAGCAGCCCCTTTCTCGAAGATGAGGCAACCTGACACCTGGACCCAAAGACCATGGCATCAGCTCCTTTCGCCGCGTCCGCCCCACGCATGTTGCCGTGCAAGCTCCCGCTCGTGGGAGAGGAGGATGCTCTCTACCTGTTCCTCGGAGACCTCAAGCTCATCGCGATTCGTGACGTCCTCCAGCTTCTCGCCAGGGCGTAGCTCGTACATCTGAGATTGGATCCCTTGTTGGGCGAGTGCGCCTAGCAACTGATTGAGGCACCGAACAGCCTCCTCATGGTCGTTGCCGAAGAGCGTGAACTCCGCCAGAGGAGAGGATTCGTCGCGTCCCTGGATTTCAGCCAGGCTCATTGGCAAGACCTGTCGAACTGCCCTGGCGAGACGTGCGATGTCGCTCCCTTTGCGTGGAACCACGACGATCTTCGACATCGTTCTCCCTCACGCAACGCTGTCAGAAGAAATCGAGTTCTTTGCCGAACCTCGCCCCTTCTCCATCGAGGATGACCCACCTCGATTCCCCGCACATCCGCCTGGAACCAAGTCAGCGTTCCGACGTTTCCGAGCTGGGTGCTGTGCCCCTCGAAAACCAAGAGAGGCACAGCGAGCTGCCAACCCGCTTCTTCAGCCTTCGTCGGAAACGGTTGCTGCGAGAACATCCCCATCATTGAGGTTGCGCACATCCTCGCCCGACATCTCCAGTTCCGCTGTCATCCCCGCCTCAAGCTCATCGAAGGCGCGGCGATAGGCATGAATGGACTCCACACGGAGCGACACGGCATGGTCGCCAGTTCGCAGAGAAGGTCCATAACCACCTGGCTCCTTCATTGGAACCAAGCGGAACGAAACCACGAACCTGTCTCCCACTCGAAGGGGGCCAGAATGAATTCGTCCCCTGATAAGCGTTCGCCCTTCGACATGGGAAACCCCCGCTACACCAAATTCGATGGTCCTGCTGCTCATGGCGTCTTCACCTTGGTTACAGCCTCCATGATGAAGCCTTCAATCTGCTCCTGAGAGAGGCTGGGCGCATTCCTGAGCGCGTCACTCAAAGCACCCTTATCTGGAATTCGGCCTGGAACCCCTACCCCCAGCTTTCGAAGAATCGCGCGCGCCTCGGCGGCGGTGACTGTCGTACTTGCCCTCTTGGCGAAATCCAATGGAGCCAATCCCACCGCTATTTCCCGCTCAAGGTCTGCAAGAACATTCCCTGCAGAAAGTTCAACACCCACAAGATCCTCAGGAGAGGCAATTTGCAAAACTCCTTTGCCGTAGTTGGAGCTTTCGGTCGCGAAAATTGCTGCAACCACAGGGTCCGTTGATACCGGTGTGATTCCAATCCGTTGAAGCGCCGGGTTTCCAGGATAGCCTTCTGAGGTGCCACGGAAGAGATGCTGTGGCACCGCCGCTGTTCCAGCGCCACTGGAAGGCAGCGACGAACTGGCTACTGTCGCGTCCCCCACTGCTGTACCGCCGCCCCCTGGAAGCCCATCGGGAGCAAGAGCCATCCCACCACTGGCGGTCTCGACCGCGACTGCCTCACCCCGCTGAGCAAAGAGCTTGAATGGATTGCCCGCAGCGCCTAGCGAGCCCATGTCGCCTTTGGGCAGTCGGCTCGCGACCGCGCCGAGCACCTGCCCGCCCATCTCATACGCCTTTGACAGCGCCGCTGCGCCACCTGGAACCTTCCCAACGGCCCATTTTCCAGCCGTACCCAGGTACGGAGCAGCCTTGCCAAGCACCACTCCACCGGCTGCTCCATATGCCGCGCCCTTGACTTGACCTTCCCCGAACGAAGACCACTCTTGAGCCCGCCCGGAGAACGTCAGTGCATTGACCCCAGCCCCCCCCAGAGCGCCCGACACCGCCAGGCCTGTCCCTCCACTGATAACCGTTGCATCGACCGACAGGCCCAATTCGGCACCGGCTATCGTGTTTTGGGTAACAATGGAACCGTACTCGCCAATGCCCTTGCAGCCACTCCACAACAAGCAATCATTGACTGCACCTCCGATGGCCTGGCCCACCCCCCACGCAAAGCCGAGTGCACCACCGACCAGCGTCGCCGAATGTCCGTCTTCATCGCGGTAGATCAGCGGATTTCCCCGGCCATAGGAGTACCGATGCAAGCTCGGCGCGTCAGCCTGTTCGCCCGCGTAGGTGTCGCGACTGATGAACCGCCCCAGCTCGCTGTCGTAGTACCGGGCCCGCGCGTACGTCAGGCCCGTCTCCACGTCATACTGATGCCCCGTGAACCCCAGCTTGAACGCACCCGCCGTGGGCGCTGAGCCCGCTCTGTGGTTGCCCCACGCGTCGTATTGACGCACAGCCGTGACGCCCCCACCCACGCTGGTGGACATGGCATCCGCCACACTCCCCAACGCGTCCGACGTCAGGAAGCTCGACGAGGGCTGCGCGGAGATTTCCGTGACCGCCAACGGCCCGGCTCCGTAGTGATAGCGACGTCGCGCCGGATGGCTGGCCTGGGCTCCGTCCGCCTCCTGCAACACGAAGTCCTCATCCAGGATGTAGACGACGTTCTCCGAGGACGTCTTCCGCTGCGTGCGCTGGAGGCCGATATCGTAGTCGTACCGCCCCACCTCCAGCCCATTGTCGAACACCGCGGTCAACGTCTGCCGGATGTCCCAGGACAAGGCCCGGGTGCCACTCTGCATCGTCCGCTGGACGAGGTTGCCGGCAAGGTCATAGTCGAGCGTGGCATTCCGAGAAGCGTCCTTCGCGTCGACGATCTCCCGCAGCCAGTCCACTCGATTGAACGCCGCCGTCACATCCCGGGTGAGCTGGAGCTGGGAGGCCCCCTGGTAGGCGTCTGGCCCCAGGCCAATGCCCCCCGCCATCGAGCTCGGCACCTGGCGCTCCCCAATGCGATTGCCCACGGCATCCAGCCCGTAGAGCGACGTCACCCCATCCGGAGAAGCGACTCCCGTAAGACGGTCCAGGACGTCATGGCCGTACGTCGTCAACTCGTCCGCGCCAAGCACCTGTGTCTGTGGAGCGGTACGCGCCTCCACCTGCGACAGCCGGTTCCCATTCGAGTCATAGGCATACGCATATCGGCTGACGGCCACACCGCTCGGCTGACACGTGGAGGACACAGCCCCGTGAGCGACCACCAACTGAGACAGTCGTCCGGCATCGTCGTAGCAACGCCCCTCCGAAACCCCGTTGGGCCACACCACGCCCTTCGGCAGGGAGTCCGGCCAATACGAGTACCGCACCATCCCCGCCGGCAGCGTCGCGTGGGTCAGTCGCCCCAGCGCATCATAGGAATAGGTCGTCGTGACGCCGTCGGCGTCCTCAACGCTCGTGCGATGCCCCATCGCATCGTAGGCGTAGGTGAGCTTCTTCCCGTCGTGCTCGCGCAGCCGCGTCTTGACCCGGTCGAGCGCGTCATGGGTATAGGACGTCACCTCGCTCTGGGGCCCACTCGCCGTGGACTTGTGCTGAGTCTCACGAGAGACATTCCCATTCCCATCGTAGGTGATGCTCTCGGAGTCCACCGAGGGGAACACTCGCGGAAGCGCATGCTGCGAGTAGCTGCGCGAGCCGAGGCGATCCAAGAGACCATGCACCAGGGTTGTCAGCTGCCCCTTGGGGTCCAACCGCGTCGCCAGGTTCCCGTTCTCGTCATAGGTGAACCGCGACGTCAGCGTACCGATCACACCCGAGGGCGTCGCGCCGGTCTCGAACAACGGCACGCTGGCTCGCTGTGTGGGTGTCAGCCGTGCATGGCCATCCAGATGCGGATGCTCGGCGGTGCGCAGGTTCCGCGCGTCATACTCGTACGTCGTGAGATTCCCATTCGCGTCCTGCTTCGCCACCAGGTTCCGCGTGGCGTCATAGACGTAGGAATACAGACCACCGGCCGCATCCGTGACGGTCAGCAGCTTCCCCAACTCGTCGTACGCGTACTTCGTCACAGACGTGCCAGTGCACGCCTGGGACTCCATCTGCGCCAGCGTCAGCCCCGTCGCGCCACCGTGCCCCAACGTCGGCTGCCCCAAGGGTCGCTTCTCGCAGACCTTGTTACCCGAGGCATCAAAAGCCCGGACGGTCACCTGTCCGAGAGCATCCTCCTCGCGAACCCTCCGCCCCAGGTCGTCGTAGGAGAACCGGGTATCGAATGAGGCCCCCGTCGCTCGTGGGCCCTTCTGTTGCGCCAGTTGCCCCCCGGCGTCGTACTGGAACGTGGTGGTGGCCGCATCCACGGTCCCCTCACCCAGCGTCTCCTCGAGCATTCGTCCGGCGCCATCAAACAACCGCCCCGTCGCATGACCATTCGCATCGACCGTGCGGACCGCTTGCCCCGCGGCGTCATGGACCCAGGACTGCTCGGCCACCTCCAGGCCCTGCCCCCGCACGGAGCGCACCTTGCGCCCCAGACCATCCGAAGAGTCCACGGTGGGCACGCCCCGCCGGTCCACATACGTCTGCGAACGGCTTGCGTCGTCATAGGTCCAGCTCTGGGTGTAGACAGCCGCCCCCCCTGACGACAGGTGCTCCGTCTGACTCAGCGGACGCCCCACCGCATCCTGGGAGAACCGGGTGACGTGCCCCTTCGGGTTCTTCTCCTGCCGCTTGTGGAGCGCGTCGAACCGAATCTCCGAGGCATTCCCCTGCGCATCCACCCGACGGACCTCTCGTCGGAGCCCGTCCCGGAAGACCCCGGAGAGATTCTCCCGCGCGTCCCGCAGCTCCTCGCGAACCAACCCCTCCGCATCCGGCGAATCCACGTACACGCGCTGGCTGACCGTGAGCAGCTGCCCTGACTGGGAGATGTTCTCCACCAGGACCTCGTCACGAGGCCTGCCCAGAGCATCAAACGTGAAGCGCCGCTCCACGCCTCGCCCATCCACGGATTGGATGACGCGCCCCTCACCATCGTGGACCTGGCTCTCGGCCACACCCATGAGCCGACTCACCTTCTGCGGACGCCCCAAGGCGTCGTGCACGGTCTCCGTGCGACGTCCCAGCGCATCCACATTGGCCGCCACCTGTCCGTACTTGTCGAACTCGACCGTGCTCGTCAGCCCGAGCGCGGGCCCTGCTCCCGCGACATCTGGCTGGCGGGCCAACGGCCCGGATGCCGCGTCCACCACCGCCTTGAAGACACGACCCAGACCATCGAAGTGCCGTGCCCTCAGGAAGCCGCGCGCATCCCGTGTCCACTCGACGTGGGCCACGTCGTCGTGCACGGTCTGCGTCGTATAGACGTGCTGTCCGGACTCCTTGGCCACCGTCTCCGTGGTCGAGAACACGCGACCCAGTCCGTCATACGTCGCCGACTTCATCCGATGCTGGACGCCCCCCACCTCCCAGCGCGTCTCCGTCACGTTGCCACGGCCGTCATGGCGGCGGCGCTCCACCCCACCATTCGCATCCGTCAGGACGACGGCACGGCCCAACAGGTCGTGCTCCATCGTGCTGGGATGGCCGTTGCCATCCACCTGGCGAACCCGCAGGCCCCTCAAGTCATACGCAAACGCCTGTGCATAGCGCAGTGACGAGGAACCATCGGTGGCGCCAGGAACCTCAGGGCCTTGCTCCTCCACGACACGGTAGAGGGAGTCCATGCGATAGGTCCGGTCGAACCCCGACAGGTCAGACTCCCACACCTTGTTGCCGACGGCGTCATAGCCAACACGCGACACCGTCCGGACACGACCCACCTCGTCCGTGCTTCCTCCCTGTGAGGTGAAGCGCGGCCCATCTCCCACCGACGCAATGACTTCCACGGGCCTGTCGGCGAAGTCATAGGCAGTCGACATGCGCACGCCACGGCGGTCCAGAACGGACGTCTGGTTCCCCACCTCGTCATAGGTGAAACGAGTCTCCAACGCCCCCGTGAGGCGCCCTCCGGACTCCACCGTGCGCACCCGTCGACCCGCCGCATCCAGCGTGTGCTCGCGGACGAAATCCCCACCCACAATCTCTCTCTTGAGATGGCCGCCCGCGTAGTACTCGAGCGTACGAGTGACTCCGAGGCCCTGGGACGTGTTGCGCACCTCCTTCTTCACCCGGTCCAGCGCATCCCACTCCTGGACCCGGTGGCGCCCCAGACCATCCTGCTCGGTCAACAGCCGGCCTCGCGCGTCGTACGTGTACTGCGAAGCCACCGTGGTGGCCCCCTGAACCTGGAGCGTCTTCGACAGGAGCTGGCCATAGATGTCGTAGCCCGTCGCCGTCTCCACATGGCCATCCGCCCCCACCGTCTCCACCCAGTCACCCGTCAGCGCCCCCTGCGGACACGGCGTGGTGCTCTCCACCCCGCAGTACTTCCACTGGAGCACGACGTCCTGGGACGACGTCGCCAGGGACGCCACGGCCTGCTCGCACGTCCCCGTCGACGTCAGGACCTGGCGCGGCACCCGGTTCGCATAGTGACGCGTCTCCAATACGCGCCCCGTACCGAAGGGCAGAAGGGATTCGGGCGCATCTCCCGTGGAGTCGACCCGGGAAACGGTGGCATATCCCTCCGCATCGACGTGGCAGGTCTGCGTGTTGAAACCCGCGTCGTATCCCCACTTCTCCACCACCTCCGCCACGGACTGCCCTTGCGCATCCGTGACAGCCACCGTGGCGGCCACCGCGCCCACGGCCGGCAGCGCGCCGCCTGAAATGCGGCGAGCCACCAGATTGCCCTTCGCGTCATGGCTGAACCGCGTGATGCGCCCTCGAGCGTCCTCCTCCGTCACGCGCGTGCGATGGACCGCATCCCAGAGCGCGGCCGTGCGCGCCACCACACCCGCGGACAACGGCCGCTCCAGCTCCGCCACCGCGCCCGTGGGGAGCATGCGATAGCGAGTCGCCGGAACCTCGGGCCGAGGCCCCTTCACTTCGGTAGCGAACGTCGTGAATGACTGTCCAAGCACCGTGCGCGACTCGGGCGCGATGCTGTATGCGAACGTGGTGGTCGCTTCCTGCAACGGCTGGAGCGAAAGCGTCTCCACCACGCTCTTCACCCGTGCATCCTTGTCCACCAGGAGCAGGTAGGCGTCTTCACCCGGAATCGTCTCCAAGGCACTGTGGTAGGTGTAGCGAATCACCTGGCCATCGGGCCCGATGTGCTGGGACATCCGAGTCCGTCCCAGCTCCGAGGCACCGTTCTCGTAGGAATACGCCTCGGTCCTGACGGGAGCACCGCTCCCACAGGCCCCATCGTAGCGGGCCACGGAGGACAGCCGCCGTTGGCTGTCATAGCCATACTGGATGCAGACGCCCAACGGGGTCAGGGTCGTTGCGTCCACACTCGTGGCGTGGTTCAGCTCCACGCGATGGAGCCGCAGTCGACCCGACTCACGTTGATAGCTCAGCTGGAGCAACCGCCCGCTCGCCCCATCGTGGACTCGCGTGAGTGCCCCATCCAACGAGGCATCCCCATAGCGAAGCGAGACCTTGTGCCCCGCTGGAGCGACAATGGACGTGAGCCGATACCTGGCCGGATACACCGCGGTGTCCAGGCGTCCATGCCGGTACTCCACGCCGCTCTTCGCGCGGAAGATGAACTCGCGGCCGGCTCCAGCCCCCTCGACCCGCAGCGTCCCGTGGAAGCCGCGCTGGGGTACGCACCCGACGCCCTCCTCCGTGCATTGGAAGGTGTGGCCGCTGCCTTCGCCCCCTGTGACCACGTAGCGGAATCCTCCGCCTGCGGGCAACACAGCCCCCTCGTAGCCATGCGTCCAGCCAGCCCCCAGCAGTCCCTCCCCACTGATTCCCGAGGCGTACGTGCGCGTCCAGGCGAGCCCGAGCCCTCGACTTGGGAGCTCGACATCCGCCGCCTGCTTCACCAGGTGCCCGTCCACCACGCTGACACCCTTGACGAAGGTGTGCGCGACCGGAAGCTTGCCCACGCTCCCCACGCGCGTCGTGAGCGGCACATCTTCGTGCAAGGTCTCCTGGACTGGATTCTCCGGTACCAGGGCGACCCGGATGTCTTCGGTGCCGACCTGTCCGGGAGGGACGTCCACCGTCGCGAAACCATCCAGCCCCAGGAGAACAGCACCACTGAGGGGAACCACTTCCGTGATGCCCGTCGGCCCCGTCCGGACCGTGGCCGAGGCCAGCTCCGTGCCCCCCCGACTGACCACCAGGCGCCCGGGAGTGAAGACCTTCACCCCCAGACGCGCGGGGTAGGCCACAGGCGACTGTGCATCATCCGGCGGAGGCTGCCCGGGCTCCGGCTTGAGTGAAGAGACGAAGTCCCACGCGGGAAGCATCCACTGAGCTCCGAGCGGGAGCCCTGACAGCACGATGTCCTCACTGGGGTGCAGAATCTCGACGTCCTCCGCCGCCTGGAGCACCTTGGTGGGGGGAGACGTTGAATAATCCTTCGCGTACAACTCGAAACGCACTCGCCCCCCTTCCGTTCCCGCTAGCAGAGGCAGGATGCGGTGGGCGTTCGCGCTCTCAGGAAGGATGATGTCGTTGTCGGCATCGCGCGGGTGTGACGAAAGGTCCAGGACTGCATCTCCCGGGACTTGGGGCTGGGCCTTCACACGGGCATAGATTTGATCCGAGGTCCCGTTGTTCGCCCAGAACGCCATCGCGACGTCAGACGTCAGCGCCATTCCCCTAGGAGGAAGACTCCCGCCCCCGGTAAGCTGCCGCTGGAGATCCAGCGTTGGAGTCGTAGAGGAGTTCCAGCTATACAAATCCCGCGCACAGCAGACCTTCACCAGTTGACCATTGGCTCTGCGCTCGAAGGCAATGGCCTGCAAATACACTTCCTGCCACGCGTTCTGCACCAGGAACCGCTGCCGGAAGATCACGGTCTTGTCGTCGTCCCCAGACTCGGTACCTATTGTGGAGGGAACCGCCTCGACAAAGCCCAACACCTCGCTCGCTTCCGACAGCGTCCAGATGCCTACCGCGACATCGGTCAGGTCCGCCTCATTTCCTGTCAGGGGGACCCAGCCTGGGGCATTCTGGGGCCATCTCAGAATCTGGACCGCTTTGAGCTTGGGGCTGGACGTCAGATAGGCCCCGTTGAAGTCATCGTTGCTCGTCGTCCGGAACGTGTAGCGCAGCGTCGAATTGGCGTTGATCCAGACAGTCCGGCTCAGGGAGTCTACCGTCATCGTCACGTAGTAGTAGCCAGTGCTGGGGCCAGGAATGTACCCGGGCCCTATCCAACCACTCGTGTCCGACCACTCCTCGATGCTCGTGAGCTGCATCGGGTTGGTGGGGTCCAACACCTGCGTGGTCATCACGTCCTGGAAGCGGAAGAACCGGCCGGTGGTCGCGGCCTGGGTCCAGACCACCTTCTTGTTCGCACAAGCATTCCCATACTGGTCGAGGACCCGCCCGAACAGCGGCGACACGAGTTGAATCCCTGGCTCCTGGATCGCCGACACGTTGGCGAGACGCTCAACTTGAGCAGGAGCGTCCGGCAGGCCCACATGGCCGAAAGGCGAGGGCAACGTGAAGAGCTCCGTACCGTTGGAGGTCTCCGCCGTCACCATGCTGTATCCGAGGCGCAACTTGTGCGGCGTGGCTTGCCGCACGAAGGAGTACCGCAGGATGTAGGTATCCGGGAGGACTCGAACCGAAGCGAGTCCATTCTCGTCCGTGAGTACCGCCAGTTGAGCCTGGGGTGTCGCGCTGCCCCCCACCGGAAGGAATCGGGGTTGCGAGGGTGCCTGCCCCTTGAAGGTGACCGTTGCCCCCAACACAGGCTCCCCAGTCGTCGTCGTCACACGCACCGTCACAGGCTGAGGGAGTGGCTGGCCTACGACACCCTCCTGCAGGTCGGTCGCGACGATCTTCTCGATGCGAGCCACCTGACTCACATCCTCAACAGCCAGCCCACTCTTCCAGAGCAAGGCTTTCGCCCGGATACCCTGAAGGGCTTCGGACGAGTTGCCCCCCCATGCCATGCGCCAGGCGCGGCCATAGCCGCCTCTCATCTCCGCCGTGAGCCCCTCCACCAGCGTCGTGAGCGCAGCCTGGGCTTGCTCGCGACGCGCCTTCTCATCTTCACGCGTGAGTCGGAAGGTCTTCAATAGCGCCTCCGCACTCAGCAGCGCATCGCGTGACTGCTCGAGGGCGGCTCGCTCAGCCTCAGTGGGCCAAGGCAGATGCCAGAACCGCTCCCACCAGGCGGGTTGCGGCGGCAGCATCAGCTCGACCTTCGCCAGCGCCTCCAAGAACTGGACTTGAGCGACATCTCGGCTCGCTTCCCACTGTGTCCGCGCCGCCTCGTAGACCCTCGTCTGATCATTCCGTTCGAAGTCGCTGTCTCGGCGTGACTCCAATCGGCCGCCATTCAGAGGCGAAGCCAATTCCTTTCGCGCGGACAAATCCAACCAACCCGAAACCCCATCATCCGCGAGTGCCGACATGCCACTCAGCAGCATCAGCCACAAAAGCGCACACTTGCTCGACATTATCGAGTCCCCCTCTTCAATGTCTGTCCAAGCCACTACACTGCACGGCCGACAAGAGTCAATCCCATACCCAAACCAATCCGATGAAGCCTGCAGTGGCCGAACTGATTGCCAAGCCAGAGCACGGCCCCCTCTATCGGAGCCGTGCCGACACTGACCATCTCATATCCAGGACAAGAGTCCGGCGAACTGGACCCCATCCATGCAAGGCTTCAGGCAGGGCTTTCCGTGCGAATACCAGGTCGCCCCTCTACGCTCTTCACAAGCAAATCCAGACAAACCTGCCTTTCATTGACAGGCAACGACCCCGCGCATGCACTGGCAGTGCCAACAGGACAACACACCCAACAGGGCCCGCGCGGAAGGAGCTTCCGGCCTCAGAATTCCGAGACGCCCACCAGGAATCCGCAGAGCCTCATCGTCCACCGCATGGCATCGACAAGAATGTGCGAACGACTCCATTCATTGCGCGTCCGTGGAATGACCCGCGGCGATGCAAGCGCGAGGCGACCTCAAACGCTGGCAAGCGAGGCCACGAGCAGGGCTCCACCGTGGAGCCCCTCAACAGGGTGTCTCTGTCTGCCCCAGTACGCCACACATCCACCCAGCCCGACACGTCACACCGCTGACGAGCCCACACCCCACAGGCTCTGTGCGCTATCCATCACTCCGCCAGCGCAATCACAGTGACGCACCGCGAGACACCGTCACACCAGCACCCTCAAGCCTTAGAATCACGAATCCACCCTCCGCCCCCGCGGAGTGGACCTCGCTCGAGGTGACCATGCACTGCGAGCTCTGCCTCTCGGAACACGCCGCCGATGCGCGGTGCCCTCATCCTCCCCACAGGCACCGCCCCTCCTCCCACCATCACGGCACCACCCAGCCCCACGGACAGGTCCACCTCTCCTCCAACCCGTGGAACCTCCGCGTCCATCGCCCCCAGGGCCTCCACACCCACGGCGTGGACATCGACCGGGGTGGCCTCTTCCTCAGCTGCGAGGAACCCTTCCCTCCCCTCTTCACCCGCCTGGAGCTCACGCTCCACCTCGCCGGAGAGGACTTCTCCTGCACCGGCGAAGTCGTGCGCCACGTCGACGCCGCACACGCTCGCACCTGGGGCAGCACCTCCGGCATCGGCGTCCAGCTCCTCCCCGCCCCTCCCCGCCTCCGCGAGCTCCTCTCCCGCGCCCGCGCCGCTCCCCTCACTTCACCGTGAAGGCCCGAGACGCCCCGTAATACGGCCGCACCCGCCCATCCCACCCGGACTTCCAGTCCCCCTCATGCAGGATGCGATACGTCCCCGGCGCCGCATCCCCCGGAATCCGCCACTCCACCGTGACGTGCGAGCACCCCAACGTAGGCACACAGTTCTCCCGCTCCCACGAATACCGGGTCTCCCAATCACTGTCGTCCGCCACGTCCACCCACGCCCCAATCAATCCCTTGCGCTGGACCCGCAGATACGTCCCCTCCAGCCGCAAGTCATTCTTCGGATGCGCCCCCCAGAACGTCACCCTCACCGTATCCCCACGCCCATAGGACGCCTGCGCATCCGCGTACACCTCCCCGAACTCCACCCAGAGCAGCTTGTCGTCGAACACCACCCCCGGCTGCAGACTCGCCTGGAGGAAGCGCAGGTCCGGCGGCGTGGGCCCCGGTGACACCGCCTGGCCCTCCCGAATCGCCGCCGCCAGTCCGTCGAAGCCCTGCTGGATGGCCGCCAACGTCCACGGCCCGAAGTGCGTCGACGCCCCCTCGTAGTCCTGCCGCGCGTACTCCTCTCGCGTCGCCACATACCCCGCATAGTCGTTCGACAGGCCCGCGATGATGACCTCCGTCACCCCCACGGACTCGAGCTGCTCCAGCACCGTCCGCCGCAAGCGACGCCCCGCCATCGTCGTCATCTCGAACGGCACCCCCACCAGCGCGAGCGGCCCCACCGTCACCACCTGGAATGGCAACACATTCGGCGTCCACGGATGCGGCTGCATCGCGCCCAGCTCCAACACGATGGGCTTCTCCCCCTGACACGGCGTCGTCGTCAGCGCACACGTGAACTGGCTCCACAAGTCATGCACCGCCGCGCACGACGCCCCCTCCACTCCGAACCCCGGCCCATCCTCCGCCCCCGCGAGCATCGACAGTCCGATCGCCGCGGGACACGTGCGGTGCGGCCGCCCGTCCGTGAACGCGGGCGCCACATCCACCGCGTCCATCTTCACGAAGGTGTGCCGGTAGTCCACGCCCCCCGTCAGCGGCGCCCCCGTCTGCCCCCACAGGTGCGAGGCGAAGTCGAACTGACGCCGGGCCGAAATCTCCGTGTCCTCGAAGTCATCCGCCCCGCCCCCATTCGTCCCGCCCAACACATTGGGCGTCACATCCCCCTCGTTGGACTGCGCAAAGGCAGCCACGAACGTGTCGCCCGCGTCGTGAGCCTTCTCGAACCAATACGAAGCCAATCCCTTGTTGTCACCGCTGATGAAGTGGTGGGTGTTGCCCATGGACGTGGCATGCACCGCGAACCAGTTGATGAGCCCCACGTCGCGCCCATCCGTCCGCGTCAAGCGCAGCAGCGTCATCCGCGTGTCCACGTCCTGAGCATACAGGGCCCGCTCCGCCGGAGGGTTCAGGCGATACGCCGCCGGAGAGCGATTGCGGCTGGCCCCCAAGAGCTCCCCCGACGCCAGGCGCAGCGTCCCCTCCCCCAGCCGCGAGTGCGCACGGACGACCGACGTGACGATGCCCGAGACGATTGCATCGAAGTTCTGCGGCACGAACCCCAGCGAGGTCAGGTTGTAGAACGTGTGGTGCGAGAAGCCCCCCGGCCCCGAATGCGTGTGCGTGGCGCTGATGAGCACGTTGTCATCGCCGTACACCTCCCCGAAGCGCGCGCGCAGCTTCTCCACCACCTGCGTCTTCACCCCCTGGAAGACCATCCCCAGGTCCGCGCTCACGAACACGACGCGGCGACCGTTGCACGGGGACTCGATGATGAAGGCGCGTGAGCGCAGCCGCTGGTGGATGCCGGCCGTCTGCTGGGAGAGCTGGCCGTAGCCCATCATCCCCACCTCCGCGGCCGGCCCGGTGATGTCCCCCATCCCCGCCCCCATCAGGAAGCGCGTGTTGCCCGCACAGGCGTCCTGCGGGCTCGCGCTCGAGGGACTCGCGCCCAGGGCCACCGCCCCCACGACGAGCCCCAGCACCAGGACGAACCGGTTGAGCTGTGCACACATGCCTTCCTCCGCGGCGGGTGGGAGCTGACTCTCCAACGGGCCTCCCTCAATAAGAACTCTCCCGCCCCCGTGCACTCGTCCAGTGACAGCGCGTCCGGAGTCCCACATCGCCGCCGGCCCTCGCCGAAGAGACCCGAGGGGAATCCACACCCCAAGTGCCTTCCAGGCGGCCATCTGCCTGCCCGAGAGGGCCCCTGGCGAGAATTCCACGCCAGCGCCACATCTTTGGAATTGTTTTCATTCGCTGCAAATCAATGACACTCAACACTCATGGCAGGGGCTCCCTCCCAGGGCTGATTTTCACTCGACTAGCATAGGTGAAAGCAGCTCCGTCCCCCGCCATTCCAGACACCCCCACCGGCCCCAGCCCTCAGGAGCGAGCCATGAAGCGACTGTCGTCTCTGCTTGTCCTTGCGTGCGCGATGCTCTCCACGGCGGCATCGGCGCAGCTCTCCACCCGCTGTTTCACGGACGACCAGCTCACCACGCCCGCCCTGGCCCAGGGCCGCAACAACTGGGCGCACAAGTGCGGCTACATCACCGTGGCCAAGCGGGACTTCCTCAACTCCGAAGGGGAGTACCAGGTGTTCTCCGGTGGCTGCTTCGCCTTCGCGGCCTCGGGCCCCACCGCGACGTGCTCGTTCTTCATCCCCGCCGACATCAACGCGCCCTGCATCGGCGAGCTGGTGAAGCTGGGGACGTGCGTGACGGGCTGCTACACGGCGCGGGAGAAGGTGGCCTTCAATGGCGTGTATTGGCCCATCGAGGACGCGTACCACGCGGGGGTGCGCACCGTGACGGCGCTCGGCAAGGACGCGACGCGGGTGTCGCCCACGTCGGGTGAGCAGCCCATTCGCGCCTTCGTGGCGGGTGACACCGTGGAGGACGTGTTCGCGCTCGAGACGGCGGATGGCCGCCGCGTCGAGGTGACGGCCGAGCACCCCATGGTCACCGCCTCCGGAGAGATGGTGAAGGCCAAGACGCTCCAGAAGGGAGACGTGCTGCTCGGCGTCCACGGCGAGAAGGTGGAGCTGCGCGACGTCTCCGTGTTCCGCTACGAGGGGAAGACCTGGAACGTGCAGCCCACCAGCCACGAGAAGCTCGAGAACGTGCTGGATGTGGAGGGGCTGTTGACGGGCTCGGTGCGCTTCCAGAACGAGTGGGCGGAGGACCACTTCCGGCTGTCTGTGCGGGACGAGGTTCGCGTCGACGACCTCTGAGCCGTCCCCCGGAGCCTCCCGTCATGCGAAGCCTCCCACGTGGGTCCACGACAGCGATGACACCGGGGCTCGCGCTGGCGTGGGGCCTGCTGTCGCTCTCGCTGGCGGCGTGTGGCCCGCTGGAGGCTCCGCCCCAGGCCGTCGACGAGGACGGCACGCTGTCCCACCGCTACGGGACGCTCACGCCGCGAGGTGACTTCGCGGCCACCGTGACGCGCTACGAATACGAGTTCGTCACGCAGACGGGCGCGGCGCGCTCCGTGTTGATGCTGGATGTCGCCCCGCCCGGAGGCGACTGCTTCGTGGTGAATGCCCCCGAGGGGCTCACCGACCTCCACTGGAACGGCGCCATTCCCTTGCGCGCGGAGTCGACCCCCGAAGGCATCCGCGTCTGTGGCCCGGGGCTCTTCGCGGGACAGGTGAAGCTGGAGGCGCGCTTCACCGTGCCCCTCCAGACGTATGACTTCACCCAGGTGGGCTTCTCGCGGAAGTTCGACCGCTCGGGGAACCTCTTCACCTATCTGCTGGGCTGGGTGGGCGCGTGCGACCGGTTCGGCCCCTGTGACGACCGGACGGACCAGCTCACGCAATACGTCTTCACCATCAAGCACGGCGCCAACGAGCGCGTGCTGTGCCCGGGCAAGCGGACACGCCCCAGCACCACCACCACGCGGTGCGAGCTGACGGGGCTCACCAAGGCGCCCACGTATTCGTCCTTCGCCGTGGCCTCCAACCCCGCATGGCGCTCGAGCATCCTCACGGAGGTGCCCGGCAAGTTCAGGCTGGAGCTGCACGAGGTGCCCGGGGGCAAGCTGGCCTCGGCGCTGCACGGCGCGGACGTCCGGGCCTATCTGAACTGGATCATCGGCGAGCTGGGTCCGCTGCCGTACGGCACGGAGCTGCGCGTCGCGAGCGCGCCCACGGAGTGGCTCGGCGCCGAGCACCCCGCCAACCTCATCCTCCGCGAGGACCTGCCGGACCTGCGACGCGACTATGCGAACATGACCCTGCACACGCTCATGCACGAGGTCGTGCACCAGTGGGCGGGCAATCGCACCACGCTGTCGCGCCCCTTCGACTTCGTGTGGAAGGAAGCCATCGCGGAGTACCTCACGTACCGCTATGAGCTCCTGGCCCGTCCCCCGGGCGAAGCGGAGCAGACCCGGGCGCACTGGGACCGGCTGGCGCGCACCGCCTCGTACTACCCGCAGCCACAGGACGCCCCGCCGCCCGTCTTCCTCTCGTACTCGGCGGATGTCTACGGCACCGGGCCCCTGATTCTCTTCCTCCAGCTGGAGCCGCTGCTCGGCGAGGACGTCGTCCTCCAGGCCATCAAGGACTTCCTGCACCAGCCCGGTGACCGGAGCGTCCAGGACCTGCGCACCGCGCTGGAGCTCGCGTCCGGCGAGGACCTGGGCCCCTACTTCGACGCCTGGGTCCACGGCAGCGGAGACCCGGACTGGCCCTACTTCGAGGTGAGCACCGAGGCGCTCGATGGGGAGCTCCTCGTCACCGCCGTCCAGCGCTCCCTCTCCGGCACGCGCTACCCCATCTCCGTGGACGTCCTCATCGAGGGCACCACCGAGCAGCGCGTCGTCACGCTCGACTACGGACTGGCGCCGGAGTCGGACACCTTGCGCGTGAAGGTGCCCTTCGACGAGCCCGTGACGCAGGTGACGGTGGACCCGGAGAACCGGGTCGTCAATCGCAGGTTCCTCGGGCTCAACCCGGAGCCACCTCCCGAGCGGTGGCGTCTGTAACCCCTTCGTTTCATCGCGCCGTCATCCACGACAAGGAGTCGAGCCCATGAACGGACCACCTCCCGGCCCCCCCAGGCCGACGCCGCCTCCTCGCTGGCGGATGCTGGGGCCGGGACTCGCGATGCTCGTCCTGGGAGGCGTGGGCCTCGTCGTGTCCACCTCTCGGCCCGATGCGCCCCAGGCCCCTGTTCCCCAAGAGCCCGCGCCCGGCCCGATGCGCTCCGCCGCGCCCCTCCCTCCGCCTCGGCCCGCGTCCTCCCCGCCCGCGCCCGTCACCCAGACCTCCGAGGCCACGGAGCCCGAAGACACCGCGACACGCGCACAGCGCGAGGCCGCTCGCGAGTCCGCGCGTCAGTACCGCGCCGGGCGCTTCAACGCGTTCTTCCGCAAGGCGGCCTTCATCGAGGAGTTCTCGAGACAAGGGCCCACGCGCATCCACGGCTTGAGGGAGGAGCTGGCGGACCCGTCGGCCCTGCGACAGCTCGCCGCCGATGCGCGGTTCCTCGAGGACAAGCCCGAACCCGTGCTCGAGCGCATGGCGATGATTGACCTGTTGTTCGAGCTCGCGCCCTCTGAGCCCGCGGCGCGCGACGCAATGACGTCACTGGCGTTGTCTCCCATCGACCGCGGCCTGCCCGACTCGGTGAAGAAGGGGTTGGTGGGGGAGAAATATGACCTGCTGTTTCGCCTCGCTCAGGTGGACCGCCAGCTGGCGGTCGACACCTTCGCGAAGCTGGAGAGTCCCAAGCTCAAGAACCTGCTGCGAGAGGCGCTCATCGCCGGCCTGGCCGAGTCGGGGGCCAGCCCCGATGAAGTCCAGCGGATGACCGCGCACCTGTAGTCGCAGCCGTCATGGACCCAGGAGGACCGTGTCTGCCGATGGCGGACAGGGCCTCGTGTGTCCCGCAGTACCAGCCCAGCCGGTGTCCGACGACGACCCGAACGACTCGCCCGTGCCCCCCACCCGTCGGCAACACATGGCCACCCCTCTGCGCTGGAGCCAGCCAGCAACACCCACCTGTAGACAAGGAGCGCGTCGTGACTCGGACTTGGAAGAAGGGATTGATGGGAGCGTGCTTGGCCATGCTGGGCGCCGCCTGTGGCGATGCACCCGTGGACCCGGCCCCGCCCCTGGACAGCTCGGCGCACGCACTGTCCTCCTCGGGAGACCTCGAAGTCGTCCACGCCGGGAAGGACGGCACCCCCACCTTCATCCGGGGACAGCTGGGGCGGCTGAGCCCGTCGCTGACGGCGCGAGGAGCCCCGTACGCGCTGCGCACGCTGGCCCCCCGGTTCGGCCTGCGCGCGGAGGAGCTGACGGTGCGCTCCAGCCGCACGGATGACCAGGGCACCACCCACGTACGCTACGACCAGACCCACCACGGCGTGCGTGTCATTGGCGGAGAGCTGGTGGTCCACGTCGACCGCGCGGGACAGGTCTACGCGGCCAACGGCTCCGCGCGAGGCGCTCGCGAGTCCGCGTCCCTGATGCGGCTTCCCCTGGCCGCCGTGAAGCGCGCGGCGCTGGAGGGGCTGGAGCAGGTCTCCGTCCGCGGCGAGCCGCGCTTCGTCTACTTCCTCGAACCCGAGGGCCTCCTCGCCTCCGCCTACGAGGTGACCCGCGTGGGCATCCGCGAGGGAGACCCCGTGCGGGACCTGGTCTACGTGGACGCCGCGTCGGGCCGGGTGCTCGACGTGCGACCGCAAATCCACGCGGGGATGAACCGCCGGGTCCACTCGGCCAATGGGAGCTGGGTGACGCCCGGCACCCTGCGGCGCGCCGAGGGCTCCAGCCCCACGTGGGACGCGCACATCGACCGGAACTTCGACCACATCGGCACGACGTATGACTGCTTCGAGACCATCTTCGGCCGCGACTCGTTCGACGACCGGGGCGCCTCCATCACCAGCACCGTCCACTACGGCGACGGGTACGTCAACGCGTACTGGGATGGCTCGCAAATCGTGTTCGGGGATGGCGACGGCTACAACTCCATCGAGCTGGGCCTGGACCTGGACGTCGTGTCCCACGAGATTGCCCACGCCGTGACGCAGTACGAGTCGGGGCTCGTGTATCGCAGCGAGTCCGGCGCGCTGAACGAGAGCCTGTCCGACATGGCCGCCGCCCTCTGCGAGAGCTGGTCTCGCGGCGGAGCGGTGGACGCGGACGTCTGGAAGATTGGCGAGGACGTCTGGACGCCCCACGTCGCCGGAGATGCGCTGCGCTACATGGACAGCCCCACGCGGGATGGCTCGTCTCGGGACTACTACCCGGAGCGCTACACGGGCTCGTCCGACAACGGCGGCGTGCACTGGAACTCCGGCATCCCGAACCTGGTCTTCAAGCTGCTCGTGACGGGCGGCCCGCACCCTCGCGGCAAGACGGGCACGTGGGTGAATGGCATCGGCATGAACCGCGCGGCGCAGACCTTCTACTTCGCCGCGACGAACTACTTCACGTCGACGACCACCATGTCCCAGGCCAAGGCGTACACGATTCAGGCCGCGCAGGACCGGTACGACGCGACGGTCGTGAACGCGGTGCGTGATGCCTGGAACGCCGCGGGCGTGCCGTAGGCGGCCGTCTTCCCTGTCACCCCCAACACCTCAAGGAGTCACCATGAAGTCTGTCTTCATCACCACCGCTGTCTTCCTCTTCTGTCTCTCCCCTTCCGCCCACGCGCAGCTCTCCACGCGCTGCTTCCAGGATGACCAGCTCACCACGGTGGAGCTGGCGCGGGGCCGCAACGCCTGGGCGCGCAAGTGCGGCCTCATCAGCGTCGCGCGCGAGGCGTACCTGAACTCGGAGAACGAGTATCAGGTGTTCACCAATGGCTGCCATTCGTTCCCGGCCGTGCCGGAGGGCTCCTCCTGCACCTTCTTCGTCCCCGCCGAGGAGGCCGCCGCGTGCGTGGGCAACCTCAACAAGCTGGGCACCTGCGTCGCGGGCTGCATCACCCCGTCGCAGAAGGTGGCGTTCGGCGGCCGGATGCTGCCGGTTCCGGAGGCGTATGCGTCCGGGCTCCACACGGTGTCGGCGCTGAGCGCGGACTCGGAGGTGGGCCTGCTGCGCTTCGGCGAGCAGAGCATCCGCAGCTTCGTGGCGGGTGACACGCAGGAGGACATCTTCACGCTGGAGACGCAGGAGGGCCGCCGCCTGGAGGTGACGGCGGAGCACCCCATGGTCCTCGACGACGGGACGATGGTGAAGGCGCGCACGCTGAAGCCCGGGGACACGCTCATGGGCGCGGACGGCGCGAAGCTGCACCTCACCCGTGTCACGGTGTTCCACTTCAAGGGCCAGGTCTGGAACGTGCGGCCGGAGAGCCACGTGAAGCTGGAGAACGTGATGAACGCGGAGGGCTTCCTCACCGGCTCCGTGCGCTTCCAGAACGAGTGGGCCCAGGACGACTACCGCCTGTCGCTGCGCGATGACGTGGACGTGGGCGGACTCTAGAGGGCTGCCTGAGAGGCCCGGTTCGATGACATGAGGCCGGGCCTCTCGGTGGGCATCTCGAGAGCCAGCTAGACTGCCTCCGTCCTGGAGGCTGCATGCACCCGAGAAGACTTCACCGGTCCCCTGCGTCCCCGCTGTTCTCCCTGGTCGCCAGCGTCGCGCTGGCCTGCGCCACGGGCTGTTCGGGCGAAGACGGCGTGGAGGTCCCCAACCCGTTGACGCAGCCCAAGGACGGGCCGCCGGCCGGCAACCCGAACGCGGAGGCCACGTGCAGCGTGCCCGCGGAGGCGGGGCTCGCGGACGTGTCCAAGCCCACCACCGTCGTCGGGACGGGGACGGCCGCCAGCTGTACCTCGGACGCCTTTGTCGACGCCGTGGCGAAGGGTGGGGTCATCACCTTCGACTGCGGTGCGGAGCCCGTCATCATCACGCTGGACCGGACGGCGAAGGTCTTCAACAACAAGGGGCCGGAGGTCGTCATCGACGGCAAGGGCCTGGTGACGCTCAGCGGAGCGGGCAAGCACCGCATCCTCTACATGAACACCTGTGACAAGGCGCTGGTGTGGACGACCTCCCACTGCCAGGACCAGGACCACCCTCGGTTGACGCTCCAGAACCTCACCTTCGTGGACGCCAGCTCCAAGGGGGAGACGGAGTTCGACGGGGGCGGCGCCGTCTGGGTGCGCGGCGGGCGGGTGAAGGTCATCAACTCGCGCTTCTTCAACAACGTCTGCGCCGACACGGGGCCCGATGTCGGAGGCGCCGCGCTGCGGGTGTTCGACCAGTCCGGCGACCAGCCCGTCTACGTGGTGAACACGACCTTCGGCGGCAAGGAGGGCTACGGCGGGGTCGGCTCCAACGGCGGAGGCATCAGCAGCATCGGCGTGTCGTGGAACATCATCAACAGCCTCTTCTCCCACAACCGGGCCATCGGGCGCGGCGCCAACCCCGCCAGCCCAGGCACGCCCGGCGGCGGCAGCGGCGGCGCCATCTACAACGACGGAAACCGGATGACGCTGTCCCTGTGCGGGACACGCATCGAGCACAACCAGGTCAACGCCCACGGCAGCGCCATCTTCTTCGTGAGCAACGACCACTCGGGCGACATCCGCATCGACCGCTCGGTCATCCAGAACAACCAGGGGGGCTCCTGGTACGTGACGTATCCGCAGATCTCGAACCACACGGACACGCCCATCCGCGTGACGGACTCCGTCATCGAGTGACGCCGTCCGTCCTCGGAGGGGCTGCGGGCCGAGTCCGTCAGCCCCCCGAGGACTTCCTCACGGCGGCTCAGGACTTGTCTGTCTTCTGGAAGTCGTGCACCAGATACAAGTCGAAGGTCCGACCCTTGTAGAACTTCTCCCCGAGCTTATCCAAGAACTCGCCGAGCTTGGGCGTATCCTCGACAGACGTTCCTGGCGGGCGCGGGAACCTGAACTCGCCCGCCTTGGGGTCCATGATGAGGACCTCCGTGGGCGTTTGATGCACGGCCAGCGCGTGGTCGAAGCGTTTGTTCTCGCCCTCCTTCGTGCTGGAGATGTTGAGCAGGAAAGCCCCCTGTCTGTTGCACTCGGGGCTGCCCAGCACGTCCTTCATGAGCCCACCGTAGGTCTTGGACTCCCCATCCTTGAAGAACACACACCCCGTGGGCTCGATGTCGTTGAGCTTGTGGGTCTTCAGCTTCTCGACCGTGAGTCCCGCCGTCCCACCGGCGGTGGCCTTGGCCTCGATGGCCTCCTTGTAGCCAGCATGGGTCAACTTCTCCCGCTCACCGAGACTCTCCTTCGTCACGGGAAACTCGCCGCCAGCGGCCATCTCCGTCTGGACGCGCCCACTGAGCTCGTTCCAGACCTTGTTCTGCTCGTCGTATCGTTTGTACTTGTCCTGCATCCGGCTGTGGGCGGCCGTATGAGGCATCTTCTCCGTCAAGGTGAGCGTCGGCGTCGTGCCCGGCTCGCTGGGCGGCTTCGAGGCCCGCTTCTCCTCGGCCTTCGCCTCGAGATGGATAAACGTCTCCGCCTTCTTCGGGCCGACATCCGTGAAGCTATGCTTGTCTTTCGTCACCGAGCGACGCAGCCAATCCGCCGACGCCGCCCTGCAGGCTCCAATGGAGTTGGCGGGGAGATAGAACTGCTGGGGCGCGAAGGAGACGACGTTGTCCTGGTAGGGCTCGAAGATCTTCTTCAAGGACGACTGCAGAATCAGGTTCCCATTGAGCTTCTTCCCCTGGATGTCATTGAACTGTTGCGCGCTGATGGGAGGGGGCGATTTGTGGAAGGCGGGCTTGCTCGAGAACCCGTCCGTGACCTCCGGTTGCGCCTGGGTGCTCTGCGTCTGCTGAGCAGACTGGGTTGTGCTCGTGGAGTCGACAGTCGTGGGGGGCTGAGGCGGCTCCGCGCCCGCCGCCTTGGGCGGATTCGAATCCGTCGTGCGAGCAGCCGTGGAGGACTTGAGGCTCGAGGGGGGAACGCGCATCGTCATCGTGAGGGGCTCTCCTTCCGGCCCAGCATCCACCTGACCGCTTTCCATGAAAAGCCTTCCATCCCCATGCCACCTGGGTGTGGCGAAAGGGACCACACCCCGTGGCGACCTTGGGTCCGGGCGGGAGGAGGCTCGGGCGCTTCCACTCCAGGCGAACCCAGGTTCGACACGGGCGCCGCGATTCCCCCGAGCGAATGGGGGAGCTGTCCCGGTAGGGTGGGACGGAACGCCGAGGAGAAGTCGCGATGGCAGAGACGCAGCAACCGACGATTCATGAAGCAGCAGCCGCGGGCGACTTGCAGGGCCTGACGCAGGCCCTCCAGCGCGGTGAGGGCATCGATGCGCCACGTGACGGGGGTGTCACGCCGCTGATGGCCGCCGCGTTCAACGGGCAGACCGCCGCCGTCCAGCATCTCATCTCCCACCAGGCCTCGCTGGACGTGCAGAGCGTCGCCGGATGGACGGCCCTGCTGTACGCCGCGAAGCGCGGCCACGCGGAGACCCTCCGCGCGCTGCTCAAGGCCGGAGCCAACCCGCACCTCACCGCGAAGGAAGGCGAGACGGCCATCATCGAGGCGGCGTTCAGCCGCCACGAAGACGCGCTCATGGTGCTGCTCCAGGCGGGCGTCACGTCCGGCAAGCCCACCTCCATCGGCCTCACGGACCTCATCGTCTGCGCCGACAGCGGCTTCCTCCCCGCCGTCCGGCTCCTGGTGGAGCGGCAGGCGTCCGTGAACGACGCCAACGTCTATGGCGAGACGGCGCTCATCCGCGCGAGCCTGCGTGGACACACCGCCATCGTGGCCTTCCTGCTCCGGCACGGCGCGGACCGCTCCCTCAAGGACACGTTCGACAAGACCGCCAAGGACTGGGCCGTGGAGAAGGAGTTCCCCCACGTCGCCGCGCTGTTCGACGCCAACGACGCCGCGCTGGATGCGGCAATCGCCAGTGGCGCGTCCTCGGCTGGACCGACGAGCACGAAGTCCGCGGCGCGCGAGGTCGACTTCACCGACTTCGCCTCCTGGACGCAGGGCTACCTCTATGGCTTCGCGGGCTATGCCCCGATGAAGCACTCCAGCGATGCCGCCGCGTTCGTGGAGCTCATCCAGCGCATCACGCAGCGCCCCGTCATCACCATCGGCGCGTCGCTCCACCCCTACCAACTCCTCCGCCCCGAGGGCCTCTCCATCTGGAGCTACACCCTGCTGCGCATGCACTCGCAGCAGCAGGCGGCCCTCCTGGAGGTCGGCAACGGCCGGGCCTCGGTGCACACCGTCCCGCCGGCGGACGCGTTCCCGATGAGCCAGTGGTCCGACAAGCGGCTGTTCACGGACGTCAACCCCGTCTTCGGCCAGTACGTCCCCTTCGTCATCCCGTACCTCGTCCCCAAGGAAGACGGGCCGCCCTACTGGGAGAAGCGGATGGCCGCGGAGGTGGCGGCCCACGGCCACGCCACGCCGTACCTCGAGTCCATCAACGAGGCCCTGCGGTTCCTGCTGCCCCATCCCGCCTTCGTGGTGGGCATTGACGCCTTCGACGAGAAGAACCCCCACGCCGTCGTCCAGAACTTCGTCGACGTCGCCGAGAAGCTCCTGAAGGCCACCATCCGCCAGGGCTGAGCCCCCACACCTGGCGTCCCAAGGGCCGGTGGCCTCCCAGGTCACCGGCCTTCGCCTTGACCGACATATGCACCGGTGTGTATATACATGGACATGCAATTGGACGTCTTCCAGGTGCTCGCCGACCCGACGCGACGCCTCATCGTCGAGACGCTGCTCCAGGGCGAGCAGCAGGTCAGTGACGTCGTCGAGAAGGCCGGCATCCATCAGTCCGGCGTCTCGCGGCATCTGCGCATCCTCTCGGAGTCGGGCTTCGTCACGATGCGACCGGAGGGGCAGCGCCGCCTCTACGCGCTGAAGTCGGAGCCGTTCCAGGAGCTGGAAGGGTGGCTCGGCCCCTACAAGCAATTGTGGGAGGAGCGGCTGGACCGCTTCGGGGCCGCGCTGAAGAAGCGACAAGAGAAGAAAGGACCACGGACATGAGCAACGAGAACGCGAAGGTCGTCGTCGAGCGCACCTACCGGGCTGGAATCGAAGACATCTGGTCGCTCTGGACCACGAAGGAGGGCTTCGAGTCGTGGTGGGGGCCGCAGGGCTTCCGCGCGGACGTGCGGACAATCGACGCGCGCACCGGCGGCACGCTCGAGTACGAGATGGTCGCCGACACGCCGGAGATGGTTGCCGCGATGAAGGAGATGGGACGGCCGCCCTCCCATGCGACCCACTCCCGCTTCACCGAGGTGACGCCCTACTCCCGGCTCATCCTCACCAACCTCATCGACTTCATCCCCGGCGTCGCCACCTACAAGAGCAACATCGTCGTGGACTTCATCCCCCAGGGCGAACGCGTCCGCATGGTCGTCACCATGGACCCCATGCACACCGCGGAGTTCACCCGGATGCAGGAGGAAGGCTTCACCAGCCAGCTCACGAAGCTCGACTCACGCTTCGGCGCTCACTGAGACGGCCACGACGGGGCGCGTGTCCACCGACGCCCCGTCGCCGCATCAGAGCCACTCGGGCCCATCCACCCGCGCGCCCTCCAGGTACGCCAGCAGCGAGCCCTTCGGGTGCGCCGCCGCGTGGGCCACACACGAGCCCAGCATCACGAGCCCGGTGATGCACGGCGCGCTCGGTGAGACAGGCACGAAGAACTGGCAACTGTTCGGCGAGCACGGGAACTGGAAGCACCCGTTCGCGAAGACCTGGTACTCGTTGTCGGCGTTGAGGATGGCCTCCTTCGCCTCCGAGATGTAGTTGCACTTGCGCGCCCACGCGTTGCGCCCAGGCGCTTGCTGCGGCGTGAGATTGTCGTCTCCGCCACAGCGCCCGCTGAGCTGGGCCTCCGCCGGACTCGCGAAGCCCACGACCCCAAGCCAGACGACGCCCCAGAGCAGCTCCTTCATGCCCACCTCCTGGTGGATGCAGCTCCCAGCTCGACAAACCCGTGTCGCGGGCCCCGCTGCCCGCCCCGCTCCGCTACGGCAGCCCGCTCACGGTGGAGCCCAACAGCACCTCCACCGTGTCCTGCGTCGTCCACGCCAGGTCCGGGAAGCCGTCCTCGTCCAGGTCCTCGGCCACCAGCGACGTGGGCGTCGGCGACGAGGCCACACGCACCGGCGGCCCCAGCTCCCCGTCCTCCTGCCCCAGCAACAGGTACACGCCGCCCGACAGCCCCGCGTGCGCCACGTCGCCCCGCCCATCCCGGTTGAAGTCCGCGACCACCACCTCGCCCGGCTCGTCGGCGCGGATGGACGTGCTGGAGAGGAAGCCTCCCCGCCCATCCCCCAGGTGCACGGACAAGTAGCCCGCGGTGGAGAGGCCGTGGGAGATGACGAGGTCCAGGTTCCCATCGCCATTCACATCCGCGGGGGCCAGCCGGAAGGGCTCGTCGTCCGCGGAGCCCGACAGCCGCAGCGGCGCAATGGACGCCAGCACGCCGTCCTTCTTCGACAGCAGGATGTCCACGGTGAAGCTGTTCGTGTTGAGCACCAGCACATCCGGGAGCCCATCCGCGCTCACGTCCGCGAGCATCAAGTCCCGAGGCAGGCCCGTGACGGCATGAGGCACCGCCGTGCCGAAGGTGCCGTCCCCCCTGCCCTTCAGCGTGGTGATGTTGAAGAAGCCCCCCGAGCCCGCGTTCTTCGTGATGGCGTCCAGGTGTCCGTCCCCATCCAGGTCCGCCACCCGCACCTGCTGCGAGTGATTGCCGAGCGAATAGGGGATGCCCTCCCGGAAGCCACCACGCCCGTCGCCCAGGCGGACCGTCATCGCGTTGGAGAAATGCCCCACGATGAGCAGGTCCTGATGCCCATCTCCATTCACGTCGCTGACGGCCACGTCCATGGGCGTGATGCCCGCCGGCAGACACTTCGGTGACGCGAAGACACCCTCGCCTTCACCGTGATGGACACAGACGCTCTGCTCGCGCGCGGCGACCACGACCAGGTCGAGCAGACCATCCCCATCCACGTCCGCGACATGCAGCCCTCTTGCTTGTCCTCCGCCCGCCGCCAGGGACCTCTGCTCCGTGGCGAAGCCCTGCCATCGGGCGACCCCGAAGGTCCGCGGAGAAATCGTGTACGAGGTACACGCGAGCCCGACACAGCAGCTCAGCAAGAGGACTTGGAACCGGGGCATGACGCCTGCCTTGGGGGGAGGATGGGAACGGCGATGGGGGCCGCCGCGGGGCAGCCGCAGTCGACGGGGCAGGTATGAACTGTCTCGTCGACACACGCTCCGTCCCCACACCAGCAGTCGACGGGGCACGTCGCCTCCGTCTCACCGTCCTGGCAGACGCCATCGCCGCACCCCAGATGGCATGCATCCCTGCAGGTGGCCAGGGACCCTGAGGTCTGCGGGACTGGACACGTCCGAACCGCCTGGCTCCGTGAGCCCGTGCCGCGAGAATGCGCGCCCTCCTCACGCGCGCCACAGGCTGTCAGAAGCCATGTCAGGGACACCGCGAGCGCCACGCTCGCGCGCACGTTCGACGTTCGTCGAACCGCACAGCCCTTGGGGATGAGACGCCCTGGGTTCAGTGGACTCGCCATGCCAGCCCCCCGCCGAATGGGTTGCTATATCCTCCAAAAGCCCCGACCGTTCCTACCCGCCACAATGGCAAGCGTGGTTTGGGCCACACATCCGCGTCAAGAAACCAACCCCGGAGGACCTCATGCGCCACCAACGGCCGCTCGTCATCGCGTTGGCTGCCACCCTCGTCCTGGTGGGCCTGGGTGGAGTGTGGTGGAAAAAGAACGCGGAGAGGCCGCCTCCGGTTTCAAGCACACCGTCTGTTTCTCATTCACAGACATCTCGCGGCCCGCTGCCCTCGGTTGCTGCGGGCTCCACGGGGGTGGAGTCCCCGAAGCGCCCCTCGCCCGGGGTCCTCCATCGCCACGCCCTGAGCCTGACGACCACAGTGTCCTTCGAACAACAGAGCTCGGGCATGCGCTTCGCACTCCAGGGGGAGTGGGACGTGGGCATCGTCTCCGCGAAGGCCGACGCCGTGCTGCTCCGCCTCCAGCTCAGGCCCACGACCTTCACCCTGGACGTCGAGGGCCAGGGGCCGCTCGCCCCCGAGGCCCACCAGGCCATGGTGGCCGCGCTCGCCCTGCCCTTCTTCGCGACGCGTGACGCGAGGGGCGCGGTGTCGCTCACCCACTTCGAGCACGGCGTGGATGAGCTGGCGCGAGGGCTGCTGCGCTCGGTGGTCGCGTCCTCGCAGTTCGTCGTGGATGGCGCTCCGCCGACGCAGTGGAGCACCGAGGAGCAGGACACCTCCGGCCAGTACGTGGCCCGGTACGAGCGCGTGGAGGCGCGCCGCTACCGGAAGCACAAGGAGGTCTACACCGCCGCGGCGACCCCCGAAGGACTCCAGCCGCTGAAGGACTCGCCACGCATGAGCGTCAGCGGCGGCGCCACCTTCGAGCTGACGGAGGACGCGTGGCTCCAGACGCTCCAGGTCCGCGAGCGGCTGATGGTGGACCCAGGCGAGGGCATGCCCCGGGTGACGAACACCACGGAGCTGTCGCTGCGCCTGCTCGAGCGGCGGCTCGAGCCCACGCTCGTGGACGCGTTCGCCGCGCGCGCCGCCTTCCTGGACACCTCCCTGCTGGCCAGCTTCCAGGGGCCCGCGCCCGACCCGCTGGCCCACCACCGGCAGGTGCTGGGCTCCCGCAAGCTGGAGGACATCCTCGAGGACCTGCGCGCGCTGCCCACCGACGAGAAGGCGCGGGACGAGGCGAGGACCCGCGCGCTGGAGCAGCTGCGCGCCCTGCTCACCCTGCGCCCCGAGGAGGCCGCGCGCATCCCCGCGCTGCTGCGCGCCAAGGACCTCTCTCCGCTGGCCGCCAGCGCCATGCTCGGCGCGCTCTCCGCCGCGAGCACGCCGGAGTCCCTCCGCGCGCTCGCCTCCGCCACCGGAGACACGGCGCTGACGACGGACGTGCGCATGGACGCGGTCTCCGCGCTGGGCATGGCGGACCGCCCCCTTCGTGAAGGCGTGGACACCCTGCGGCAGCTCTCCCGGAGCGAGGACCCTCGGTTGCGAGGCACGGCGACCTTGGCGCTGGGCAACGCGGCCCTGCACCTGAATGGCGCCGACGCGCGAGGCTCCGAGGCGCTGGTCCAGGAGCTGGAGAACAACTACCGCGCCGCGAAGGACGCGGAGGCGCGGGCCCTGCTGCTGCGCTCGCTGGGCAACACCCGCGCGCCGGCGGCGCTCGACACCCTCACGGAGGCGCTGCGCTCCGACGCGGTGCGCGTGCGCGAGGCCGCCCTGGTGGCGCTGCGCGGGATTCCCGGCCCGGACGCGGACCGGCTCCTCGCGGAGCGCCTGATGAACGACCCCATCTCCGAGGTGCGCCGAGGCGCCGTCTTCGCCTGCGGCTTCCGCCCGCTGGAGCCGCTGCTGCTGCCCATGCTGGGACAGGCTCTGCGCGAGGACACCTCCGACGGCGTGCGCTCCGACATCGTCCACCTGCTGGGCCAGCACCGAGGCACCACGCCCGGTGCCCTGGCGCTGCTGCGATGGGCGGGACAGAACGAGCGGCATCCCGAAATCCGTCGCATGGCCATCACCTACGTGGAAACCCCCACCACGCCCACGCCGCAGCCGTCGAGTCCTCGACCCATTCGCTGAGTTCCCCGCAGCGCGAGCGTGCGAAGCCAGACACAGCTCCCCGGGGGCCGACGCGAGCCCTTGAATTCATCCCATATAGACAGACCTCCCCATCCTCGGAGGTCCCCTATGCACAGGGTGGTATCGCGCGCTGTCGCGCTGATGCTGGTCGTGATTCCCGGACTCGTCGCGGCGCAGAGCTACGTCGACTCTCAACCGTACGTCGTCGAGCCCTCGAAGTATCCCTTCGCTGTCTACACCCCAGGCACGTCGCTGGACGACGCGGTGCCCTGGGAGACCTCCGTCGCCCCCTTCGTCCCCGGCGCCAGCTACTCCCCCGCCGAGGAGCACGCCATCCTCCAGGACGAGACGAACCGCACGGGAGGACAGCTCCGCTACGACCTGGCGGACCACACGCACAACCTGGACATCGAGCAGGCCACGATTCCGGAGGCCTTCACGCACCAGGTCCCTCCGGCCATGGAAATCACGCCGTGGACCAACCCGGTGCAGACATTCAACAAGTCCTACATCCGCACGGAGCGCTTCGGCAACGGGCTGTTCGGCGCGGGCTATCAGCTCAGCACGCTGCTCACCGCGGAGACGGCGACGGCCGTCGCGGACAAGAAGGTGGTGGCGGTGGCCGAGGGCAAGGTGTTCGCCACGGTGTTCTCGTCGGAGCATGACCTGGTGCGCGGGCGCGCCCACGTCGTGGGACAGAACGGGGGCGAGAACAGCGGACAGGCCGCCATCTACGTGCTGGGACAGGAGGTCTGGTCCACCAGTCTGCAGGCCGTGTATGAGCCCTCGCCGGTCAACTGGAGCCGCACGTTCTTCTCCGCCTCCAAGTCCTTCATGGTGGGGCCGGTGCCCATCACCGTGAAGGCCTCGCTCTCCGGCGGCGTGAAGATGGCGGTGAGGGGCGAGGTGAATCCCCTGGTGGCCCGGCTCTCCGCGACGCCCGGCGGCTGGTCCCACGTCACCGCGTCCGCGGCGGTGGACGTCGTCATCGTGGGCTTCGGCGTGGAGGGCAGCCTGGCCCTCATCAACGCCACCCTGCCCGCCTCCGGCGAGGTCCTCTGGCCCGTGTGCAGCCTCGACTGGAAGCTCCGGACGGACCTGGACCTGAACACCCTCTCCGGCACGCTGCGCGCCTTCGCGCGCGTCCGGGTCCTCTTCTTCAAGAAGACCTGGTGGGTGACCATCGCCCAGTGGGCGGGCATCAGCTACCAGAAGACCTTGTTCGGCGTGGAGGGCTCACAACCCCTTGGCATCTGTACCTAGGTGACGCGAGCCTGACTCAGAGCCCTGGACGCACGACTTCGCCCTGCGGGAAGGCGGCGTTCAGGGCCACGCGGAACGTGGTGCCCACGCCCACCGACGACTCGACGGAGATGTGGCCGCCGAGCGCGGTGACGATGGTGTCGCAGATGGACAGGCCCAGCCCCGTTCCCAGCCCCGCGGACTTGGTGGTGAAGAACGGGTCGAAGATGCGGCGCAGGTGCTCCGGAGGAATGCCACCTCCGGTGTCCCGCACCTCCACCAACACCCGCGAGCCCTCGTCCGGCCGCGTGGTGATGCGAATCTCGTTCGTCTCCGACTGCCCTTCCTCGATGGCGTGCGCGGCGTTGATGACCAGGTTGAGGAACACCTGGAACAGCTTGCCCTCGTTGCCGCGCACCTGCGGCACCGTGCCGTAGGTCTTCACCAGCCGCGCCCGAGGACGCACCTCGCTGGCCGCCATCTGAATCACCGAGTCCAGGACGCGGTGCACGTCCACCGGCTCCTCGCGCGTCTCCTCCACGCGGGAGAAGACACGGAGCTGGCGGACAATCTGCCGCATGCGCTCGGCGCCCTCGCGGGCGTCGTCCAGCACCTGGCGGCACTCCACCATGTCGTCGGGTGACAGCGGCCGCGCGCGCGGGCCCAGCGTCGAGTGCAGGTACTCCAGGTTGGACAACACGTAGGCGAGCGGGTTGTTCAGCTCGTGCGCGATGCCCGCGGCCAGCAGGCCCATGGAGGCCATGCGGTCGGCGAGCATCATCTGCGCTTGGGTGCGCTTCCGCTCCGTGTAGTCGCGCGCGATGGTCACCCACGCGGGCGCTCCGTCGAACACCACGGCCAGCGTCACCAGGTCCGCGACCACCGTCTCCCCGTCGCGACGCACCAGCGGCACTTCCACCGCGCGCGCCGCCCGCTTCCCCTCCAGGGCATGCCCCAGGTAGAGCTGCGCCGCGCTCCGGTCCTCCTCGCGCACCAGCTCCAGCACGTGACGGCCCAGCATCTCCGAGGCGTCGCGGTAGCCCAGGTACTGCACCAGCGCGGGGTTCACCGACAACAACACCCCGTCTCCCACGTGCACCATCACCGGGTCCGGGAAGGCCTCGATGAGCAGGTGCACGCCCGCCTCGGTGCGCCGGAGCGTCGTCTCCGTGCGCACGCGCAGCGCCTGGTCCGTGCGCTGCTCCAGCGCCAGCGACAGCGTGCCCGCCGCGCCCGAGAGCAGGTTCACCTCGATGGGGCCCCAGGGCCGCGCCTCCCGGCAGTTGTCGAAGCCGATGACACCGAAGAGCTGCCCGTGCACGTGCACCGGCAGGAGCAGCACGGATTGGACGCCCTGCGCCTCCAGCATGGGCGCGAGGACGGGCGTGAAGCCCCGAGGCAGCGCCTGCACGGGCTCGCCGCGCATCAGCGCCGCCGACTGCTCCGGCAGCAGGGCGTCCATGAACGGCAGGCCGTGCATGTTCGGGTCCTCCAGGTTGGGAGGAATCCCCGGCTCGCACCACTCCGCGCGCTGCGAGGCCAGCAGCACGCCGTCCGGGCCGTAGTGCATCTCGAACACATAGACGCGGCTGGCGGCGGAGACGCGGCCCAGGGGCTCCACCACGGAGGCATACAAGTCCCGGGGGAACTGGTGCGGCATCATCCGCCGCTGGACCTCCACCATCGTCTCCAGGTAGCGCTCGCGCGTGGCGACGGCCTCCTCGGCGCGGCGGCGCGAGTCGATGTCCAGCAGCGAGCCCACCACCTCCCCGGGCTCCCCGGGCACACCGCGCGCGGCCAGCACCACCCAGCGCGCGTCATCGCCGACGGCCAGGCGAATCTCCCGGCGCGCCTCCGGAATCTGCTGCCCCGCCACCGACTCCAGCAGCACTCTCGCCGCGGCGCGGTCCACCGGGTGCACGGCCTCCACCAGCAGGCGCCCGTGAAACACAGCCCCCAGCGAGCCGGTCAGCCGCTCCCAGCCCGGCCCCAGGTAGGTGACACGTCCCTGCGCGTCGAGCTGAAACACCACCTCGCTGAGCAGCCCCTCCAATACCTGGAGCCGCCGCGCCATCGACGCCGCGCTGTCTTGAGATGATGACGACACACCACGGGAGGACAGGCCACCCGCGCTCGTCTCGGGAACCGGTACCGGGGACTCGACCTGCCCCACGTCCCGCCGCTCGTCTGCCACTTCGACCTCCTGCGCCCACGGTCGGGGGGGCCAGAACCCTGTCCAATGACCCCGTGCCCCTCCCGTGGCGACGTCGGATTCCAGCATAGAACCGGCGAATGTCGGGAAGTCAATGAAGGCGGAGAAAGTTCACCCTTGGTCCTCGGGTTCCCACCCGCCCGGAAAACCCGAGCGAGGGCGCTCTCGACGGTCTCCGAGCACTCGGGCGGGCACTCCGCCGACGATGGCCCACGGCGGCACATCCCGCGTCACCACCGCGCCCATGGCCACCACGGCGTGGTCTCCCAGGGTGACGCCGTCCGTCACGCCCGCGTTGGCACCTATCCACACATCCGCGCCCACGGTGATGCCGCGAGACGTCACAGGCTGTTCACGCACGGGACGGTCCGGTGCGAGGCCATGGTCGAAGGCGTAGAGGGTGGCGCCCGTGGCGATACGTGAGCCTTCGCCGATACGGATGCCGCCCGCACCGCCATCCAGGCTCACCCGGGCATTGAGGCTCACCCGAGGCCCCAGGACGACGGGGCCGTGGACGAACGCATCCGCGGCGATGCTACAGCCGGGGCCGATGACGACGGAGCGGCCGGGCTCGGCGAAGACGCGGGCCTCCGGGGCGATGAAACATCCCTCCGCGATTTCAACCGTCTCCAAGTCCCGCAGGCGCTGTTGCACCTCGCGCTGCCAGGCCTCGGCCCACTCGCGGTGGCGCGGCTTGAGGGAGAAGTAGAGCCACGGCATCCAGGAGAGCCGCAGCTTGTGTTGCTCACGACGAAGGGCGTCCAGGTCCACGGTGTCTGCCTACCATGCCCATGCGGGGGTGACGTGTCTCAGCGGCGCGGTTCCAAGGTGAAGTGGCAGCGCTCGCGCTCGGCGGCGACGGCGTCGGTGTCGAGCGGCTGGGGCTCCAGGCGCAGGACCATGTCCGCGGGCTCCCAGCGGTAGGGCTCACCGCCGAGGAGGACGCGGCCATCGGCGACGGCGCGGGTGGCCTCCAGCAGGGGGAGCTGGGAGAGGTCTCGCATCAGGGCCTCGAAGCGGCCTTGCCGGGCGGGGTCCACGAAGCGGAAGCGGGCCTTGGCCACCACGGCGAGGTGGTACCACATGGGGCGGAAGGCGACGCCGGTGAGCTCCAGTCGCCGGGCCATCAGCACGAACATCTCCGTGGCCTCGCGCGCCAGGCCCAGGCCGGGGACCTCCTGGCCGGGGAGCTGGGGACGGCGCTCGCTGAAGCGCGCGCGCGGGTGGCGCAGGCTGAGCCAGTTGACGAAGAAGTACGGCTCGTCGGCGATGGTGCGGCGCTCCACGACGACGTCGACCAGGAGGTGCTCCTGGCCTCCGGCCCGGCCGAGCACCTTGATGCGGTCTCCGGCGCCGGTGGCGTTCACCTCGACGCGGGGGCGGCTGTAGCCCAGGCGCTCCACCTGCCACAGCAGGCCGTAGCGGAAGAGGGCGTACTCCAGCGACTGCGCCGTGTAGTAACCGAGCACGCGGGGCTGAGGGTCCCCGCCCAGGCCGAGCGAGCCTTCGAGGTCCTCCTGGGTGATGGTGATGTCGTCGAGCGGGGTGCCTTCCCGCATGAGCAGGCGGGAGATGCGGCGGTAGCGCGCGCTCAGCGGGTCGTAGCGTTCCTTGATGCGACGGCCGCCCATGCCGGAGAGCACGAGGACGGTGCCGGCGAAGAGCTTCCAGGAGTCGGCGTGGTAGCCGCCGCCGGGGAGCCAGACGCTGGGGACTCCGTGAAGGGCGTCGGCGATGCGCTGGTCGCGGCGGCGCGCGCCTTCGACAGAGAGGCCCACGCGGCCGAAGCGGTCTCCGGCGAGGACGTCTCCGCCCGCGATGACGAAGGCGAGGTCGGCCTTGGGCATGCGCGACAGGAGGCCGTCGAGGAGCGTGAGGTAGTCGTCGTCGGAGATGCCGTCGGGGACGCGGGTCTCGTCGACGCCTTCGGGGAGTGAGCCCCAGTCGCTGCCGGAGAGTGAGCCGATCCAGACCTTGGGGTTGCCGGCGAGACACTCGGCGGTCCCGTCGGGTGGGTGGGCGTCGAGGTCGAGGACGACAGTCTGACCTTCGTAGCCATCGGACTGGAGGGAGGCGAGCGCCACGGCGATGTCGTTGACGGCGCAGAAGCCACCGCCGCGGCCGGGGGCGGCGTGGTGGAAGCCGCCGGCCATGTTGACGACGGGGCCTCTGCGGCCGAAGGCGAGGCGTGCGGCGCCGAGGGTGCCTCCGCAGACGAGGCGGACGTTGGACAGGAGCGTGTCGACCGGGACTTCGGACGGGTCCACCGCGTAGATGCGCGCGAGGGTCTCTGGCCGGCCGAGGGATTCGAGGTAGGCGGCGTCGTGGACGCGGGAGAGCTCGGCGTAGCTCACGGGCCGGGGGCGGTAGACGTCGGCGGGGCGGACGACGTGCTTCTCGAGGAGGTACCAGGTGGTGAAGTCGACGCCGCGGGGCTCGACACCGACGGTGTTCTCGATGCCGGTGAGCGGGAGGCGGTAGGCCTCATCGTAGAAGATGGCGACGAACTCGGTCCGCAGCGCGGGGAACCATCGACGCAGCCAACTCCACACGCTCATGCCCAGGACCTCGCGAGAGGTGCGGGGGAGCGGGGTGAGGAGCGGAGCGAGGGACGGCGCACGGGGCCGCGACTTTCGCGCAGCGGGCGGCGGGTGGGGGCTTTTTCGTGAGGAGAGGGGGCGGCGAAGGTCGCCTCCTCGGCGGTCGGGCCACCGAGGCGCCTGGCGGGACGATTACTTCTGGACGGAGAGGATGCGGCTCCGGGTGATGTCCACGGCGTAGACGACGGGCGTGTCGGAGCGGCTGGGGCCTGGGAGGTCGCGGCAGGTGCTCTCGCGCGGCGAGAAGCTGACGAAGACGACGCTCGCGTCGGCGGAGCCTGGGACCGCGGTCACGTCGTAGGCGTCACGGCGCGAGGCACAGCGTTCCATGGGGCTCGCGTCGCTGGGGAGCGTGTGTCCGAGCGGGAGGAAGTCCTCCATCGCCAGGGACACGGCCGCGGCGATGGGGCCCGAGAGGACCTGCTGTCCTTCCGTGGGCAGGGCGATGGGGAACTTGTAGTGCGCGGCTTCCTCGGGCGGCGCCTTCTCGGGCCGGGACAGTGCGCAGCCTTGAAGAAACAGGAGCAAACCCAGCGACAACGTTTCCCAGCGCAACATGTGTCCTCCGTGCTCCATCACTCCACCACGCGGTGGGCTTCTTCGCGAAGGGCCGGGCTGCGCCGTCGCAAGGCCCGTGCGGTCAGCGCGGTCAGCAGCGCCCAGGCGAGTCCCGCCACCCAACCTCCCAGCACGTCCGTGGGGTAGTGCACGCCCAGGTACACGCGCGTCAGGCCCACCAGGAGCGGGAGCATCAACGCCACCGTGAGGATGTATGCCTTCAACCGCCTGGGCTCCGCGAGCTGCGCCAACAGCCCTCCCAGCGTGAGGTACACAATCGCAGACAACATCGCGTGCCCGCTCGGGAAGCTCGTCGACACCACGTGCTGGAGATGCGGCACCACGGAGGGCCTTGGACGCGCGAAGAGATGCTTCAGCCCCCCGTTCAACAGCGTCCCACCCACCGTCGCCACCAGGACCAGCAACACCGTCCGGTAGCGCCTCGCCAGCACCAGGAAGCCCAGCACCGCCAGCGTCACCAACAACAACACCGGCGCGCCCCCCAGCGACGTCACGTCTTCCGCCATGGGACGCAGCCACCAGGGGCCTCTCGGCACCGACACGTCTCCAGGGCTGCGCAGCGCTCGCAACACCCGCTCGTCGAAGTCCTGCGTCTCCCCCTCCGTCACCTCGTCCGACAGCGCGATGAACCCCAGGCAGCACACCAACAGCAACAGCAGCATCCCGTAGAGCCGCGTCACCGCCACGTGCCGCCCAGACATCCGCGCCCAGAGTCCCCGCATATCCGCGAGACTATGCCTTGGCCCCGCCACCCAGGCTCGTGCGTCCCACGGAATCGAGCACTACTTGTCCTGCTTCGGCTCCACCACCGCGAGCGACACCTTCTCCGCACCCGTCGCCTTCGCCAGCAGCATCACCTTCATCACGTCGCTGTAGGTCAGCGATTGGTCCGCCTTCAGCAGCAACCGCCGCTGGGGGTCCGCGCGCATCGCTTCCCGCAGCTTCTTCTGGAAGTCCGCGTCACTCGCCGACACCTCCGACTCCACGAACAGCTTCTTGTCCGGAGTCATGGAGAGAATCAGCGGGTCCGGTCCGTCCTCCTCCGTCTGCTGAGCCTTGGGAAGCTCGACCTCCTTCCCCCGCTTCATCATCGGCGTCACCACCATGAAGATGATGAGGAGCACCAACACCACGTCAACCAACGGCGTGACGTTGATCTCACTCTTCATCCCCCCACGGCCACCTCCCATGGACATACCCATGTGGCTGCTCCCTCTGAATCGAGACAGCCTCTTGAGTACAGGGTCCGCCCCCTCCGTTGGCCGACACACCGCCCACGGAGGGTCATCGTTTCGTCACGCCGCCAGGCCCGCCTACCGCGCGAACCGGAACCGCTCCTTGCCCGCGCTCCCGAAGGTGGCCCCCAGCACGCACAAGACGTGCAGCACCACTCCGGGGACAATCAGCAGCCAGTAGCCCACGCCCACGAAGCAGAACCACAGGATGGCCCGGATGAGGTGCCCCTTGTAGAGCTGCCCCAAGCCCGGGAAGAAGAGCGACAGCAAACCCGCGACGATGGGGTTGAACGAGCGCTCGTGGACGATTTCGCGCGACATACCGACCTCCATTCACCTGCATCTAAATGCAGCCAGGGGACCCCGAAAGTCCCGCTTGTTCCTCAGGGACCCGACCGGGCAGGCGGCTCCGGCGCCAACACCATCCCATCCAACACGCCGTACGCATAGGCCGCCGCGAACACGTACGCCCCCACCAGGTACGTCACGTTGAGGGTCCGCGCGGTCCCCGCATCACTCGCACTGTAACGCCCGTCCGCCCCCCGCATCGACAAGGACGCCCCCAGCGAGGCCCCCGCCACCGCGAGCCCCACCCCCTGCGTCACCGCCATCACCGTCCCCATCCGCGAGCGCCCCTGCTTGAAGTGTCCGATTCCCAGCGGCGCCAGATACCAGGCCCGCGAGAGGGTGGGCACCTCGGCGTCCTTCGACACCGGCTCGACCAGCGGCGCGGGCGGAGGCACCAGGCGAGGACGACGCTCCGCGCGCAGCTCCGCGATGCGCGACTGGTGCTGCGTGCGGGCTCGCCCCACGAAGGCGAGGAAGTCTGGCGGATACAACAGCGGGTCCACGCCCAGGTCCTCGCGCACGGCGAACGCGCGCACGACCTCGTCCTCGGCGCGCGCGTTCTCCTCCTGCGCGTGGTAGGTCGCCGCGAGCAGCAGGTGCCCCTCCGCCTCCAGCGACTCTCCCTCCAGCTTCAGCGGATAGAGCAGCGACTCCAGCTCCGTGCGCGCCTGCGTCAGCTCGCCCGACTGGTAGGCGCTCCGAGCGCCATCGAGCGGAGAGGCGGCCAGCGCCACCAACAGCCACGCCGCTCCCATCACGGCGTCACCTCCAACGACACCTCGAGGCGACGACCGGCCACGACCTCCACCTCGCGCTGCACCGGGGTGGCTCCGGGAAGATGCGCGCTCACGCGATGCTTCCCGTGCTCGAGCGACACCGGGCCCGGCAGTGGCGCGGTGCCCACTTCGCGCCCATCCACGAAGAGCCTCGCGCCCACGGGGGCCTGGATGGAGACCTCCGCCTTGCGCAGCGTCAGCACCACGTCGCGCGCCACGGTCTCACCGGCCGCGAGCGTCACCGCGACTTCGACTTCGTCGCACAACGGATTGACGAAGCGCAGCCGGTGGGTGCCCGGCGGGAGGGAGAGCTCGCGCACGCGCGGCGTGTAGCCTCGGCTCTCGCCGTTCACGAACACCTCCGCCCACGGACGCGACGTCACCTTCAACACCGCGGGCTTCGCGCTCTCCTCCCGTGCGGGTGCCGCTGAAGGAGCGGTCCCTGACACCGAGGCCGGTGGGAGCTTCGCTGAGTCCGACTTGAGGCCTGCATCCTTCGTGCGGTCGCGAGCTTCGCTGCCCGTCGAGCCGGACGCGGGCACCTTGAAGCTCCCGGCCGGCATCTCGCTCGGTGCGTGCTGCCGGGAGTCTCCTGGAGCGCCACCCACCGCTCCGGCGGATGCCACGGTCAGAGCATCCGTTGGCGCCCGCCCCGACACTCCTCGCTCGCGCGAGTCCACGGGAGCCGCCACCGCCATTCCGCCGGATGCAGCGGCCTGCTCATCCGTGGGCGCCCGCCCCGCAACTCCTCGCTGCTGCGAGTCTCCAGGAGCCACCACCGTTCCGGCGGAGGTTGGCACCCGCCCCGCAACTCCTCGCTGCTGCGAGTCTCCAGGAGCCACCACCGTTCCGGCGGAGGTTGGCACCCGCCCCTCAACCCCTCGCTGGTACGAGTCCGCGGGAGCACCACCACCCGACTTCGCCACTCTGGTAGCCACCACGTCCTGACCATGCGTCGGCGCCCCTCCGGCGCTCGCTGGCTGCCGGGAGTCGACGGGAGCTGTCGAGCCACTCGCCGCCATGATTTCTGGAGAGCGCCCTTCCTCGCCTGTCTCCCCCACGCCTCCCGGGGGCCCCTTCACTGCGTCCGGGCGAGGGTTCCCCGCCTCTTCCACTCCAACCGGCTTCCGCATGGCGGCGGGACTGACGGGCCCCGCGTTCAAACCTTCACTCGAAACCAGCATCCACCCGCCCCACCCCACCACCGCGCAGCCCGCGAGCCCCGCCGCGAGCACCCCACCCTTCGACCTGGAGCGCTTCGGTCCCTCGCGCAGCAGCGCCAGCACCTCCGTCGACCCGGGCTCCAGCACCAGCGCCGTGTTGAGCACCTTCGCAGCCCGTGCCCCCTCCCCTCGCGCCAGCAGCCCGCGCCCCTCCTCCAGCAACCGCTCGAAGCGCCCCCGCCGCCACTTCGCTGCAACAGCCACCGGATTTCCGAAGAACTCCCGCGCCACCTCCGCCGGAGGCCCCACCCGCTTCAGGAGCAACTCCTCCAGCGCCGAAGCGAGCGCCGCGCCATCCTTCGGCCGGTCCCTCGCATCCCTCGCCAGACACCCCGCCACCAACACGGCCAGCGGCTCCGGCGTCCCCGGCACCTCCTCCGTCAGCGACGGCGCGTCCTTCGTCATCACCGACGCGGCCAGGTGCGCGGCGCCCTTGCCCGAGTGCGGCGTGGCCCCCGAGCACAGCTCGAACAGGATGACCCCCACCGCATACACATCCGACGCGGACGAGTACGCCCCCGTGTCGATGCGCTCGGGCGCCATGTACGGCAGCGAGCCCGTCACCGCGCCCGTGCTCGTCAGCCGCTCCTGGTCCTCCAGCGCCGCGAGCCCGAAGTCCGCCAGCTTCAGCGGCCCACCCTCGGCCACGAGCACGTTCTCCGGCTTCACGTCCCGGTGGACGATGCCCACCGCATGCGCCGCCGCCAGCGCGCGCGCCAGCTCCCAGGCCAGCACCATCGCGGCCTCGGGCGGCACCGGCGCGAGCCTCCCCGCCAACGCCCGCAGGTCCTCGCCTCTCACCCACTCACAAACGAGGAACGGACCATGCGCCCCATCCTCGCCGTAGTCGTGGACCTCCAGGACGTTGGGGTGACGGAGCGAAGCGGCCAGCTCGGCCTCCCGGCGGAAGCGCTCCGCGCGCCCCGCGCCTCCCCCCGGATGCATGCGCTTCAACGCCACCGGGCGAGACAGCCGCAAGTCCGTCGCCAGGAAGACCGTGGCCATCCCACCACGCCCCAGCTCCCGCTCGAGCCGGTAGCGGCCCGACAGCACCTCACCCGTCATCACCCGGGCATTCTCCGGGAGCCGCCCCCCGCGAGCAACCCGGCCGATGGTTTCAGCCCCGCCTACAACCGGCAGTACTTCGCCTGCCCCACCGGCTCACAGGCCCCCGCCGCGCCTCCCGGGCAGTCCCTGTCCAACCGGCATGACTGGCGGCACCGCAGCCCCGGCGCGGACGCCACACACACGCTGCACGGAGCGCAGTCCATCGAGTTCTCGCACTGCTCCCCCACCGTGGCCGGCGCCCCCGTGCACTCCCGGACGCACAGTCCGTCCGGCGCGCATTGGTAGCCCGCCGAACACAGCCCGCCCACCTGCGCGTTGCAGGTCTCCTCGCACCGCAGCCGCTCCTTGGGGCAGGTGGCGTAGACCGCGCACTCGAAGCTGTCCCGGCACGCCTCCCCCAGCCGAGGCCCCTCGACACACACCTGGCTGTTGCTGCACCGCCACCCAGCCCGACACTCGAAGTCCGTCGTGCAGTTCTCCTCCCCGCCCCCTCCATCCGGCGTCCCACACCCCGAGCCCGTGCAGCCCCCGTCACTCCCGCCATCCGCCGGTGTCGCCACCGGCACGCAGGCATCGAGCGGCCCGGAGGACTCGGGCACCGGTCCACAGCCATAGCCCGACCGGGTGCAGTGCTCGCCGCAGGTCCTCAGGCACCGGCCCAGGCCCAGCGCGCAGACACTCCCCTCCGGACAAGACCGCTCCCGCGAGCACTCCAAGAGGCAGTACCCGCCCGGGAACCCCTCGCCGCAGGTGAAGCCCGGACCACACTCCGCATCCGACTCACAATCATCCCCCACCCGCTC
The DNA here is from genome assembly GCF_000331735.1 of Myxococcus stipitatus DSM 14675. GTDB lineage: Bacteria > Myxococcota > Myxococcia > Myxococcales > Myxococcaceae > Myxococcus > Myxococcus stipitatus. The sequence continues at coordinate 713,106 of NC_020126.1, read as the reverse complement.
TCCGAGCAGGTCCTCGCAACCACCGCGCACGCAGACCTGCCCGGACTCACACTCCCCGGAGTCTTCACAGCGGATGCGGATGTCGAGCGGACAGCCGGATGCGAAGAGCAGCACCCACACCGGCAACAAGAACGAGAGGACGCGAGGATTCACCAAGGCGCTGGCCACTCTACGCAAAGCCTCCCGCGGAGAGCAGCCCCCGGAGCAGGACCTCGCGCCCCCCGACTCGGGGACACGAGGCCCGCTCCCACCCGCTACATGCAGGCGCCCATCATTCCGGGCGCGGAGAAGCACTGACCGCTCTTGCAATGCGAGTTCTCGGTGCACGGGAAGCCGAGGGCGCCCGGGCTGCAGAAGCCGAGCACCGCGCCCGAGAAGGGCTTCACGCAGTTCCACGACGACGGGCAGTTGGAGTTCTCACGGCAGAGGCCCTGCATGCAGAAGCGGCCCTTGTTCTGCAGATAGCCGTCGTTGCACACCGCGCCGCCCAGGCCCGTGGGGCACACGCCGTCCTCGGGGCACGGCGCGAAGCTGGCGCAGTACGGCTTCTGGCTGCCCTGGTCATCCGGGTCCAGGCACACCGAATACGTGTCACAGCCGTCCTTGAAGTCCGACGTGTTGGGGTTGCACGTCGGCGGGTTCTCGGGCGGCTTCAGGCTGCACAGGCCCTCGATGCAGATCTGGTTGCTCAAGCACTGGCTGTTGGAGCTGCACGTCCCGGCCTTCTTGTTCTTGCAGAAGGCGGCGGGCATGCCCGTGTCCTCGAGGTCGCAGTACTGGTCCGCCGCGCAGTTGGCGTTCGACTGACAGCCGATGGCGCACAGGCCGTTGAAACAGAACTGGCCGGAGGGGCAGGCCTTGCTCGCGCTGCACAGGCCCTCACCCTGCTTGCCGGGGTCGTCGTTGCCGCCGTCGTCGTCCTTCGTGCCGCCACAGCCCACCACCGCCAGCGCCAGGAACAGTCCCATCACCACATGCTTCATGTCCGTCTCCGTGAGGTTCAGTGGCGCGCCAGCACCCTCGGCGCGCGATGCGTCCCCCCATCGCAACGGCCGTGCCGAGCCCTCCTCCGGCACGCGAGTGCCACGATTCCACGGGGTTGCGGGACAGCCCAGGCCCTTCTGGGGGCCGGGCGCGGCCAGAACGTGCCAGGACTGGCACGTCCCAGGGCCTCCCGAGGAGGCGGCGTGTCAGTCCCCCTCGCCGAGGTAGCGGAACAGGGAGCGCAGGCCGATGCCCAGCGCCGCCGCCGCGTCCTTCTTGCTGCCTCCGCTGCGAGCAATCGCCTCCCGCACATGACGCTGCACGAAGGCCTCGCGCGCCTCCTCGAGCGGCATCAGGGGGGTGCCGTCCGCGCCGAGCTCCAGGTCCTCCGGCCGCAACAGCTCGTCCGACGCCAGCACCGCCGCGCGGCGCACACGCGAGGACAGCTCCCGCACGTTGCCGGGAAAGGGGTGGCCTCGCAGCGCCTCCGCCGCCTTCTGCGTGAAGCCCTTCGCCTTGCGCGCCTCCTGCGACAGGACGTGGTGCGCGATGAGCAGCACGTCGTCGCCGCGCTCGCGAAGGGGCGGCACCTCCACGCGCACCTCATCCAGGCGGAAGCGCAGGTCCGCCCTGAAGGTTCCTCGCCGCACGGCCTCCTCCAGGGAGACGTGCGTCGCGGACACCACGCGCACGTCCACCTTGCGCGGCTGGTGCTCGCCGAGTCGAGTCACCTCGCGCTCCTGCACCACGCGGAGCAGGCGCGTCTGGAGCGCCAGGGGCATGTCTCCAATCTCGTCCAGGAAGAGCGTGCCTCCGTCGGCCGCCTCCACCAGTCCCGCGCGCTCCGGGCCCGCGCCCGTGAAGGCGCCGCGCGCGTGGCCGAACAGCTCGCGCTCGATGAGGCTCTCCGGCAGCGCCGCGCAGTTGATGGCCACCAGTCGCCCTCGACGGCCACTGCGCCGATGCAGCGCCCTGGCCACCAGCTCCTTGCCCGTGCCCGTCTCCCCTTGGATGAGCACGTGGAGCGGCGTGGGCCCCAGTCGCTCCACTTGCCGATACATCGCGCGCATCGACGGGGACTCGCCGATGAGGCCCTCGAACGTCGCCGCCTCGATGCGGCGGGTGAGGCCATCCACCTGCGCACGCAGCTCCGTCAGCTCGCGCCGGGTGGAGAGCAGCAGCGCCGCGAGCCCGGAGAGCGCCATCGCCTCCTCCAGCTCCGTCGAGGAGAACGCGGGCGCGCCCAGCTTCCGCCCCAGGTACACCACCGACAGGGGCACCGACTCCACGCGCAGCGGCACCACCAGCGCGGAGCACAGCCGCAGCGCCGTGAGGCTCGGCGCGCCCGCCAGCGCCGCGTCGGCCGCCACGTCCGCCACGCGCACCGGGGCGCCCGACGTCATCACCCGGTCCACCAGGCTGTCCACCACCGCCACATCCGGCCGAGTCCCCGTGGCGCACAACACCCGGCGCGGCCCGTCGAGTGACTCCGCGGTGACCAGGAAGCCCACGTCCGCGCGCACCACCTCGGCGAGCCCCCGCATCGCCACCTCCAGCACCTCCTGCGGGGGGCGCTGCACCAACATCCGCGAGGCCAGCTCCGACAGCAGCGACACCACGCGCCCTTCGTTGCACCGGGGAGCAGGCTCCTCACGCGCAACGGCGGTGGTGGGCTCGACGGCGTCCACGAGCTCCAGCTCCACCGTGCCCACGCGCACGCGGTCTCCGGGCTCCAGGGGCGCCAGGTCCACGCGCTTGCCTCGCACCCGCACGTCACAGCCGCGTCCCGCGGGGGACACGCTCCAGCCTCGCGCGTCGCGGAACAGCAGCGCGTGGCTCGGCTTCACGCCGGGCGCCTGCACCACGGCGTCACACGTCGCGTCGGAGCCGATGGAGACCACCGGCTTGTCCAAGGGGAGACGGCGGCCGTCAGGGAGGACGAGGAGCTGGGGCATGGCGGGAGCGGGGCATTCTGTCGCATTTCAGGAACGCGCGGGCCGCGCGAGTGTGCCCCCGGACGCTCCACGGCGGTGGCCATTGTCGTCGGAGGGCCGGCTGCTATCACCCGCCGTGGGAGGAGCCCCCATGGCCATCGCGACCATCAACCCGGCGACGGGAGAGACGCTGCGCACGTTCGATGCCCTCACGCCCGCGGAGCTGGAGTCGAAGCTCCAGCGCGCGGCCGACACGTTCCGCGAGTACCGCCGCACGCCCTTCGCCGAGCGAGCCCGGTGGATGCGCCGCGCCGCGGAATTGCTCGACGCGGAGGCGGAGCGCTACGGCCGGCTCATGACGGAGGAGATGGGCAAGCCCCTGGAGGCCGCGAAAGCGGAGGCCCGCAAGTGCGCCACCGCGTGCCGCTACTACGTCGCCAAGGCGGAGGGCCTGCTCGAGGACCGCCCCATCGAGGTGGGCGGAGACACGGCCTTCGTGCGCTACCAGCCCCTGGGCCCGGTGCTCGCCGTCATGCCGTGGAACTTCCCCTTCTGGCAGGTGGTGCGCTTCGCCGCGCCCGCGCTGATGGCGGGCAACGTGGGCCTGCTCAAGCACGCGCACAACGTGCCCCAGTGCGCGCTGGCGCTGGAAGCGCTGTTCCTGCAATCGGGTTTCCCCACGGGCGCCTTCCAGACGCTGCTCATCGAGACGTCGGAGGTGAATCGCGTCATCGAGGACCCGCGCGTGCGCGCCGTGACGCTCACCGGAAGCGAGGGCGCGGGGCGGGCCGTGGGCGCGTCCGCGGGCAAGGCGCTCAAGAAGGTGGTGCTGGAGTTGGGCGGCAGCGACCCGTTCGTCGTCCTGTCCAGCGCGGACCTGGACAAGGCGGTGGAGACCGCCGTGTCCGCGCGGCTCGTCAACAATGGCCAGTCCTGCATCGCCGCCAAGCGCTTCATCCTCGCCGCGCCCATCGCCGACGAGTTCGAGCGCCGCTTCATCGAGCGCCTGAAGCGCATCACCGTCGGCGACCCCCTGGACCCGAAGACAGACATGGGCCCCCTGGCCACGGGCGGAATCCTCCAAGGACTGCACGCGCAGGTGGAGGCCAGCGTGAAGGCCGGCGCGCGGCTGCTCCTCGGCGGCAAACCCTTGCAGGGCCCCGGGAACTTCTATCCGCCGACGGTGCTCGCGGACCCGCCGCCGCATGCCCCCGCTTTCCATGAGGAGCTGTTCGGCCCGGTGGCCACGCTGCTGCGAGCACGGGACGCGGCGCATGCCCTGGAGCTCGCCAACGCGACGCCGTTCGGCCTGGGCGCGAGCGTGTGGACTCGCGACGCGGAGGAGCAGCGTCGGTTCATCGACGGCCTGGAGGCCGGCATGGTGTTCGTCAACGAGATGGTGGTGTCCGACGCGCGGCTGCCCTTCGGCGGCGTGAAGCACTCCGGCCACGGGCGGGAGCTCGCGGACCTGGGCTTGCACGAGTTCCTCAACGCCAAGACGGTGCGAGTCGCCAGCGCGTCCGGCACGGCGCCCGTCACCCGGGCAGGCGCCATCAGCGAGTGACGCTCAGCGCGTGCGCACCCGGCCATCGTGCGGACGGTGGGCCTCCTCCAGCGCCTCCGTCACCGCCTCCACCTCCGCGCCCAGTTGCTCCACGCTCTGGCGCAGGCCCAGTCCGGCGATGTCCTCGCCAGCCGCGTCCGCCGAGCGCACACGCAGCACCTGCGCGTAGAGGCCCTCCAGCGTGTAGTAGAGCCGCATGTGCTCGGCCTCCAGGCGGTCCGCCGCCGTGGCCAGCTCCGCGCGCTGCGCCCGCTGTGAGTCCAGCGCGGTCAGCGCGCCCTTCAAGCGCTCACGCACCACCGCGTCCTTCTCCGCCTCCACCCGCGCCGAGAGCGTCTCCCGCTCCGACTCCAGCCGGCGCGCCTCCTCCGGCGTCACCAGCGCGCGCAGCTCCCGCTCCCGCCGCACCAACGCGTGACAGCCTTTGCGCAGCGCCTCCACCGTGCGCTCCGGCGCATGCACCACCTCGCGCAGCACCGACGGCCCCTGCCGCAGCTCCGTCAGCAGCCGCGTGCACAGCGCATCCACCTTCGCCGTCCGAGGGTCCTCCTCCTCGCGAGGCCGTGGCTGGGCGGCGGGCTCGGGCTGCGCTCGCGGCGGAGCCACCTGGACGTCCTTCGCGCCCTCGCTCTCCGGCAGGCCCTGCTTCTCCTCCAGCGCGGGGCGCTTGGCGTGCTTCGCCGCCGTCAGGAAGAACCCGAGCGCGATGAAGAGCATCCACCAGATCCGCCGGTCGCTCATCGCCATCGCCGTGAAGACCAACCCCATGACGCCGAAGACCGCCGCCCTCGCCGGGTCCCAGGAGGACGCCTCGCGCTGGGCCTTCTGCGCCGCGCGCACCGAGCGCTGTGCCTCCTTGCGCCACTGCTTCTCCCACTGGCGCCTCACCTTGCGAGGAGGCAGCCGCCCCGTCTTGCGGACCCACGCCTCCACGGCCGCATCCTCCCGGGCGCGGCCCTCCGTGAGGGCCGTCTCCAGACGGCGCAGACGTTCATCCTGAAGGTCGGGCGAGGTCGCTGCTGAATCGGGAACGCGTTCGGGCACGCTGTACGATAACGGCTCGGCCCCTCCAGGGAAGGCATCGCGATGCGCCTGCCCAGGTCTGGAAGCACCCCGAGGCGCTGCGGGGCTGTCATCCATCGTCCGTGGAAATATCCAATCGATTGCATTCTCCCTGGAAAAGGCCCATGAGGCTGTCTCGGCGGGGGGCACAAGGGGTGCGGTGTCGTGGAGAACCTGGAGGAAAAGGGAACGCGCACGGACCTGGGTCCCGACGCCATCCGCGCCCTGCGTGGAGCGCATAGCCGTGCCGCCTTCGCCCGGATGCTGGGCGTCACCCCGCTGACGGTGTACCGCTGGGAGCTGCCGGAGTCCGCGCCCCAGGCCCGACGGCCCCGAGGGCGGGTGGCCCAGTCGCTGCGCCAGCTCCTGGAGGGCGGCGGCCTCTCGGGCGTGTCCCGCCTGCCGTCCCTCTCCCGCCAGGAGATGAGCACGGAGGAGACCGCTCGGCTCCAGCCCTGCCTGGAGCTGCTGAAGCGGGCGGAGTGGCGCGCCGCCGAGGAAGCGCTCCTGTCCCTCCTGGCCTCGGGAGTGCTGCGAAGCCCCGGCGCCCGGGCCCTGGCCGCGGTGGGGCTGTCCCACCTCCAGCGCTGGGGGCGAGAGGACAGCCGGGGCGCGCTCGCCACGCTGCTGCCCCACCTGGGCGAGGCGGAGATGGGGCTGCTCCCCGAGTGGGTGGAGCTCCAGGTCCACGCGCTGGCCGCCAACCTCTACGCCTCGCCGGACGGCAAGCTGCTGGACGCCGGCAGATCCGACGCCCACGTCGCGCGGGCGGAGGTCCTGATGCTGGGGCGGCCGGACCCGGACGCGACCTGCCTGGTGCGCATGGCGCAGATGTGGAGCGCCTTCTACCTGGGCGACGCGGAGCGGCTGGCGCGCTACTCGGGCCGGGTGGCGGAGGCGCTCACGGAGGTGAACATCCCGGCGCTGCGGCTGCTGGCCGAGGACCTCTGCGCCCACGAGGAGTCCCTCCGAGGCGAGGCCACCCAGGCCACGCGGCGCTTCCGCGACGTGGCCCAGGGCTCGGCGCGGCTGGGCTATGCGTTCCTGGAGGCGCGCAACCTGGCCTTCCTCGCGCAGCGCCGACTGGAGGAGGCGTGCGAGCCGGAGGAGGCGCTGCTGCTGGTGCGCCGCGCGCGCGAGGCCGCGTACGGCGGACGCATGGCGCGGGGCTTCTCGTTCATCTTCGCCGCGCGCGCGGAGGCCGAGGCCCTGCTGCGCCTGGCCCGCTTCACCGAAGCGGAGGCGGTGCTGGACGAGGCCGACGCGGTGGTGGCCGAGCTGAGCTGGACGCCGCTGAACCTGGCCATCACCCGCGCGAAGCTCTGGCTGACGACGAACAAGCCCGGGGAGCTGCGGCGGCTGGCGGCGAAGCTGGCCACGCACGACGGCCCCGTCCAGCGCGCCCTCACCAGCGCCTATGCCCTCTTCGTGGAGGCGGCGGCGGACCTGTCCGACGGCCTCACGCAGCGCGCGGCGGAGGGCTTCGCCAGCGCGGGCCTGCGCGGCATGGAGCTGGGCGGCTGGCCCTACCTGCGGCGCGAGTGCCTGCTGTACGAGACGGCCGCGCGCGCCTACGCGGGGCAACGTGAAGAAGGCCGGGCGGTGCTGCGCCGCACGAGGACCTTCCTGGAGCGGATGCCGTCGGCGTGGCACTCCGCGCTGCTGCACCGCTTCGAGGGCGTGCTGCTCATGTTGGACGGGCGCACCCGCGAGGCTCGCGAGCTGCTGGAGGCTTCGCTCGGCACGTTCCGCCTCTCGGGCGACGTGTGCATGGCCGCCTCCACGCGCATCCTCCTGGCGCGGCTGGCCCGACACGAGGGAGACCCCGCCGCCGCGGAGCTGGTGTCCGCCAGCGAGGCGGAGCTGCGCCGCCTGGGGATGCCCCTGCCTCCCGACATCAGCCCCCCGGCGACACCCTCGCGCCGCGTGGGGAGCGTGGCCCAGGGCGCGTTCGCCTCGACCGGCCTGGGCGCGGAGGCCCTCGTCGTGCCCTTCGAGCGGCTCTCCGTGCGCGGCATCGGCGCCCCCCGCATCCAGCGCGAGCTGATGGGCGTGCTGGAGGGCCTGTTCCCCGGCAGCGCGCCCCGGCTGGAGGAAGTGGACTCGCAGGGGCGCATCACGCTCTTGGCGGGCACCGGCTCGCTCCCGGCCACGGACGAGGTGGAGTTCGGAGACGGCTGTGGCCGCAGGCTGCGGGTGGGTGTCGCCGGCCCGCTGCCCGCCGACGGCCGCGCGCTGCTCACCGCGCTGTCCCGCCTGAGTGGCTTCGCGCTGGAAGTCGCCGCGCTGCGCGGCTTCGCGGCGGTGGAGGAAGTGGTGGAGTCACCGCCTCTCCATGCCCCCGTGTCCTCGGCGGAGGAGCCGGACCTGGACGCGGAGCTGCCGGGCTTCATCGCGGCCTCGCCCTCCATGAAGCGGCTGCGCGCGGAGCTGGCGCGCCTGTCCGCCAGCCGCTCCACCGTCATCGTCACGGGCGAGTCCGGCGCGGGGAAGGAAGTCGTCGCGCGGGCGCTGCACGTGCTGTCCATGCGCGCCCAGCGGCCCTACGTCGCCTTCAACTGCGCCGCCGTCCCTCGCGAGCTCTTCGAGGGTCAGCTCTTCGGCTACCGCCGGGGCGCCTTCACCGGCGCGGCCTCCGACCACCCGGGCGTGCTGCGTGCCGCGCACGGCGGCACCCTGTTCCTGGACGAGATTGGCGAGCTGCCCCTCGACGTCCAGCCCAAGCTCCTGCGAGTGCTGGAGAACGGCGAGGTCTTCCCCCTGGGCGAGACGCGCCCCGTCGAGGTGGACGTGCGCGTGGTGGCCGCCACCCACCGGGACCTGAGCCAGCTGGTGCGCGAGGGCCGCTTCCGCGAGGACCTGTACTACCGGCTCCACGTGGTGCCCGTGCGAGTGCCACCCTTGCGCGAGCGGCGCGAGGACGTCCTGGCCCTGGCCCGTCACTTCGTCCGTCAGCTCACGCCGGAGGGGCAGCAGCCTCCGCAGCTGGGGCCAGATGCCCTGGCGGCGCTGATGTCCCACGCCTGGCCGGGCAACGTGCGCGAGCTGCGCAACGTCATCGAGCGCTCCATGGCCTATGGGCCCCTGCCAGCGGTGCTTGGGGCGGAGCAGATGCGCATCGCGGGCTGAGGGCGAGGAAACATCCCCAACCCGCGATGCGCCCCGCCCTGTTTCCCCACACCCCTGTGGGAACCCGACGAGGCATCGAAGCCGACTGCCTCTGAAAGAACGCACCCATGGGCCGAAGAGGGGGGAAGCTTCGACCCCTGGGTACCGGGACCACTCGGAAGCGGTCTCCTGTTCAAGTGGTGTGTCGCCAGCCTCCGGAGAGGTCCGTCGCGCACTGACCAACCGTTAAGCACCATACGTGCCAGCCCGTAGGCACCCCGAAGTGTTCAATGGAAATCATCCGAACGGGTGGGAGCGGCACGCACGTATATCCAATGGCGGTGCTGGAGCATCCGGGTTGGCCCTTCCGGATATGGGCGAGCGCCTTGCGGGGAGGGAGCCGAGCAGCCGGGCTGATGGGCCGGGTGAAGCGGGATGGGCGGGGCCGGGCAGCGGGTGGGGTCGAAGTGGGTTAAGGGGAGCGCGATGAATCACGCCGCCTCGTCACGTCGGTTCCAGGTCTTCAGCGTCGGAGTGCTGGTCTTCACGCTGGGGGTGATTCTGTGGGGCGCGTTCGTCCGGGCTACGGGCTCCGGTGCGGGCTGCGGCGACCACTGGCCGGTCTGCAACGGCGAGGTGGTGCCTCGCGAGCCCTCCATCCAGACGATGATTGAGTACACCCACCGGGTGACGAGCGGGCTGGTGATGCTGCTCGCGCTGGGGTTGTGCGTGTGGGCGCTCCGAGCACACGCCAAGGGCCACCCGGTGCGCAAGGCGGCGAGCTGGGCGCTGTTCTTCATGCTGACGGAGGCGCTGGTGGGGGCGGGCATCGTCCTCCTCAAGTACGTGGCGGACAACGCCTCCATGGGGCGCGCGGTGTGGATGGGCGTGCACCTGGTCAACACGTTCCTCCTCGTGGGCGCGCAGACGATGGTGGTGTGGTTCTCCCGAGGCCACGCGCCCCTGACGTTCCGAGGCCAGGGCTGGGTGGGCGCGCTGGTGGGCGTCAGCCTCGCGGGCATGTTGCTGCTGGGCGTGAGCGGCGCCATCGCCGCGCTCGGTGACACGCTGTTCCCCTCCGAGACGCTGATGGAGGGTCTGCGCCAGGACGTCTCCGACACGGCGCACGTCCTGGTCCGCAAGCGGGTGCTGCACCCGGTGCTGGCCATCTGCATGGGCGCGCTGCTGGTCTTCATCGGACGATGGATGGCGAAGCTGCGTCCGTCCGCCGACGTGAAGCGCGCCGCGACGGTCATCACGGGCCTGTACATCGCGCAGCTCGCGGTGGGCGCGGTGAACGTGGTGCTGCTGGCGCCCGTGTGGCTGCAGTTGGTGCACCTGCTGATGGCGGACTTCGTGTGGATGGCGGTGGTGAGCCTGTGCGCGGCGGGGCTGTCGTCGGACGCACCTCGCGCCGAAGCCGTGGAGGCGACGGCGGCGACCCACCCGTCGCCGGTGTAGTCCCTTCCCTTCCTTCAGCGAGACTCCGACTCCGCGCGCAGGCGGAGTCCTCGGGGCACGAGCACGCGCCCCGCGGCTTCCACCCCCGCGCTGACGAGCAAGGCCAGCACGGCGGCGGGAATCGCGCCCTCGAGGATGAGCCCCGTGTCATCCAGGCGGATGCCCGTGAGGATGGGCTGGCCATAGCCACCCGCGCCCACCAGCGCGCCGAGGGTGGCGGTGCCCACGTTGATGACGGCGGCCGTCTGGATGCCCGCGAGGATGGAGGGGGAGGCCATGGGCAGGTCGATGCGCCAGAGCCTCGCGCGCGGGGACAGACCGAGCGCGTCCGCGGACTCACGCACCTCCAGGGGAATGCCTGTCAGCCCCGCGGCGGTGTTCCGGACGATGGGCAGCAGGCTGTAGAGGAACAGCGCGGCCAGGGCCGGACGTGAGCCAATCCCTAACAAGGGAATCATCACCACCAGCAGCGCCAGCGAGGGAATCGTCTGGAGGATACCCGCCAATCCCAGCACGGCCTGGCCCAAGCGGGGACGCCGCGCGGCGATGACGCCCAACGGGACGGCGAACGCCACGGCCGCCAGCAATGACAGACCGACGAGGGACAAGTGCTCTCGGGTCCGTCGCCACACGCGAGAGGCCAGGCCCTCCCCCTGGACCTTCGTCGCGACACCCAGGTGGCCTCCGAGGAAGTCCGAGGCCACCTGCGCCTCGGGGACCCGGTCCACGCGGGCCCGGGCGTTGAGCTTCACCATCGCGTCTTCCGACAGCGCGCCCGACAGCCGGAGCATGGCCGCGAGCGCCTCGGGGGCCCGCGTCTCCAGGTCCGCGCGATAGAGCAGCACGGCGTCGTACACGGGGAAGTGGTGCGCGTCGTCCTCGAGCACGCGCAGGCCATGGGCGGCAATCTCGGCGTCCGTCGAGTACAGGTCCGTCACCTGCACAGAGCCCGCCTCCAGGCCGCGATAGGCGAGGTCATGGTCCAGGCCCCGCACGTCCTTCTGCGGGAGGCGATAGGTGTCGCGCAGCGCGGGCCAGCCGTCGGCGCGCTCCATGAACTCGTTGCTGAAGCCCAAGCGGAGGTCCGGGTGGGCGCGCAGGTCGGAGATGCGGCGGATGCCGAGTCGCTCGGCTTCGGCCTCCTTCATGCCCAGCGCATACGTGTTGTTGAAGCCCAGCGGTGCGCTCATCCGCAGCCCTTCATCGGCGAGCGCCGCACGCAGCGCCTCGTCGTCCTTCAACCTCAAGCGCGACAACAACTCCAGACGCAGGGTGCCGGTGTACTCGGGATACACATCCAGCTCATCGCGGCGCAGGGCCTCCCAGAGCACCGCGGTGCCGCCCAATTCGCGCCGGTGCCGCACCGAAGCGCCCGTGCTCTTCGCGAGCTGCGCCACCATCTCTCCCAGGATGACGGACTCTGTGAACTTCTTGGACCCCACGCGCACGGAAGGAGCGCCCTCCGTCGAGCTCGCGCGCCCACAGGCCACCGTCATCCCCGCGAGCACGAGGAGCACCGCGAGGACTCGCCGCCACACGCTCATGTCGGCGCCCCCTCGGGAGCGGGACTGGACTCAGAGGTGGAGGCCCACCGCTGCGCCTGGATGAAGCGCGTGACGAACGGGTCCGCGGGGCGTTGCTCCAGGTCCACCAGGCGCCCCTGCTGCACCACCTGCCCCTCACGCATCAGGACGATGTCGTCTCCCAGAAACGCCGCCTCCGCGAGGTCATGCGTCACCAGGACCACCGTCTTGCGCAGCCGCGCGAAGATGCTCCGCAGGTCCGCCTGCAGCTCATGCCGCACGAGCGGGTCCAGCGCGCCCAGCGGCTCATCGAGCAGCAACACCTCCGGGTCCAACATCAGCGCCCGCATCAGCGCCACACGCTGCCGCTGCCCGCCCGAGAGCTGCGCCGGATATCGTCCGAGCGCCTCGCGAGGAAACCGCGTCAGCTCCACCAGCAGGTCCCTCCGCTCGCGGATGCGCGCCTCCGGCCAGCGCAGGTGTCGGGCCATGAGCGTGAGGTTCCCCTCCCCAGAGAGGTGCGGGAACAGCCCGCCCCCCTGGAGCGCGTACCCCACGCGATGGCGAAGCTCGAGCAGCGCCTTCGCCTCCGTGGGCAGGGGCTTGCCCGCGTACAGGACACGGCCCGTGTCCGGATGAAGCAAGCCATTGAGCAGCCGAATCAGCGTGGACTTCCCACAGCCACTCGGCCCGAGCAGCACCGTGGTGCGCCCCTCCGGCAGGCTGAGCGTCAGCGAGCGCAGCGCCTGCGTCGTCCCGAAGCGCTTGGAGACATCCTGCAAGGCATACACGCGTCAGTCCCTTCACGCCGTCACGGGTGGGTCAAGGCAGCGAGAAGGCACCATTGCAGACAGCGGGGAAGCCCGGCGCGGACTTCGCGAGAAAACCACACGAGGCGAACAGTGCCCGGTCCTTCCACTCCACCGCCCCCACCCAGACGACCAGCGGCCCTCGGGCCGACGGCGCCGTGAATCGCAGACACCGCGCGGGGAGCTGCTCCAGCCGACAAGCCACCTCCTCCACCGGCCCCGCGCCCGGCAACGCCTCGCGCAGCTCCGACACACCCTGGTCCCTCCAGCGCTCCGTCACCTCCGCGCGCGCGGGCCGATACACACTCCACACGAAGGACGCATCCTCGCACCGGATACGACCCGCCCGGCTCGTCGAGGCCGCGGGCTGACACCCGTCGGGCACCGCGAGCGAGCGCCACGGCAGCCGAGGCGGCAGCAACAACCCCGCCACATCCAGCACATCCCCCTCCGGGTTGCCATGCGACGCCAGGTACTCGAAGAACTCCAGACACCGCGCCAGGCCGGGCGCGCCATTGCCTCGCGCGACACAGCCCAGCTCCCGCTGTCTGCCCGACTCCGCCGCCACGGAGACCAGATAGCCTCCCGCGCGACACGCCCTCGCCTCGCCCGCCTCACAGACGGCGAAGCGCGCCGCGGGCCACGAGCGCCCCGCGAGCGGCAGCTCCCCGCCCGCCACCACCACCTGCTCCCCCAACCGCTCCACCACCCGCGCACGGGCCAGCGCCAGCACCCGCTCCGCGGGCACGTCCTTGCGCTCCACCAGCCACACCGTCACCTCGCCGCAGCGGTACAGCCGGGACGTCGCGCTGTCGGGAATCGGGATGCAGCCCTCGAAGAGCACGCGAGCCTCCGGCGCGAAAGGGCCCACGGGCGTCGCACCCTCGGGAGCCACTGGCGCGACATGGGGCGACGGCGCCGTGCACGCGCACAGGGCCACGCACCATCCAGCCAGCACCCACCTCCAGGCATTTGCCATGCCTCGGGATAGGTATCGCCTCGCACGGCGTCAACCCGTCTCCAGACGCGGGCCCGCGACCCTCCGGTGTCCTCCACCCGACGCATGGACGCGACAACGGCGCGGTGACCGGACGTCACCGCGCCGCGCCGTCCTGGGCGTCGATGCGCCGTCAGCGCATGAGCTTCTCCAGGTCCTTCGCCTGCGTCTCCTCGCGCTCGATGCCCTGGCGCGTCTTGCTGAGCAGGGCGATGAAGGCGGCATCCGAGCTGTACTTCTTCTGCCCGTCCTTCACCAGGTCCTGCCCCTTCTTGCCGTCATCCGCGACGCGCGAGAGGAACGCCTTGTCGAAGTCCTTGCCGTCCTTCTCCCGGAGCTTGTCCAGGTCCTTCTCGGCCTCGGTGATGGCCTTGTTCAGGCGCTCGTCGACGCCCTCCATCTTCTTGTCGAAGCCCTCCTGCATCGCGGGGGGCGCGGACCCGGAGCCCCCCGTCGCGGAGCTCGGGCCGCTCAGGTCGATGTTCGCGACCTCGATGGACTTGTCGTCCGCCCACGTCCGCAGGTCGGACATGTGCTGCCGGCGCTCATCCACCAGCTTCTGGGCGAACGCGCGCACCTCCGGGTTCTGCGACTTCTCCAGCGCCAGGTTGCCCAGGGCCACCTGCTTGGCGTCGAAGAGCACCAGCTTGCCCACGTACAGCGTGCGCTCCGCCGCCGCCTCGCCGACCGCCTTCTGCTCCTTCTTCACCTTCTTGTCCGCATCCTCCGCGAGCGCGGCCGTCATGGCCCCAAACGCCAGCGTCGCCGCCAGGGCCGCCACTCCACCACCACGAATCTTTCGAGCCATGTGCAGTCCTCCTCGTCGACAGGGAATGACGCAAAGTGGTTCACCCCCCGGAGCCCGGCAATCGCCGCTCGCTCGGACGCCCGCCCCCCACGGCACCCCCTCCCGTGAGGCGGCGGACACCCCTGACCCCGCAAGTCAGCCATCGGCCACAATGAAAGACATTTTACATTCACCCCCTCATGACTGGAGCACGCATGTCTCATTTGTCCCGCTGTGCGGCGCCAGTCATACGGAGAATCAAGACAAATTGTCTCATGGCACCATTGACTCGCACTGCTTCGCTCGGCTATTCGTTGTTTCACCCTCTTCCCTGGAGTTGGCAATGATTGGCATCGTCGCGAAGCGAGCGAGTCGTCTGGCCGTGGTTGCTGGTGCGCTGTTCAGCCTCACCGCATGTCAGGGCGACAGCGCCGCGGAGACGCCGGCTCCCGCGGACCCCATCGGGGAGCAGACGGCGGGCCTGCGCGGCTGTGCGACCATCGAGCCCTCCGCCGAGGAGCGCGCGTCCATCGACGCCTTCGTGAAGAGCCGCAAGATGGAGATGCGCGCGGTGGGCTCCGTGACGGTGCCGACCTACTTCCACGTCATCAACAAGGGCACGGGCATCGCGAACGGTGACATCCCCGAGTCGCAGATCACCGCGCAGATGAACGTGCTGAACGCGGCCTACGCCAACACCCCGTTCCGGTTCGTGCTCCAGGGCACGACGCGCACGAACAACTCCAAGTGGTTCGCGCTGAAGAGCGGCAGCGCCAACGAGCGCGCCATGAAGAAGGCGCTGCGCAAGGGCGGCCCCGAGAGCCTCAACATCTACTCCGCCAACCTGAGCGGCGGCCTGCTGGGCTGGGCGACGTTCCCCTCCAGCTACACCAGCGCCCCCCTGCAGGACGGCGTGGTCCTCCTCTACAGCAGCGTCCCCGGCGGCTCCGCGGCGCCCTACAACGAGGGTGACACGGGCACGCACGAGGTCGGCCACTGGCTGGGCCTGTACCACACGTTCCAGGGCGGCTGCACCGGCGCGGGCGACTCCGTCAGCGACACCCCGGCCGAGGCCTCTCCCGCCTACGGCTGCCCCGCGGGCCGC
Source organism: Myxococcus stipitatus DSM 14675 (assembly GCF_000331735.1). Classification (GTDB taxonomy): domain Bacteria; phylum Myxococcota; class Myxococcia; order Myxococcales; family Myxococcaceae; genus Myxococcus; species Myxococcus stipitatus. The sequence continues at coordinate 697,772 of NC_020126.1, read as the reverse complement.
GACACGTGCGCGGGCGGCGGCGCGGACCCCATCAACAACTTCATGGATTACACGGACGACTCCTGCATGAACTCGCTCACCGCGGGTCAGATTGACCGCGCGGACAGCCTCACCGCGACCTACCGCTAGTCTTCCCCCGACAGCTTGACGGCTGGGATGGCGCCGGAGTCTCCACCAGGAGGCTCCGGCGTTGTCTTTGGGGGAGGTCCGCGCGGCCGTTACAATCGTTTACATCCCGCACATACCGCCGCGACATGACGGGCGTTGAGTACGAGCATCCCATCTACCCGAAGCCCTGGGGGGTCCGATGTCCACGTGCCGTCGTCACCGAAGCGGAGTCGCTCGAGCCGTCCTCTCCTTGCTCGCCGCGGGCATGCTGCTCTTCGGAGCAAGCCCGGCCCTCGCCGCGCCGGCCCAGGACCTGCCGCGCGCCGAGTCCCCCGAGGCGGAGGGCATCGACCCGAAGGCCCTGGAGCGGCTGCTCGCGGAGGCCCAGGTCACGCACTCCAGCGCGGTCGTCATCCTGAAGAACGGCAAGCTCATCGGGGAGTGGAGCTTCCGCCAGGCCCCCACCCGCATCGAGGCGATGTCCGTCACCAAGTCCGTGGTGGGCATGGCCGTGGTGAAGCTGGTCGCGGACGGGAAGATTCCCTCGCTGGACGTGCCGGTGCACCAGTACTTCCCCGAGTGGAATCAGGGCCGCAAGAAGGACATCACCCTGCGCCACCTGCTCAACCACTCCTCGGGCATCGACGTCGGGGAGGGCACGAGGGAGATCTACGCGAGCCCGGACTTCGTGAAGCTCGCGCTGGCCTCGGAGATGGCCCACGCCCCCGGCACTCAAATCCAGTACAACAACAAGGCGGTCAACCTGCTGGCGGCCATCGTCGAGAAGGCGTCCGGCAAGCGCCTGGACCGCTACCTCGGCGACGCGCTCTTCCGCCCCATGGGCATCACCGACTATCGCTGGGACCTGGACAGGGCGGGCAATCCCCACGCCATGTCGGGCCTGCAAATCCGGCCGCGAGACCTGGCGAAGCTGGGCCAGCTCCTGGTGAACGGGGGCCTGTGGCAGCTCCGCCAGCTCCTGCCCCAGGAGTGGGTCAAGCGGATGCTGGCCCCAGGTGAAGGCCCCGCCAGCGCGACGGGCCTCCTGTGGTGGCCCGAGCCCGCGTGGCGCCGGAGCTTCGTGGATGAGGTGCTGCTGTCCGCCTGGAAGCAGGCGGGCGTCCCACAGCCCATCATCCAGGCGGCGACGGCGCTGCTCGGCCGCGACTTCCAGGACGAGGACAGCTACTTCGATGCGCTGGGGGTCCCCCTTCCCGAGCTCCAGAAGGAAGTCATGGGCCGGAACCAGAAGTGGAGGCAGACGGAGATGGGCCCCCTCGTCGGAGCCAACGCCAATGGCTGGCTGGGACAGTTCCTGGTCGTCCTTCCCGAGCACCAGCTGGTCGCGGTGCGCATGTACAGTTACCCCGAGGACGCGAAGGGCGACCCCGACCCCGCGGACTCCTTCGGGGCCTTCCCTCTTCGCGTGAAGGAGCTGGTGCATGTGGGGCCGCCCACCGTGGGCAGCGCCACGCAGCCCCAAGGCTCCGCGTCCCCACGCTAGGCTGCAGGCACGATGAACTCGCCCCCCATCGACGTGCTCCTCATCGAGGACGACAGCCACCTCGCGCGGCTCACCGCCGAGTACCTGGAGCGCTTCGGCGTGCGGACCTGTGTCGCGCGCGACGGCGAGCTGGGCTTGCAGGAGGCCTCGCGGCGCTCGTTCGACGCCATCCTCATCGACATCATGCTGCCTCGGAAGGACGGGCTCACCGTGTGCAGGGAGCTGCGCGCGCGCTCGGCGGTACCCATCCTGATGCTCACCGCGCGGGGCGAGGAGGCGGACCGGGTGATGGGCCTGGAGCTGGGCGCGGATGACTACCTGGCCAAGCCCTTCTCCTCGCGCGAGCTGCTGGCGCGCATCCAGGCGCTGGTGCGCCGCAGCCGGGGACACCTGGGCCCTTCGCGGGAGGTGCTGCGCGTGGGAGAGCTCACGCTGGACCGCGCGGCCATGAAGGCCACGCTCAAGGGACAGGCCCTGCCGTTGACCCAGCATGAGTTCGCGTTGCTGCTGGGACTGGCGGAGCGCGCCGGACGGGTGCTCTCGCGCGAGCAACTCCTGGAGCTGGCGAAGCACGGGGGCGTGGACGGCCCCGTGGACCGCGCCATCGACGTGCACGTGTCGCGGCTGCGCCAGAAGCTGGGGGACGACGCGCGCAACCCACGGCTGCTCAAGACGGTGCGCGGCGTGGGCTACGTGCTGGAGCGAGGGGACGAGACATGAAGCCGCTCCAGTGGTTCCACCCGCGCCGGATGTTCTGGCGCATCTACCTCTACGGCCTGGTGATGCTGGTGGGCCTGGTCTCCGCCTTGATCCTCTCCGACAAGGTGATGGGGGAGACCCCCGGGGAGGCCATCGTCTCGGAGAACTACAAGCGGCTTCAGACACTGGCCCTCACGGGAGACCCGAAGCTCGGCCCCGTATTGGACGACCTCAAGAAGGAGAACGGGGCCATCGCCACGCTGTATGACATGGAGGGCAAGGTGAAGGTCTCCTCCGCGCAACCGCCCCTCGAACCCCTGGACGAGAAGGAGATGGGGCAGTTTCGGGGAGGGCGGTTCTGGTTCAAGCGGCCGGGGGGCACCGCCATGCTCGTGCCCTCCTGGAACGACAACCACGTGGTGGGCTACCTGCTCTACATCTCCGAGACGCCACGCAATTACTATTCACTGATGGGGGGCCTGCTGGCGCTCGCGCTGTTCGTGATGGCGGTGGTCGCGCTGCCCGCCGCGCGGCTGATTGCCTCCCCCTTGGAGCGACTGACGTCGGTGGTGGAGGAGTTCGGCCAGGGCCGCCTGTCCGCGCGCACCGGCCTCCAGGGCCGCAGTGAAGTGGCGACGCTGGGGCGCTCCTTCGACGAGATGGCCGCCAGGATGGAGGGCCTCATCCGAGGCCAGAAGGAGCTGCTCGCCAATGTCTCTCACGAGCTGCGCACGCCCCTGGCCCGGCTCGGTGTGACGCTGGACCTGGTCGAGGATGGGAACCCCGATGAGCTGGCGAAGCGACTGCCCGAGCTGCGGCGGGACATCGGCGAGCTCCAGCAGCTCGTGGATGGGGTGATGCAGATGGCGCGGCTGGACCTGGAGGTGAACCAGGCGGGTCAGCCGGGCCCTCGTGTTCAGCGAGCCGCCCTCCCGCTCCACGGCTTCCTGAACGACACCGCCGAGCGCTTCCAGCGCGGCGCGCCCGAGTGCCCGCTCCAGTTGGAGATACCGGAGGACCTGCCCTCGCTCGACGCCGACGCGGTGCTCGTGCGACGCGCGCTCCACAACCTGCTCGACAACGCGCGCAAGTACTCGGAGCCCGGCAGTCCCGTGACGCTCCGGGCCCTGGTGGATGCGGACTCCGTGAGGCTGGAGGTCGAGGACCGAGGCATCGGCATCAGCGCCACGGACCTGGCCCAGCTCTCCACGCCCTTCTTCCGGACCGACCGCAGCCGCGCGCGTGAGACAGGGGGACTGGGGCTCGGGCTCACGCTGGTGCGCCGCATCGTCGAAGCGCACGGAGGAACGCTGTCCTTCCACCACGCCGCCGAGCAGGGAACGCGCGCGACGCTCACGTTCCCCAAGCCCTCCAGCGTCCAGTCCGCGGCCTGACGTCAGAGGCCGCGCTTCTCCCGCAGTCGCCGCTCGACGTCGGGGAGGAAGGGGCTGGCCCCCGTCCGTGCGTGCGCCAGCGCCTTGTCGGTGTCCAGCATTCCTCGGTGGAGGACCTCGGGGATGAACGTCGCTTCGTGGAGCTCGATGTCCCCGACGTCGACGTCCGGCGTGAACTCCCGCCAGCCCTTGCCGCCCACGATGAGCGTGCGGAAGCCTTCGGGGACGGAGCGGGGGCTGCCCGCCTTCGCCCAGATGGACGTGTGTGAATCCAGCAGCACCGCTCGCGCGGTCAGCGTTCCACTCGTGCCGAGGTTCGCCTCCGAATCGCCGTTCGAGCCGACGATGACTCCAGACACCACCACATCCTGGTCCACCGCCACGCGGGCGCTGCCGCCATACTCGACATTGCGCGCGCGCAGACTCCCCGTCACGAGCAGCGAGCTGGTGGCGTAGTCATCCGTCCCGAAGCGGAGGTCTCCCGTCGTCACCAGGTCACCGAGGATGACCAGCAGCCAGGGCCCATCCCCCGTCTCCAGGTCATGCGTCACCTCGACGCTCCCCTCGATGAGCCGAGGCTGGGGCTCCGTGCTGACCAACGTGCGGTTGTCCATCAACCAGGCCAGCAGGTCATGTCCACGCAGGCGCTCCGCGAGCTCCTCGTAGGACACCTCGCGACCCATCGAATCCAACGTCCCCACATCCGCCATCCGTCGAACCTCCGTGCGCCCTACTCTACATCCCCGTCGCGAGGCTCCGGCCGCCCCCGTCCATACGCGCCCTCGAGAATCGCATCGCTGCGAAGCCCGCTGGCCTTCGCCGCCTCGACGTCCAAGCCCTCTCCATGGCCGCGCCCGCGTCCCTCGAAGACGAGCACCCCACCGTTGAACGAGGCCGTCCGAGGACACGACGCCAGCTTCAAGCCCGAGCGCAACAGCTCACACGGCAGCGAGCGCCCCTCCTCGTACGTCGCCGAGCCATCGCGCTCGGTGAGCAGGTATTGCACCCGCCCCGCCTCGAAGCGCAGGGACACCAGCCCCTTGCCGAGAATCCGCTCGACCTCGCCTCGGGTCCGCTCCTCCTTCCAGGGCTCCTGTCCTCCCTGCGAGAACAACAGCCACTCCTTCCACTTCAGCGCGGGCAGTCCCAGCGCCTTCGCGTCGTCGCGCTGCACGCGCACCGTGCCTCGGAAGGCCTGACAGTGCGTCGTGTCGCAGACGGCGCGCCCCGGGTGACGGCTGTGCCGCTCGTTGTGCGCCACCACTCGCGCCAACGCCAGACGCGCCTCGCCCTTCAGCGTCACGTCCTCCGCCGCCACCACGCCCGCCGTGTATTGCAGGCGCGTGGTGCGGAACACGAAGTCCGAGCCCCGCCGCGCCTTCATCGCGCTGCTCGACGTGGGCACGCCCGGAGGTGGCCGGTACGGGGGCGCGGGGGACCACGAGAAGACCCCCGCGTAGTCCCGCCCCTCCTCCGGTCCCTTCGGGAACCGAAGCCGCCAGGGCGCGCCCAGACACACCGCCGCGCCGCGCGCCGTGAGCCCCTCCAGCCGAGCCCACTCCACGGGCGCCGCCTTCGGCATCCCCTCCTCCACCGCGAAGCCCACGCCCGAGCACCGCGCCTCCACCTCGCGCGAGGACACGAGCCCCAGCACCTGCACCCGCGCGGCCTCCAGCCCCGCCTGCTTGCGCGCGCGGGCGAGGGCCTCCGGAATCTCCTCCGCGAACTGGCGCGGCATCTTCCCGGGGCGCACCGCCACCACAATCAAGTCCGCATCCACCGCCGCAATCCAGCCGTACTGGGGCCGGCTCGCCGCGTCCCGCACCGTGCCCGTCTTCGTCGACACGCCCGAGAGCGCCTTCGACGCGGGCAGCTCCGCCAGCGTGCCCCGCGCCGCGTTGTCCGCCAGCAGCGCGAGCACATCCGGCCGAGCCTCCGCCAGCAGCCGATACGCCTGCGCCATCCCCCACGGTGACAGCGCCAGCGTGGAGCGCAGCCCCACCACGTCCGCCATGTCCGCGGGCTTCCCCGTCAGCCCCAGCGCCGACAACACGGGCTCCCACGCACCGAAGCCTCGAGGCGCCGAGCCACTCGCCTCCCAGTCCAGGAAGTACCCGTTGCACGAGCGCAGCATCGCCGTGCGCGCATCCACCCGCTTCGGCAGGTCCGGCCCGCACGCCCACTCCTGCACCTCCGCGCGCGGAGGGAGCACCGGGTGCCCCACGCCCGCCGCGTACACGAAGGGCTTCAACACCGAGCCATACGGCAGCGCGCGCCGCACGTCGCCCTCCGACACCAGCACCTCTCCCGAGTGCCTGCTCACCACCACCGTGGCCGGCCCCGCCGCGCGCACCTGCACGTCCGCCAGCTCGTCGATGGACAGCGGCACCACCCACCGCGCGCCGTCGTGACACTGACGCAAACGGCGAGACAGCGCCTTGGGAAACCCCACCGACTCACTGAGCAGCCGCGCCAGTGCCCGCCGCGCCCGCGTCGAGTCCACCGCGGGCGCCGCCGCCAGCTCCGCCGCCGCGCGTGAGAGGGATTGATAGGCCCCCTCGCGCCACGCGGGCAATTCACCGCTCAGTGCCACCGCGAAGGCTTCATGGAACAGCCGGTCCTCGCTCGACTGGGGACAGGCCCACCACAGGAGCTGATGCGCCAGCTCGTGCCGCAGCGCCACGCGCAGCCGCTCATCCAGCACGCCGGGCGTGTTCTGCCTCAGCTCGACGAAGCCCGGACGGCCCTGCGCGTTGCGCTCGGGCGTCAGGGCCGCGCCCTTCTGGAGGACGATGGAGGCCGGGGCCTTCGCCGGCGCTCCACCCGCCTCCGCCACGTACACCGCCTCCAGTGCCGCCCAGCCGGCTTCCGCCTCGCGGCGAAGGTCCGGCTCGGGCGTCACGTCCCCTCGCGTGACGAAGGTGGGGGTGGCCGCCAGCAGCACGGCCACCATGGAGGCCCACCCCATGCGCTACAGGTCTCCCGTGCCCTTCTTCGACGGGACGACCTTCAGCGAGTCCCCCGCCGTGCGGCCATGGATGCTCGCGGCATACATGTCCTCGATGCGCGCGGGAGGCGCGGAGAACGTGCCCGGGAACTGCGCGCGCAGCACGTAGCCCACCGTGCGCGGGCTGTCGCTCCACGGCGCGGGCTCCTCGAAGAAGAACGTGGCCCGCTCCGGGTCCAGCACCCGACGCTTCAGCGCCTCGGGCGCCAGCGGCAGCGAGTGCGGCGGACCGCGGAACACCTTGTCCTCCTGGAGCGCCACGAAGCCCGCGGGCACCGAGTCCTCCACCACGTAGTACGCCGACCGCACGGAGTTGCCGCCGCGCGCGTCCATCGTCAGCTCCACGTAGACCTCCTCGCCCTGGGACACCGTGTCCCCCGCGCCCAGCTTCACCTTCCCGCCCTCACGCAGCACGTAGTAGGCGCGCTGCAAGGACATGCCCTCGGCCTGGACGCCCGCCGCCGCCACCGGAACTCGCGCGGTGGCCTGGAGCGTCGCCACGCCGTCGAAGCCGCCCACGTCCACCGTGCGCGTCCCCGGCGCCAGCATCGCGACGAGGCCCATGCCGCGAGGCGCGAACTTCACGTCGCCCTTCACACCCTTCACCTCGGGCGGCGTCATGCCCTTGAACGCCTTCACGTCGCGCTCGAGCAGCCACAGCGAGTGCAAGAGCGCCGTGCTCCGGTCGAACGTGGACAGGCCCGGCTCCGACAGGAGCTCCAGGATGCGCTTGCGCGCGCGGGTGATGTCCAGCGAGCCGAACGAGGCCGCATGCGCCGCAATCGCGGTCATGCCCACGCGCCGCAGCGGGAAGTGGAAGAACGCCTCCGACATCTCCATCTCCTGGCCCGGACGGTACGCGGCCAGCGTGGTGAAGCCCTCGGAGCTCTTCTTCACCAGCGCGTTGATGCGCGCCTGCAGCGCGGGCTCCTTGATGATGCCCGCCTTCTCCGCCGCGAGCACCGCCAGCGCCAGCGGGTACAGGTCTCCCGACTCGGACGCCTCCACCAGCGCACGCACGCGCGCCGCCTGCTTCGGCCCTTCCAGGCGCGCCAGCACGTACGCCCGCGTCGCCTCGTACTCGGGCGGCAGGCCGTCCTGCGCCTCCAGCCACCGCGCACTCTCCACGATGCGCGGGTCCGCGCGGTCCACCAGCCCCGCCTCGGACGCGTACGCCAGGCCGTCCAACGCGATGAGCGTCAAGGGCAGGCTGGGCGTGCTGTAGCCACCGAACCAGGTGAAGCCACCGCCCTTCACCGACAGGTTGAGGATGCGCGCCGTGCCCTGCACCGAGCGGCTGCGCGCCTCCTCCAGCAGCGCCTGCGTGTCCGGGTCCAGCTTCGCCAGCGCGTCGCCCTTCTGGAGCACCTGGTACACGGCCACGTTGGGCACCGTCGTCGACACGAGCTGCTCCAGGCAGCCGTACGGGTACGTGAGCAGCTCGCGCACGTTGGACAGGGACGCGTCGACGATGGACGGCTGGAGCACCAGCTCCACGCTCGTCAGCGTCGCCTCCTTCGCCGCGGGCACCTCCAGCGCGCCACCGCCCCAGGCGCTCACCTTGACGAAGTCCTCCACCGCCGCGGGCTCCACCTGGAACAGCTTGCGGTCCTTCAGCGGGTCCTTGCCGCCCGACACGTCCACCGCCAGCTGCGCGGAGCCCGTCGCCGTGGCCTTCAAGGTCAGCGGCACCACCTGCTCGCCGCCCTTCGCCAGCTCCACCTTGTGCTGCGACTGGTCCGCCTTCAGCGCGCCCAGGGACGCGAGCTTCACGTTCAGCACCTGGCTGGCGGGCGACTTCTCCCCCGCGGACAAGCGGACGGAGGCCAGCGCCTCGTCGCCCTCGCGCAGGAACTGCGGCAGCGCCGCGTACAGGTTCAGCCCGCCGCGCGTGGCGAACTCGGACGTGCCCTCGCCGAAGCGGCCGGACGTGTCCGCCGCCACCGCCGTCACCACCCACAGCGTCTGGTTGGACGGCAGCGTGAAGCGCACCGTGGCGCGGCCATCGCGGTCCGTCACCACCGTCGGGTCCCAGTGCGCGGTGTCCTTCTCCAGGTCCTTCGTCTGACGGCTGGGCGGCTTGATGGACGCGAACGCATGGTCCGGCAGGCCCGCCATCTTCCGCGCCAGCGCCTCGCCATAGCCGTAGCCCTGGAACTCCGCCGAGTAGAAGTTGGACACGTTGTTGCGCGCGGGCGGGTAGAAGAAGTCCAGCACCTTGGGACGGAACTCCGCCTGGATGGCGTAGACGGCCTTGTCCACCACGCCCACGGAGAGCTGGGCCACCACGCCCTTGCCCTCGTGGTCCGTGACGCGCACGTCGATGCTCTGCTCGGTGAGCGGCGTGGCCTCCGCGCGGACGGGCTGCAGCTCCACCGTGAGGGTGCGCTCGCGCGGAATCACGCGGAAGGACACCGTGCGCTCCTCCCACCGGCCCGTGGCCGTGGGGTACGCGACGGACGCGTACACCGCTCCGCCGAAGCGCTTCTCCACGCTGAAGCTGTGCACCAGCGTGCGGCCCTTCAGCTCCACCATCTGCGTGTCATGCAGGCGCCCGCCCGACAGCGTCACCCACACCGGGCCCGTGTCGCGGCCCCCGGAGCCCCAGCCGTCCGGCATCAGCGCCACCAGCCGCGCCGTGTCGCCCGGCTCCAGCGTGCCCGACAGCGAGGCCAGCGTGAGGTTCGGCACCTGCGCCACCGGCTCGTCCTCCCCGCCAATCACCAGCAGCGACTCCTCGCCCTGCCACGTCTCGCCGCGCTTGTCCTTCACGGTGACGCGCGCGAGCACCGCGCCCACGTCCGCCGTCGGCACCTTCTCGCGGTGCGTCCCGTCCGCCGCCGTCGTGAACGAGCGCTTGCCCAGGCTCTTCTCCGAGCCATCCGCGCGGCGCAGCACGAACTCCACCTCGCCCTGCGTGACGCCGTAGGCCTTGCCCGACAGCGTCGTCGCGCGCACGGCCAGCGTCGCCTCGCCGCCCTTCGCCACCACCGCGTCGGAGTAGCGCGCCAGGCCCAGCACCTCCACCTTCGACAGGAAGAAGGCGGAGGTGGAGTTGGCGAACGTCTCCTGGTCATCCCGCGCGCGCACGGTGAGCGAGTAGCGGTACGGCAGCCGGTCCTCACCGGCCTTCAGCTCCGGCACCGCGACCTCGATCTTCGCCTCGCCGCTCGCGTCGAACGCGGAGGCGGAGGCCCACGGGTCCTCGGCGGCGCCGCGCTCGGAGACGGAGGAGTACAGGCGCTCGGGCACGCTCAGCTTGCCCTCGTTGGTGGACTGCGTGCCGTATGTCACGTCGCTGCCCTGCCCACCCTTGCCGGAGTCATCCACCCACGCGGGCGCATCCAGCAGCGTGCGGTAGAGGAACACCTCGTACTTCGCGCCCGCGGGCACGCCGCCCGCGTAGCGGCGCGCGCGCACCGTCACGCGCAGACTCTGGCCGGGGACCACCGTCTCCGACTCGGGCTCCGCCTCCAGGTAGAACGTGGGCTTCACGTAGTCCTGCACGCGCGCCTCGCCCTGGTGCGGCTGTCCGTCCAGCTCCGCCTCCACGCGCATCACGCCCGTGCCCAGGTCCTCCGGCACCTTGAGCGTGCCGTGGAACGCGCCGAACTCATCCACCGCCACGCGCGTGGTGAGGGCCCGGCCCTCCTGCGAGATGAGCTTCACCGTCACGTCGCGCTTCTTCGGCGTGAACAGGCGCGCCAGGTACGTGTCCGGCTGGCGCAGCACGCCGCGGAACTTCACCTCGTGGCCCGGCTTGTAGATGGGCCGGTCGCTGTAGATGAACACGTCCGGCGCCACCGCCAGCGTGGAGTAGAAGTCCGTGTCGACGATGGCCGTGTCACCGCCCACCGACGCGGTGGCGATGATGCGCGGCTCCGTCACGGACAGGCGCACCTCGCCCTTGTTGTCCGTCGTCCCCGCGGGGCCCTTGCCCTTGGGCAGGTACACCTGCACCTGCGCGCCGACGGCGGGCTTCTGGTCCCGGCCCGCCACGCGCACCAGCACCTCGCCGTCCGTCTGCTTCAGCTGCACCGTCAGGTCACTGACGACCAGCACCACCTGGCCCTCCACCAACCCCTGCACCAACTGGAGCACGTACGTGCCCGCGGGCAGCGGCGCGAGCACCACGCGGCGCTCCTGGAAGCCATAGCCGCCCCCACCGGTGTCGAAGCCCGGCACGTTGAAGTCGCGCTCGGCGCCGCCCAGGTCCAGGTTCAGCCACTGGCTGCGCGCCACGGTGAAGCCCGCCGGCACGCCGACGAGCTTCTTCGGCCCCTCGGACACCTTGGCCAGCGGCTCGCTGGAGCCCGGCAGGTTCGGCGCCTGCGGCAGCACGTCGCCCACGGTGTCGCGGAAGCCGGTGTTGAGCGCGCCCAGCAGCCACTTGCCCGGCGAGTTCACCGCGTTGACGCCCCGGCTGAGCGCGCGGCCCGGGTTGTTCATCGTCGGCGGCGTCTGGTACGCGCGGCGCAGGTCGCCCTGCGCGCGGATGAACGCCTCCAGGTTGTCGGGCTTGAGGACGCGGAGCTCCACCGGCCCCTTGTCCTCGAACGCCACGTCCACCGCCACCGGCTCACCGCTGACGTACGAGCGCGGCACCGTGATGTAGAGCGGCTTGGCCAGGGCCATGCCGGACAGCGCCACCGCCGCCAGTACCGCGAGTCGAGCTACCGTCCTCATGACCCGAAACCTCCAGGAACCAACGAATCGCCCCGCACGGTGCCGCGCAGGCCCAGGTACGGCAGCGACTCCAGGTCGCGCCGCGCCGCTTCGATTTCAGGGGGCACCGTCTTGGGCATCGGCGCGTTGCGCCCCACCCGGGCCTCGGACAGGTAACCGTCCATCGTCAGGCCGCTGAGCATCCGCCCCAGATTCACCCCCACCACCACCGAGCCGGGCTCACGCAGCCCCGCCACCACCGGCCCCGCCGCGTTGAGCAGGCTGGGCTTCTTGCCTTCACACGCCGCGCGCAGCGTGGACAGCTCCGCCTCGCTCGACGCCAGCACCACGTGCTTGCACACCGTCGCGGACACCACCTGCCGCGAGCCCCCCGCGAAGAGGACCTGGAGCGACGTCGCGTCCTCCTGCCGTCCCCACACCAGCGCCACGTCCTGCGGCAGCGCCGAGTCCCCGCGCGGCGTCCACACCACCGCCACCTGCCGCGTGCGCGTCGGGCCCTTGCCGCCCGACTCCCAGAACGCCTTCAGCGTCTCGGTGTTCAGCACCTCCGGCAGCTTCAGCTGCACGGCGAACAGCACCGGCGTCTCCTCCGGCACCAGCTTGAGCAGGTCGTCGGACAGCGGCGCGGTGTCCAGGTGCGCGACGCCTTCCTTCAGCTCCCCCGCGATGCCCTTGCCCACCAGCCGGTCCCCCTCCACGCCGAACTGCAGGCGCGTGAGCGGCCCCATCCCCAGCACGTGCCCCAACAGCTGCGATTCGCGGCCGAGCAGGTCCGCGTAGAGCCCCACCTCCACGTCCACGCCGTCCTCGGGCTCGAGCTTCGGCGACTCCATGCACAGGCCCTGGAGCACCGCGACGGGGTGGCGCGCCAGCACCACGCGGTCCGCCGACTTGCCCGCCCACAGCGTCTGCTCCGCCACCAGCCAGCGCTTCACCTCGAAGCCCTCCGCCACCGACGGGGGCGAGCCCCCCGGGCAGGTCTTCGCCACCAACGTGCCGCGCCTGGCCACCGCGTCCAGCACGTTGAAGGCCGTGAGCATCGACTCCTTCGCCTCCGGCACGATGAACGCCGGCGTGCTCGCGCGCGCATCACCCGCGAACCACATCACGCGGAACGGCGCGTTCCCCAGCTTGCCCACGAGCAGGTCCAACACGGCGCCGTTGAAGCCGCCCTTCAGGTCCTCGCCCGTGGAGCCCAGGAACGCGGCCCAGCCGCCCACGAAGCCCTTGCCCAGCGGCTGCGAGAGCTGCGAGCGCAGCCACGTGTTGCGCGCCATCGCGTCGCGCACCTTCGCGGGGTGGAGCACGTCCACCCAGAAGGCCTCCGGCGCGGCGTTGTCCGGCACCGTCATGTCCGCCGTGGTCGGCTCGGGCAGACCTTCCACCTGCGCCTCGCCCTCGGACTTGCCGCCCGCGACCAGCGGCGTGTGCGTGCCATCACCGGAGTCGGACGACCCCGAGCGACGGCCGAGCAGGAACGCGCCCACGGCGATGACGGCGACCACCGCGACGACGATGCCCACGAGCAGCCCCTTCTTGGGACCGCCTCGCTGGGGAGGGGGGCTCGCCGCGGGGGGCGGGCCCGGGGGAGGGCTCGACGGAGATGTCATGGCATCCACTCCTTGAAACGATAGAAGCCGAGGAACGCGCTGTTCGCGGGCACCGGGCGCCACTCTCGAGGCGCCTCGTCGGCGAGGTTGTGGAGGAGCCCGGTGCGCACCGCGGCGCCCTTCTCCCCCGGGTGATAGACGACACGCGCGGGTGCATGCGCCCGGTCCTCCGGGCGAACCACCAGCATGAGATGGAAGATGGGGCCGGAGTCCTGCTCCCGGCGGAAGGCCAGCACGTCTCCGGTGCGCACGCGCTCCCGCGTGGCCTCGTCCCGGCCCAACGGCACCAGGCTGTGCTGCAGGAGCGACTCCGCATCCGCGAAGTCAGAGGGCTTGCCGTGCGCGTCCTGCCACAGCGGTGAAGCCAGACGCTCCGGCGCGATGTTCTTGTAGGCGGTCCGGAACACGAAGCGGATGAGGCCCGCGCAGTCGCGCTGGTCCGGATGCCACGCGGCGTCCTGCTTGCGCACCTGCGCGAGCGCCAGCTGCGCCACCTGCCGACGCAGCAGCACGTCGCGCGACTCCGGCGCGGGCGCGGCTGGGGCGGTGGCCTCCAGGAGCAAGAGCAGGGACAGGGCGGCGAGCATGGCGTGGGGACCCGGGCGCGAGCGGTGCGAGGCGCGTCAGTACTCGCCGCCGCCGTCGCCGTTGGACTGGAGCTCCTTGAGGGCCGCGTCCAGGTTGTTGGGCCAGCCCGCGCGCGTGGGCTTCGGGTCCTGCGAGGGCACGTAGACCTCCGCCTGACCGTCTCCCAGCACGTTCACCCACGCGAGGACACGCGTGGTCCCCGGCGTCGCCAGGGGGATGCGCACCATGCGGCGGACCTCGTTCGGGGTGCCCTCGAAGAGCGCGAGGTTGAGCGTGGCCAGGGTGTGGGCCTTGTCGCCGCTGGGCCAGTAGTTGGTCGCCACCAGGTAGACGCCCTTGGGGGGCGCGCGGTGGATGTAGAGGTACGGGCCATACGCGGGCTGGTCGAAGTCACCGCCCTGCGAGTTGAGGAAGAACGTGCCGCCCGACGGGCTGGACGTCTCCGCCCAGTACACGTGCGCCATGGAGGAGATCTGCAGCGCGGAGTCCTTCACGCTCGTGTCGGTGGGCTCGTAGACGTGCAGGTCCGTGTACACGCCGTCCGTGTCGCTGGTGAGGATGACCTTGAAGGGGACGGGCGGAATCTGCGCGTAGCTGGTGGCCTGCGCGCGCGCGGTGCCGGCCTGGTTGGTGGCCATCACCGTGACGATGTTCTTGCCGCTGCCCGCGGGGAACTTGCGGCTGAAGCGCCCGTTGAAGGTGCGCATCAGGTAGCGGTCGCCGTTGATGGAGACAACCACCGGGTCGATGGTGTTGTCGCTGAGGGTGCCCTCGACGAGCAGCATCCGGTCCACCGTCCAGCCTCCGGTGGGGGCACTGAGCTTCACGGTGGGCAGCGTCTTGCCCTTCCCGATGGGGACGCCCTGCTGGCGCGGGTTGGCGGCAGGCGGCGTCTGCGACAGCAGCAGGGCAAGGATGACGGAAAGCATCGCGCTTCCTTGAAGGAGAAAGGGGTCCAGCTCGGGGGCCGGAGTGGGCCAGACTGCGCCCGATACACCTTCCTTTTCAAGTCGCCTGCCAATCGTCAATAGGAGCGGAACCCCGCGAAATCACGGCCGGGTGAGGGGCCCTCCGTGGGCCGTGAGCCACGTCGTGGAAGGCAGGGCGAGGGCGGACTGCCGCGATTAGAGTCCCGCCAGACTCGGGATTCGAGACAGGGGGGCAGGACATGATTCAAGGGATTGATCACATCCAGCTCGCGATGCCTCGGGGCGAGGAGCCTCGGGCGCGGGCGTTCTACGGCGGCTTGCTGGGGCTGCGCGAGGTCCCCAAGCCGCCCGAGCTGGCGAAGCGAGGCGGGCTCTGGTTCGAGCTGGCCGATGGGCGCGCCCTCCATCTGGGCGTGGAGGAGCCCTTTCTCCCGGCGAAGAAGGCGCATCCCGGCTTTCGGGCCACGGAGCTGGAGGCGCTGGGGGCGCGGCTGCATGGCGCGGATTGCGTGGTGACCTGGGACTCCTCGGTGCCTGGGGTTCGTCGGTTCCACAGCGCGGACCCGTTCGGGAACCGGTTGGAGTTCCAAGAGCAGACGGCCGGGCGGTAGTGGTGGCGGCCGTCGCCCGCCGGGCGGGTTCAGTATGCTCCCGCCATGCACATCCGGAGAGCCGAGGCGGGTGACACCGCGGGAATCGCGGCCATCATCGTCCCCACCATTCGCGAAGGCACGACGTACGCGCTCGACGCGGCCATGAGCGAAGCGGATGCGTTGGCCTATTGGATGGCGCCGGACAAGGAGACGTTCGTCGCGGAGGAGGACGGCGTCATCCTCGGCACCTACTTCCTCCGCGCGAACCAGGCGGGTGGCGGCAAGCACGTCTGCAACTGTGGCTACATGACGAGCCGGGCCGCCACGGGCCGAGGCATCGCGCGCCTCATGTGCGCGCACTCGCTGGAGCACGCGCGCTCACGGGGCTATCGCGCGATGCAGTTCAACTTCGTCGTCAGCACGAACGAGCGGGCGGTGAAGCTCTGGCAGGCGATGGGCTTCACCATCGTCGGGCGGCTCCCGCTCGCGTTCCATCATCCGACCGCGGGCGACGTGGATGCACTCGTGATGCATCAGCCTCTCTGAGGCGGGGCGCGACGTCAGGCTTCCGTGACGTCCTCGAGCTTCCAGGAGCCATCGAGGCTCGCGGCCTCGGGGCCGTAGATTCGGAAGTAGAGGAAGAAGCCTGTCCCGGGGGCGGTCTGTATCCACTGCTGCTCCTGGCCGGCGGGAGGGGTGGGGCCGAAGCGGAGCTCGAGGGAGCCGTCCGGGCCGGGCTGGAAGCGCGTCTGGAGGGAGCCGAGCACGGCCTTGTCCTGGGGCGTCTGCACCTGCGAGCGCGTCCTGGCGTCGTAGGCGGTGACGGACCAGAACATCTTCGCGGGGACGGGCTGGGGGACGACGAGCTTGTAGTTCTTGCCGCCATCCAGGTAGGCGCCGCGCCGGTCGCGTGCGGCGAGGAAGTAGATGGAGCCGACGCCCGCCTGCCGTCGGAACATGGCGGGGGAGGCGACGATGGCCTGGACGAACCAGCGGTCGCGGGCTTGGAGGTCCAGGTACTCGGGCGTCTCGAAGTTGGCGTCGTCGACGATGAGGCCAATCCACTCCCAGCGACGGTCCTCCCAGACGACGCGGTCGGGGCGCTGGCTGGCGAAGCCCTCCACGCGCATCTGTTCGAGGGCGAAGCCCGCGGCGCGCTCCAGGACGGTGCGCATGCGCTCGTCGGGGGCGAAGGGCTTTCCCTTGGAGATGCCGAGCGCCGCGAGGGCGCCGTACATGGGGCGGAACTCCTCGAGCGCGGGCTCGGCGTTGATGATGGAATGGAGTCGCCGCCAATACTCGAGATTGCCCTCCCAGCGCAGCGGGGTGGCATCGAGCGCGAGGGGGGTGCCGTCGACGTAGGGGAGCACGGCGGCGGGGTTCGAGAGCGGGTGGACCTTCACCTGGCGGAGCGCGGCCAGGGCGCCGGCGACGTCTCCGTCGATGGGGAGCGCGCGGATGGCGATGAGGACCTTGTACGTCTGGGCGCGGGCGACGTGGTGGCCGGGAGGCGTGGCGCCCGAGAAGCCGGGAGGGAGGACGAGGTACTTGCCGCCCTTGCCTGCATCGGGACCGGGGATGCCCATGTCGACGACCCAGCGCTGGTGGTGGTCATTGACGAGGGCGATGTAGGGGCCGGGCGGGAGGTCGATGACGACGGGGCCCATGGCCTTCAGGTCGAGCGCACCGGAGACATAGGGCGTGTCGGAGTTCGCGGTGAAGGCGAGGTGGCGAGGCCCCGCGGCGAGCACCATGAGGGCCTTGCCGTCCTCGAGGCCGGCCTCGCGGTTGCCGTTGAAGATGCCCTCCATGGAGACGGAGGGATAGAAGAAGCGGTAGGTCTCGACGGCGCGTTGGAAGTCCTGCTCGTCGTAGATGCTCCGAGCGGTATCGGGCGTGGGGAAGGAGTGCTCGAAGGCGTGCTGAGCGGAGGTCGGAATCTGAAGGGCCATGGGGTTTCCTCTCCCCGGGCAAGGTGGAGACGGCGCCCCGTGGTGTGCAAGACAGGGGAGACATCGAGCAGGCGGAGGACCGCACGACCGCGCACCGATGCTCCCGGCTGCACACGCGGGGAAACCGTGGGTGTGCTCGCACCGCGTGCGGTAACCTGCTTCGCCGAGGCACTTCCCCGCAGTCTCCCAGAGCCATTCCATGCCGACCCTGATTCCCACTCCCATGCGTGTGACGGCCGTGGGCAACAAGCCCAAGCTCATCCATGAGTACGTCGGAAAGGCCACCACCAAGACCTCCGACGTCAGCGTCGCGCACATGACCAGCCCCGGCGGCTGGCTGGAGCCCGGCCAGACTCCCGAGTTCAAGGAGATCACCCTCGTCCTCTCGGGCGTCCTCCGCGTCGAACACAAGAGCGGCTTCCTCGACGTCCACGGCGGACAGTCCGTCATCTGCGAGCCCGGCGAGTGGGTCCGCTACAGCACCCCCGAACCCGAGGGCGCCGAGTACGTCGCCATCTGCCTCCCCGCCTTCTCCCCCAGCACCGTCCACCGCGACGAGTAACCCCTCAGCTCGCGTTCACCACCGTCACGAAATACTCGCGCAGCGCGCGGAACAGCCGCTGCGTCACCCGCTCGTACCAGGCCTGGTCCTCGTCGGACTCGAAGAACTCGTCGTTCCACGAGCCCATCCCGCCAAAGACATCCGCCACCGAGCACGCCACCAACCCCCTCAATCGCTCCTCCGATGAGGGGAACACCTGGAACAACGCCAGCAACCCCATGCGGCGCTCGAACACCTCCCACGCCCGCTCCCCCAGCTCCGCCCCGCGCAACACCTCGCGCACCGCCGCCATTCTCTCCGGCGTCGCCTCGCGAAGCTGAAAGCCCGTCCCCTCCAGCACGACGCGCGCCAACCGGAACGCCTCCGCGAACAGCGAGCCCTTCCGCTGCGCGAAGTCCTCCGCCTCCCGCAAGCCCTGCAACAGCTCCGCGCGCGTGTCCGTCGTCCCTCGCGGCGACAACAGCGGCGACCGCGCCACCTTCAGCGCGTTGAACACATACACCTGATAGCCCGAGTGATTCGGCACCAGCCGCAGCCGCTCCCGCTCCGGAATCAACCCCGGGTCCTTCGCCCGCTCCTCCTTCGTCGGCCCCGCCGCGCTCACCCGCTCCCGCAACCCCTCCGGGACCACCAGCTCCGCGCCATGCGCCTTGCAGCACATCTGGAGCTCCTCCATCAGGTTCCCCGTGGGAATCCCCTGCAACGCCGGCCCCTCCGCCGTCCGCAGGAACTCCCGCAGCGACTCGGCCGTGTACGGCGGGGACTCCTCCCCCTGGAACCGGTTGAGGGTCTCCGCCGCGCGCCTCCAGAGGTCCGCCGCGAAGGGCTGCGCCTCCACCAGCGTCACGAAGTCCCGCCCGAAGTCCTCCCCCGACAGGTACACCCGCTCGTCCGACGGAACGAACTCCGCCAGCCGCTCCGGCGCCAGCAGGCTCCGCTCGAAGTCGTCCGGGTCCAACGTCTGGAAGAAGGGGCGGAAGTCCTCCGCAATCACCACCTCCCGGCCACCGCGCAGCACCGCGGCCTGGAGCTCCCGCAGCAAGTCACTCCCCACCAGGTCGAACACCGCCGCGCCCTCGCGCGAGCCCAGGTACGTCCCCACCTGCCCCGGAGAGACCGCGGGGCGCTGGTTCATCAGATTGGAGTCCGTGATGATATGTGAGAGCGCCTCCATCACCCGCTCCGCGCCCGGCTGCGCCCGCGCGAAGTCCACGAACTGCCGCGACGTGATGAGCGACGAGCCGCTGAACCCCACCTCCAGCTGATACAGGCCCGCGCCGCGCTGCGTGCGCACGTCCAGCACCAGCGCCTCCGAGTTCGCGAAGGCCGCGGACACGAAGTCCGGCAGCTCCCCAGGGCCCATGCCCCCCAGGTCCATGGCGCGGACACTCACCAGCCCCTCGCCATCCAACACCTCGCGCCACGACTCGAGCGACAGCTCCTGCCCCTCCCGCGTCCGCGCGCCCACCGAGAACGTCCCCGGGACCTCCAGCAGCCGCAGCGTCCACCCCGACCCCAGCTCCGTCTCCACCCGCGTCAGCACGTCCAACCACCGCTCCCGCTCCACGCGGAGCAACGAGACGGTCAACGCCAGCACCAGGTCATCCAGCTTCATGTGAATCCCCGGCTACGCCTCTCGGCGCCGCGTCAGGCGAGTCTCCACCGCGCGGTCCTCATGACCCTCGGGCGAGATGTTGAACGACTCGAGCACCAGCGTGTCCGCGTCCGGCTGATGAATCACCGTGCGCCAGCCCCACCGCTGCGAAGACGTGACGCCCTGCTCGTCACACGTCCCCGCCGCGTAGCTGCCCAGCACGGACACGCGCCCATCCTCCCGAGGCGTCCCCGTGGAGACCATCATGTTCGCGCTCATGTGGAAGCTGTCCACCCACGCCACGGTGAACTGCTTCTCCATCCCGTCGAAGCCCACGATGAGCTGCCCCGCATGCGGCTGCCCCATGGCCGTGGAGTGATAGTCCCAGCGCACGAAGCGACCGCCGAGCAGCGCCTCGACACACGCCTGGGTGCGCGACTCCTCGGGAGCACCGGACGGGTCGAACCACGTCCGCGTGGGCCCCTCCCAGCGCCCCACCCACCGGTTCAGCAGACGATGCTCGGCCCCAGAATCGAACGCCGCCGTGGGCGCGTTCGTCGCGTTCCAGTCCTGGCTCATCATCACTTCGTAGCCCCGAGCCCCCTCCCCTGTCACCCCCAAGCCACGTGACGCGTGTCATCATCCGCCCGCAGAGGAGCCCCCATCGTGAGCATCCGCGCCACCACCCCCGCCGAGCTGATTTCCGGCCTGCTCGAACACTTCTCCACCGAGGGAATCCCGGTGCCCGCGCCGCCCCCTCCACCCGCGTCGCCCCTCGAGGCCGCGGCCGCCCTCTTCTCCCTCGCCGCGCAGACGCACGCGAACCTGTTCTCCGTGTGGTCGGACGTCGAAGTCGAGGAGACCGTCTCGGGCACCTCGTTCTTCCTCCTCCGGCCCGATGCCCCCGAGCACTCGGGCCTGTTGGGACAGGACAAGCAGGCCGTGCGTCAGCCCCTCACCCCGGAGCTGTTCGCGGTGATGCGCCAGGCCCTCGCCACCTTCACCCAACGAGGCCACGACGCGCGCCGCCCCGCGCGAGGCACCGTGACGTCGCTCCCCGAGGTCCACTTCTGGGTGACCTTCGAGGAGCGCCCCGGCAGCACCACCCTCGCCGCCCATGCGCGCGATGCGAAGCTCCGCGCCGCGCAGCCTCCGTTCTCCGCGCTGGAGAACCTGGGCGCGCCCGAGGCCGCGTTCCTCACCGAGCAGTTCCTGCGGCTCGACACCCTGTTCCAGGGTCGGCCCGTCGTGTTCTCGGGTGAGCGAGGCTCCGGGCGGAGCACCTCGCTCCACGCGGCGCTGGAGGCGCTCCCGGACTTCACGAACACGCTGGCCGCGCTCGACCTTCCGCGCGCGGTGGACACGAGGTTCGGCACCGTGCGGGTGGGCGACGGCACGACGCTGGCCCAGGCCCTGCGCGCGTTCCTCCGGCAGGACCCGGACGTGGTGGTGGCGGACGAGCCTCGCACCGCCGAGGACCTCCAGCTGCTCCTCCGCTCCAACCTCACCGGCCATGCGACGGTGTTCACGCTCGAGGCCTCGAACCCCGAGGCCGCGCTCGCGAAGCTGCGCGAGGCCCTGCCCGAAGCTCCCGTGGCGCCGCTCATCGTCCATCACACGCGAGATGGGTCCACCGGAAAGACCGAACGCTCGCTCCACGCCGTCACGCAGGAGGGCACCGTGCAGGCGTGGAGTTCTTGAGCACGAGCGCGCCACACGCGATGCTCCCCACTCAACACCCGTCTCGTGAACTGAACATCGCCGTACGGCACCCGGGGGATATGAACCCTTCCCGGATGTCGTTACCGCCACTAACACCTTCACGGGTGGGTGGTGCGTCCCGCGAGGCCAGTATCACGACGGGTGCATGGGGGTGGTGCATGACTGACGCACGTCCGAAGGACGACTCCGCCGAACCGGGTTGCTTCAACTCCATCCTCCGCGCGCGTGCCCATGAAGCCAGGGACCTGACGCGCACCTGCGGCGTCGTCCCGCTCATCGTCATCGTCCATGTCCTCCTGCTCATCGGCCTGAACGCCTGCTGGCAGGGAGCCTCTCACTCCACCCGCGACACCCCTCGTGAGACGGCCCTCGTCCTCCGCTTGCTCGCCTCCGCGCCCCCGCCCCCCGCGCCCGCCGGCACCGCCACCGCCTCCGCGCCTCAGCGCGCCAAGGCCCGAAAAGCGCGGCCCTTCCCGAATCCCCGCCTCACCCAGCTCCCCCCCACGACCTCCTTCCCGGACGAGGACCCTCCAGGCGCCACCGAGCTCGAAGAGCCCTCCTCCGAGACCCCAGACGGAGCGGCGGACGGCGTGACAGGCGGCGTGAAGGGCGGTGTCACGGGCGGCGTCATCGGTGGACTGCTGAGCAACGTGCTCGCCGCCAGCAGCGCGGGCCTCCTCCCCGTCGTCATGCCCGCCCCTTCGTCGGATGAGCCCACCGACGACGAGAAGGACTACCTGCGGAGGATGTTCCGAGACCGCTTCGAGGACCTGCCCTATCCCGAAGCGGC
This sequence comes from Myxococcus stipitatus DSM 14675, assembly GCF_000331735.1. Lineage (GTDB taxonomy): Bacteria > Myxococcota > Myxococcia > Myxococcales > Myxococcaceae > Myxococcus > Myxococcus stipitatus. Next base: position 676,034 of record NC_020126.1, on the reverse strand, counting down.
TGAAGCGGCCGGCATCGAAGGAATCGTCCCCCTGCGCATCACCGTGGGCGCCCGAGGCCAGTTGCTCGGGCTGTCCATGGCGGGGGCCTGTCCCCACGCGCTCCTCTGCGACGCCGCGATGAAGGCCGTGCGCGAGGAGGCCCCCTTCCCGCCTCCCCCGCGCGCGCTCGGCTCCCGCGTCTCCGTGGTGCTGCCCTTCCGCTATCGCATCATCCACTAGTCCCGCGCCGGGGAGGGCAACACCCCTCCGAAGACCGCGCAGGCCCGAGCACGGGACACGCTCCACTCCGGCCACGTCAGCTCCGGACAGGCCTCCACCGGGAGCGCGTCCGCCAGGTGGGGGGTCCCCGCGTACAGCCGCATCACCTCCGGCACGGCATCCGCGGACAGCGTGCGCAGCAAGGCCGTGTCCACCGGCCCCTTCGGCACCTGGCTGTAGCGCACGATGAGCGCGTCGGGGTTGATGACATTCACACCCATCACCGCCACCAGCGCCGCGGCGTGCGCGCCCACGGCGAAGCGCTCCGGCCTCCACCACAGCGTCACGCCCCGCCACACCAGCACCCCGCCCAGCAACACCATGAAGACATGCGAGAAGATGCGCAGCCGCGTGTAGCCAAAGACATCCTCGTACATCACCAGTCGCTTCATCGCCGAGGCGACGATGACCAGCGTCAGCAGCACCATGACGGAGGTCCCCACCTGGAAGAGCAGCCGCGCCGTGGGCGACTCGCGCCGGGCCCAGCGGGCAAGTCCCATCACCAGGCCCAGCGTCATCACGGTGACGGCGAGCAGCTCGAAGAAGCCCCGCCGCGCGTACTCCGAATACGAGTACCCCGGAGCGGGTGACGTCGCATCCCCGATGAACAGGTACTGCACCTGGAAGCTCGCGAAGGCGAGGAACAGCGCGTTGACCGTGAGGATGAGCACCAGCGCCTCGGTGAAGCCCAGCCAACGCTCGGAGGGCGCCTCCTCCGCGTCACCCGCCTCCCCCGACGAGCGCCTCCGCAGCGCGTGTCCCAGCAGGCCCGCCGCGGCGACCGCGCAGAGCAGCCCCCCCAGCACGTTCCGCAGCGACTCCGCCACGAAGTCCCCCAGGTCCACGTCGAACACCCGCTCCAGCGCGGCGGCGAAGGCCACGTCCGCGCCCCCGAGCAGCAGTCCGAACACCATCAACACCGGCAGCGCGAAGAGCAGGCCCCGCAGCACGGGCATCAGCAAGGGCAGCCGCTTCCTCGGCGAGGCCAGGTCCATGGCCTCTCGCGCCAGCACGCGCGGATAGGCCAGCCCCCGCCCCACGGAGGACAACACCACGGCGGGATAGCCTCCCATCCCCAGCCGCTGCACCCGCCCACCGCCCCAGAAGTGCATCAGCAACAACATCAACCACGAGGCCGTCAGCACGTTCAGCGTCCGCAGCCACGGGCTGTCGCGCACCGCCACGAAGCCCGCGATGACCAGCACCGGCCCCAGGAGCCAGGCATTGGGCCGAGCCCGCTCCCAGGCCTCGTGCCCGCCCAGCGCCACCAGCGCGCCCAGCGTGGCCAGGATGACCAGGGGAAAGGACACGCCCCAGCTCGCGCGGTCCAACAACACCTGTGCCAGGACGCCCACCGCCGCCGTGGCCACCAGCATCCGCCGCGGGGCCTGGATGAAAGCCACGGGCCGGGCCGGGAACGCGAAATCGGGGCTGGGCGAAGACGGGGCTCGCGGCTCCCCGTGCGGGACAGTGGGTACTGGGTTCATTGCGGCGCACCTCGTTCGGACGACAGCTCGATTCGTCCGCAAGATGCGCCTTCACGACGCGGCGGGGGGCCGGATGAAGGCGAGCGGTCGGCGCACCTCCCTGGCTGGTCCCCCCTGGAGGCCAGACGGCGCCTCTACCCGGCGCGCATCCACCCCTCGCGCTCCAGCAGCCCCGCGACGCGCGCGGCCACCTCGTCGCGGATGCGGTGCACCAGCGCCTCCGGTTTCCCCTGCGGGTCGTCCAGGGGCCAATCCTCACGCTTGAGGCCCGCCACGCTCGGGCACGCCTCGCCGCAGCCCAAGGTGATGAGCCATTGCGCGTCGCGCGCCATGTCCTCGGTGAGCCGCTGGGGTTTGACGTCGTTCAACTCCAACCCCATCTCACGCATCGCCGCCAGCACTTCCGGGTGCACACGCTCGCCGGGCTCGGTCCCCGCGGAGATGGCACACGCCTTCTGAGGGTCCGCCAGCACGTTGAAGAACGCCGCCGCCATTTGCGAGCGGCCCGCGTTGCGTACGCAGGCGAAGATGACCTTGTTCATCGGTACGACTCCTCCCATTCCTTCGTCAGGTCGCGCCCCTCCCCCTGCGCGACCGCTTATCGGCGCCCCCTCACGAGGCGCCCCGCGCGACGCTGACACATCCCGTGAAGGGATGCTCGCAAAGAGAGCGAAAACGCCTCAGCCTGTCTGTATGGGTCGGGCAGCCCACATCCTCCTGCCCGGGGGTATATGGGCACCCCGGCGCTGATGCGGGCGGTGTGGGTCCCCCGCTGCGCGCCCGAGGGCCCGGCGGGTCCGCCAGCGGACATGTCTGTGATTCCTGGGGAGGGAGCGTCAAGGACCCCGGGGCGGGGATTCCGAGCTCACCGGTGAGGCAGCCCCTGGCACGGTGCGCCAGGGGCCGTCCTCGAAGCGACACGACGCGGCGTCGTCAGTCCGCGGACTCGGGGGTGTCCTCGAGCTCCGGCATGACCATGCCCGAATCACTCAGCAAGAGGGCATCCAGGGCGGCGTTCTCCATCCCCTTGACGCGCTCCCCGTGCTTCTTGAGCAGCGCCATGTTGGCGGCCGCGGCCTTCTTGGACGCCTCCGACAGGGCGCCTTCCTCGCCGGTGTCGCCGCCCGACATGGCGTCGATGTTCTCCTGCAGGCCCGCGCGCATGGTGGTGTATCCCTCGCGCTCCTCGGCCGGCAGGTTGGCGTTCTCCAGCTTCTTGTCCAGGTCCTTGATTTGCTTCTCCATCATCTCCACGGCCTTCGCGCGGCCCTGGTTCACCTGCGCGTTGATGTCCGCCGCCATCGACGCATAGACAGTCTGGGTGATGGCCTGGAACTCGTTGGGCGACATCTTGTGCTTCGTCAGGCCGTCGATGAACGCGGTGCGCACCTCCACCGTCAGGCCCGTGATGAGGTTGACGGCCTCCATGGTGCTGCTGAGGTCCGCCTTCGCCTTGCCGTCGCTGCCGTCGCCGCGGCCGTACTTCTCCTGGAAGGCCTTGCCCTTCTCCTCGTGGAGCTTGTACGCGGGAATCACCGCCTCGCGCACCGAGAGGTAGGTCGCCAGCCGCGCCTCCTCGAGCTCCAGCACCTCGTTGTCGGCGGGCGCCTTGAAGGGGTAGGCCTTGTTCAGCTCGGCCATCTGCCCCGACTGCTTCTCGACCGCCTGGGCCGCCTCGATGGCGCCGCTGTCCTTCACCTTGCCGAACAGATAGGCCCCGCCCGCGAACACCGCGATGAGACTGCCCAGGATGATGACGCCACAGCCGATGCCCAGCCCAATGAGGACCTTCTTCATTCACCCCTCCGAGGGAAGTAAGTCACGACCCCCGTGCTAGCCGGGCCCGCCCACGGGAGCAAGTGGACCTTGCGCGCTTCCCGCGTCACCGGGAATCCCGGAAACCGAGCGTCCCGCTCTACGGCCAGGGGTCAAGCCCACGAGCCCCCGGCATGCCGAGCGCCTGGACCATGAGCCTGCGAGGCAGGCGCACCACGAAGAGGGTGCCTTCCTTCTCGTCGGAGCGGACGCGCAGCCGCCCGCCGTGCGCGTCCACGATGTGCTTCACGATGAAGAGCCCCAGCCCCAGGCCGCGCCCTTCCTTGGGGTCCCTGCGCTCGGCGCGCTTCATGGGCTCGAAGAGGCGGGGCAGCAGCTCCGCGGGGATGGGGACGCCCATGTTGTGCACGCTGAGCGTCACCGCGTCGTGGGTGCCGTGCGTGCGCACCAGCACCGGGCACTCGCTGGGGCTGTAGCTCAGGGCGTTGTTGACGAGGTTGGTGAGGACCTGCGCCAGCCGGTCCGGGTCCCACACGCCCGCGCCATCGCCGCTGAACTCGAACTCCAGGCTGCGCTCGGGGTGGGCCAGCCGCACCTCGTCCAGCACCTGACGCGTCAGCTCGTGCAGGTCCAGGGGCTGGGGCTGCATGGGGATGCCGCCGCCCAGCCGGGCCTGGGTGAAGTCCAGCACGTCGCGGAGCATCCGCGTGGCCCGCTCCGCGCTGGAGAGGATGCGGTCGATGACCTTGCGCTGGCGCTCATCCAGGTACTCGCGCCGCAGCAGCGTGGTGGAGGCCATGGTGATGGCGGACAGGGGGTTGCGCAGGTCATGGCCCACGATGCCAATCAGCAACTGCTCGAACTCCGCGCGCCGGCGGGCCTCCTCCTCCGCGGCCCTCCGCTCGGTGACGTCGTGCATGGCGCCCACCATGCGCAGCGCCGTGCCCGTGTCGTCGCGCACCACGTGGCCCCGGTCCTCGATGACGGCCCACGAGCCGTCCCCACGCCGGAAGCGGTACTCGTCATGCCACTGGCGGTCCCCCGACGTGATGATGCGCTCCATCTCCTGGCCGACCCGCTCGCGGTCCTCGGGGTGGATGGAGCGCGTCCACCAGTCGATGTCCATCTCCGGCGCATCCCGGGGCAGCCGGAACTGCCGGGCCGCCAGCTCGCTCCACTCGATGTGGCCGGTGGCCAGCTCCCAGTCGTAGATGACGTCGCGCGTGGCCTGCGTGGCCAGCCGGTAGCGCATCTCCGACTGGCGCAGCACCTCCTCGGCGCGGCGGCGCTCGGTGATGTCCAGCGACACGCCCGACACGCTGACCACCCGCCCCGTCGCGTCCACCTCCGGGGAGGCGTAGACCATGAACCAGGCGCCATCCAGCTCCAGCTCCGTGGAGAACGACTCCCCGGACAGCGCGCGGCGCGTGGTCTCACGCAGGTGCGGATGCGTCGGGTACATCTCGCGGAGGTCCCGCCCGAGGAAGTCCGCGGGCTGCTTGCCCATGGCGCGCATGCCTCGGCCTTCGACCAGGGTGACGCGGCCCTCCGCGTCCGTCGTCCACAGCACCACGGGCAGCGCGGTGATGATTCGCCGCAGGCGCTCACGGGCCTCGTCCCGCTCGCGTTGCACGCCCCGGGCCTGCGTCACGTCGGACGAGATGCCGCACACGGCCCGCGCGTGGCCCCCATCTCCCAACAGCGGGAACTTGAGCGACTGGAAGATGCGCCACTCGCCCTTCCACCACACGCGCTCGTCGGACTCCAGCGGCTGCCCCGACAGGAGGACCCGCCGGTCATTGACGACGAACACCTCCGCCATCTCCCGGGGATACAGGTCCAGGTCCGTGCGGCCCATCACCTCCGCCCGCGTCATCCCGATGACGTCCTCGTGGGCGCGGTTGACGAAGACATACCGGCCCAGCTCGTCCTTCACGTAGATGGCGGCCGGGGCGTGGTCCAGGATGTCCTGCATCTGCGCCTCGGTGGCGCGCAGCGTCTGCTCCCGCACCCGCGCATGCCTCGCCACCGCGTCGGCGATGCACACGTCGACGGCCCGGTTGAGCGTGCGCACCTGCGCGATGTCCAGCACCCACCCCGACTCCTCGAGCACCTCGAAGAGCACGTCGCGCAAGAGGCCGTACTCGCGCACCACCGCCGCGATGTCCGCGCCCTCCGGGTGGGCTCTCGTGCCGCGCGGGCTCGCCCCGGGGACCTCCTCCCACTCGGGCACCGCGGTCAGCAGGCGCAAGAGGTCCATCACCGCGTCCACCCACTCCAGCGAGCGGCTCGCCTGCTCGTTCCGTCCCAGCAGGCCGTTGCCTCGCCCCCTCCCCGCCTTCGCCTCCCAGCGCCGGGCGATGTCCTCCCGGCGCGCGGTGAGCAGGTCCGACAGGGGACCTGGGAGCGTGGAGCAGGGATTCATGCGAGGCACCTCCCTGCCCGGGGCCCACCCGCCATGGACAGACAGCACCCGCTCCCTCGGGCGCTCGCTTCCCAGGGCTCGCCCTGCTCCCGCCGCGTCGGGGCGCGGACCGGGTTGGATGATTGGCGCGTAGGCATGGCCGTCAGGATTGGAATATGGCGCTCGCGTCGTCTGGGCTCCCTGCCTCGCGGAGCCGCCCGGATGGAGCCTCGCCCGGAGAGCGGGCACAGGAGCGCCTCATCGACAGGGCACCGGTGAGCACGCACCCCAGAGCCCCCGCCGCGCACGGCGAGCCTGGGACTCCAGCGCTCGCAGCTCCGCCTGCCGGGAGGTCCCCGCCGGAGGAATGTGCAGCACACACGCGAAGCCGCGCTCTATCAGGAGCGTGCTCACATCGTGGCCCTCCACGGAGACATAGGCGAGCCGCCGGCCGAAGCGGTCCTCGCACGCCTCCGCGTCGACGAGCGTCACCTCACGGCCCTCGACGAGGCTCCGGTTGAAGGCCAGCGCCTCCGGTCCGAAGCACTCCTGCTTTCCGGACGTGCTCTCCGGCGTGTCCACCAGCACATAGCGGACGCGCTCACCGCCTTCGAGGACCAGGGTGTCTCCGTCGATGACCTCCGCGACCCGCGCCTTGCTGGGACCACAGGGAGAGAGCGCCCCTCCGCCACCACAGGCGGTGAGCCATCCCAGCCAGGCCAGGGAATGAATCAGGGAGCGCATGCGCGGTTCTCCAGGCCCGGCGTGCCTCGGTCCCCCAGGCCATACCGTGCGCTCGCGGGAGACAGGCAGAAGCTCCCCGGCATGTCATTGCGCCAGGGGTCGCTGCTCGCCGGCGCCACCTGCCAGGACACTCCCGGCGTCGCCGCGTGGGTCCAGGTGACGGTGTCCAGCACCTGTCCCGCCACACCGAGCCGCAGCGAGCGCGGGCCCGCGGCGTTGGCCAGGTTGAAGTCGAACGTGGCCAGCACCGAGGGCAGCCCCCCGTTGAGCGAGGTGTCCGCGTTGCGTGCGAGGACACCTCGGCTCCCGGCCCTCATGGACAGACAGAGCGAGGCATCGAGCATCGTGCTCGCGCCGCTCTCGTTCATCAGGCTGACGCCGTTGAGGTCGACGTCGCGCAGCGCGAGGACCTCCACCCACTCGCCCAGGCCATCCGCCACGGCGGCGGGGTCGGCCATGAACTCCGTGAGCACCAAGGAGCCGACACCCGGCGTCCGGAGCGCGCGCGGTCGCCCGGTCATCCGGTCGATGCATGAGGCCCCCACGCTCCCCGCGTCGGGGCCGCCTCCATCGCGAGCGCCCCCATCGGGCACCCCGGCGTCGGCACCTCCATCGCGTGAGCCCCCCTCGAGCGCCCCCGCATCGCGTCCGCCACCAGGCGATCCCCCATCCCATGAGTCGACGCCCTCCTCACACGCGCGATTCACGCGCCCCGGAGTGCCACGGTTTCCACGGGGGCCGTAGGGCTCCCATGCACGACACCAGGCGGCCGGTGAGTCATTGCCGGAGGCACTCGCCTCCCTCGGTGACACCTGCGCCGCCACCCCTTCCTCCGAAGCGCCATACGCCATGGCATCCACCAGCACCTCGCCCGCCCTCACCTGGACCACGCCTCCCGAGTTGCGCAGGTCCACGCCGAACGAGGCCACGGGTGTCGGCAGTCCCCCGTTGAGGACCGCCTCCGTGCGCCGAGCCAGCACCGCGTACCCACCCGCGGGGAGCGACAGACACTGAGGCGCCTGGAGCTTCGCCACCGTGGTGTCCGACCCGATGCTCAGCCCATTGAGGTCCACCGGCACCGTGGCCATGACCTCCACCCATTCGCCCAGCGTGTCATCCCCGAGCGGATTGACCATCACCTCCGTGATGACCAGCTCCCCCGCGCGAGGCCCCTTCACGCCCCGGGGCGACACCGCGCCCAGCGGGACACACGTCGCGATGCCCTCTCCCACGACGCCACCGTCCCCCGCCGCGCACGGAGCATTCGCCGCGCCAGGGCTCCCCTGGAACGTCCCGCTCCCACCGGAGGCCCCAGACACATCACACCACCGCGACAGGTCGTCGTTGCCAGCCGAGTCCGGCCATAGCCGCCCATCCAGGGCGCGCGCCAGACCACTCCTCGCGGGCGCGGAGAGCGGCACCTCGTCAATCACCCGCGAGCCACACCGCAGCCCCAGCTTGCCCGACGCATTCCCCAGCGAGCCCAGCGCGTCGCCATACGACAGGTCCACATGCGCGGGGAGGAGGCCATCGCGGACATCGCCCACCACCAGGTAGTCCCCCGCCAGCACGGACCGAGGCTCCGTGAAGGCGAAGCCCTTCTCCTGCGAGCCATCCGAGCGCGCCGCGTAGAGCGTCAGCGACTCCAGCGCCACGGGCTTCGCGTGGGGATTGTGAAGCTCCACGTACTCCTGCCCCGTGTCACTCCCCTCGGGGTCATTCAGGTACTCGGTGATGACCAGGTCCCCTGGCAACACGCCCGTACACGCCTCCTCCGCCCACTCGTCCGCAGGCACGCCACACGCACTCAAACCCAACAATCCCAACCACCATCCCCAACCCCTCACGTCGACCCTCCCCACGCGCGTCAGAAGCGCGTCTCCACATCCAGGTGGAACAGGTGCCTCGGCGCATCCTGCCCCTTCAAATCCAATACCCACGCATAGCGGCCCCGCAGCGTCAGGGCGTCCAGCGGGGTCCATCCGGCATCCACCGTCGCGCGGACCTCCCGCAGCAGCCGCGTGTGCTCGGACAGGTCCTCGTCCCGCCACTGGACCCGGGCCCCGAACCGCGCCACGGCTCCCGCGCGCACCCGCATCCCCACGAGCGCGTGCCCATCCCACCGGGCCACGGCTTGACCTCGCTCCACGCCCCTCGCGCCCCCAGCCCGCGCCGTCACCTCCACCGACTCCGACAGCACCGAGCGAGCCTGCGTCACCACCTCGTACCGGCTCCCACTGGAGCAGGTGTCCATCGCGTCCTGCTCCACGTCGGCCCCCGAGCAAGCAACGTCCACGCCCACGCCGGACTCCCGCACCTTCAGTTGAAGCGAAGGCTGAAGCCACGGCGGCGCCCGCCAGTCCACGCGCGCGGAGGCGCTCAGCCGCCTCGGCCCCGCGCTCCCCTCCACCTGTCCTCGAAACCGCCACGCCTCCGCCTGCCGATGCACGTAGCGCAGACGCGCGCCCAGCCCCTCGGGCTCGGAGGGTGCTCCGCCATGGGGATTGATGAACCCCCGGCCCCGGTAACGCAGTGACACCTCCCACTCCCGCCCGGCCCCCGAGACCACGGTGCGCTGAAGCGCCGCCCAACCTCCACCGCCTCGCGGAGCGGAGTCGAACGCACGCGAGCCCTCGACGAAGAGGTCCACCGGTCCCACGCCCCACGCCGCGTCCACGCCCACCGCGCCAAACGCACCGCCCGCCGGATAGCGAGCGCCCGGCCGGAACTCGAGCCGCCCCACCGCGTCGGGCCAGACCGGACGCGCCCCCCAGCCCGTCACGCCAACACGCGCACGCGGCGACACCTCCAGCGTCGCGTTGCCACCTCCAGCCCACTCACGAAACACGCCCGGCAAGGTGCGCGCCCGAAGCTTCTCCCTCCGAGACCTCGCCACCGGCACGAAGACCTCGAGCGCCTCGCAGTCCCCCTTCTCCACGGAGGCGGGAGGACACGTCACGGCATCCAGCACCTCGGACCGCTGGAGCGAGCGGCGCTGATAGGAGCCGAAGCCCGTCACCGTCAGCATCACGCCGTCGCCCACGGCCCCACGCACCGTGCCCGCCACGCCGCGAAAGCCCTCGTCCCAGCGAAAGTCCGGGGTGACCTCGGCATCGCGCGTCGCCGCCTCACACCCGGCCTCCACGAGCAGGCACGCCCGCTCCAGCCCCCCCACGGGCTTCACACCGTCATCGGGAAGGAAGCCCTCGGGCGCCGGCAGCGACGTCGTGTCCAGCGTCAGCCGCTGACCGAACCCCAGCCGATAGGTGCCCACCAATACCTGGGCATTCGTGCCCATCCATTGTCCATGGAACTTGGGCACCAGCAGCGCCGTCCCCGGCGCCTCCACCACGAGCGCTCGGCTCCCGGGCTCACGCCGCAGGTCTCCCAGCCTCCGGCGCGCCCATGTCGCGAGCAGCCCCACGCGAAGCCCCGCGAGCCCGCCCGCGCGCAGCTGCAAGGCCATGGGAGGCGCCAGCGAGTCCGACCCCGAGAACGCCGTCATCCACCGCGCCTCCCCCGACACCCCCTCCGACTCGCGCTTCACCAGGAAGGGCGCGAGCCGACGGGCCTCCTCCTCCGTCAGGACACCGCGACGCGAGGACGCCGGACCCCACCGCGCATCCACCTCCGAGTACGTCAGCCCTGGCAGCGCATAGAGCACGCCCCGAGAGGCCCGCTCCACGTCCACGCCCGCGCGCCGCAGCGACATGAGCGCGGCCCAGCTCTCCGAGGAGAGCGTCCCGTCCTCCCACAGCGCGAGGAGCGCCTGCTCATCCTCGAGGCCCTGCTCCACTTCGTAGGGAGCAGCACTCGCGGCCCACGCACCCAACCATCCACACCCCAACCCGACCTGGAGCAACACCCCGAGGAACCGATGCACGCGGCGCCACCCTGCACGCCGAAGACCATCGCGACCTCCCGCGGCACGCCTCCCCGGCGCCGTCCGCCAGAAAGGCCGCGCGTCCACACCCCGGACGCACGCGACGACAGGACGTCATGCGCCGGTGCGAGCACGCCCCCGCGTCACGCCCTCACACCCGGACGACCTGCCGAGGGTCCGCGAGCAACAGCTCCTCCGTCACCGACTTCGCCGCCACCGCGCGAGCCAGCGCGGCGGCATATCTGCGACGGGCTTCTTCACTGCCATCCAGCGCGGCCCGAGCCACCCGGAGGTCGGCCTCGGTCACCATCAACAGCGCGGAGAGGTGCAGGCGGTGCAGTTCCATCAAGGGTCTCCGGAGGGGGCGGTGGCCGCTGCATCGCCACTATGGCAGAGCCGGCCCACCCGCCCATCTCCACGCCCCTCGTGCAGTCATGAGGCCAACCTCCCAAGGCCGCCCCTCCCTCGCCGTGTACGCTCGAGAACCACCGCATGACCCGAGGGGACGAGCACCGCGCCTCCATCCATGCCATGCTTCCTCCCGCATCCATGGGCCACGTCCACATCGTCCGAGACTTCCCCTCCCCCCAGGAGGGCTTCTCCCGCACCGTGCGCATCTACACGCCGGATGCCTACGACACGATGCCCTGGCATCGCTTCCCCGTCCTCTACATGCACGACGGGCAGAACGTCTTCGCCCATCCCGAGTCCGCCCTCTTCGACACGTGGTGCGCCAACGTCGCGATGGAGCAGGGCGTGCACCACGGACACCTGGAGCCGTGGATCATCGTCGCGGTGGACTCGGGCCAGGGCCGGCTCCAGGAGTACTCCCCCTGGAATGACCCGCGCGGCCAGGTGAAGGCCCGAGGCGAGGTCTACGCCCGCTTCCTGGTGGAGCAGCTCAAGCCGCTCGTCGACCGGCACTACCGCACGCGCAACGGCGCCCAGTGGACCGGGGCCATGGGCTCCTCGCTCGGCGGCCTCATGTCGCTGTACCTGGGCCACCGCTATCCCCAGGTGTTCGGCCGCATCGGCGCGCTGTCCCCCACCGTCATGTGGAGCGAGGGCCGCCTCTTCGCCGAGTGGCGCGCCCACCACCGCAGCTGGACGCGCATCTACCTGGACGCCGGCGCCCAGGAGTTCATCCACGCGGACGGACTGCCGCTGCACTACGGCCAGGCCACGCGCGCCTTCTACGACCACCTCAAGCGCCTGGGCTACGGAGACCACGAGGTCTCCCTCATCCTGGAGCCCGGCGGCGAGCACCACGAGAAGGACTGGCAGCGCCGCCTCCCCGTGGCCCTGCGCTGGCTCCTGTCGTGAGGCGCCCGGAGTGAAGCCCGGCAAGCCCGTTCCCCTCGCGGAACGACTCGTCTACATCCAGGTCGTGGAGGGCCTGCTCCAGCACGGCCTCCGAGGACGGCTGTCACCGCGGCTGCGCCTGCGGCTCCGACAGGCGGGCATCGACGTGGACCGCCCGCTGCTGCCCGCCTACCCCGTGACGCTGTGGGTGCACTGCCTGCGCATCATCGCCGAGGAGACCTGGCCCTCCGTCCCCTTGGAGCAGGCCTTCCGCAACCTCGCCACCGCGCACGTGGAGGGCTACGGGCAGACCCTTATCGGTCGCGCGGTGTACGGCGTCATGCGGCTGCTCGGGCCGCGCAGGCTGGTGCAGCGGCTGCCCCAGACGTTGCGCGCCACGGACAACTACACGGAGGCGCTGCTCACCGAGCGCGGCCCCACCGCCTACGAGCTGCGCATGAACTCCGCGCTGGACTGCCCCGGCTACTCGGAGGCGCTCTTCGAGGGCCTGCTGCGCATGGGCGGAGGCGAGTCCCCCCACGCGACGACGCTGTCCGTGGAGGACGGCCACACCACGTACCTGCTCACGTGGACGGAGCGCTGAGCTCGCGCGACACCGTGGCCTGGATGAAGCGCACGGCGTCCTGCATCGCGTCCAGGTCCGTGTGCCGCGTGAGGTACATCTCCTCGCCCAGAAGGCTGTGGTAGATGGGCGGCAGCTCACGGTGGAGGATGAACGCGGGGCCCAGCCGCTTCACCACCTCGTCGTGTGTGTACTGATAGCGGCGGCCATGGCGGCGCGCGCTGTGACACACGTGATATCGCGGCGTGTATCGGAAGTCCGCCACCGGGTCCCCCGTCATCACTCGCGCCCAGAGGCGATACACGTCGATGTCGCATGTGTAATTCATCATGTCCGGGATGAAGCCCCCGGGCGGACGCAGGTTGGCCTCCAGGACGACGAAGCGGCCGTCTGGCAAACGGAAGAACTCCAGGTGGAACCAGCGCTCCCGCAGGCCGAAGGCCGCCACCACCTGCCGGCCGAGCACGTCCAGTGCGGGGGGAATCTCCAGGTGGCTCCAGAAGGAGATGTCCCGGCGCTCCACCACCGTCTCCATGCCGCCGTCGCTGTACTCGTGGCTGAGCGTGAAGACGATGGCCCCGTGCCGGTCCACGATGCCGTCATACGTGACGATGGTGCCGCGCACGTACGGCTGCGCGACATAGGTCGTGGGCAGCGGGTGGGCCAGCGCGGCGTCCACGTCCGCGGCGTGGGAGACCTTGAAGGTGTTGGCCGCGCCCACGCCCACGTCGGGCTTGAGAACCAGCGGGTAGCCCACCCGCGCGGCGAAGTCCTTCACCTGCCCCGCATCGCGCACGCGGATGAGGTCCGGGTGCGGCACCCCCGCCTGCTGGAAGACCTGGGCCATGCCCGACTTCGAGCGCATCCGGTGGATGTCCGTGGGCTGCAACCCCGGGACGTGGAAGTCCTCGCGCAGGCGCGCCTCCACCTCCAGCCACGCCTCGTTGAGCGAGTCGATGCGCTGCAGCCGCCCGTGCCGCCAGGTGAGGTAGCCCGCGGCGCGCAGCAGCGAGTCCTCCTCATGCAGGCTGGGGACGAAGTAGTACTCGCGCAAGGCGTCGCGCAGCTCCGGACGCAGGGACTCGTAGGGGGCGTCGCCGATGCCCAGCACCGTGACACCGCGCTCGCGCAGCGCGGTGACGAAGTGGAAGAAGTGGGACGGGAAGTGCGGAGAGATGAAGACGAAGTTCATGGCTCCTCGGGCCGACAATCCCGGCACCCAGGACCATAGCGCGCCACGCGCCTGCGCCCAGTTCCTTCTCCGCCCTCCTGCGGGGTGGGCGCCCGTCCGACCCGTCGAGGACGGCGGACGCGCGCCCCTGGCGTGAGTGCGCCCCGCGCGCGCCTTCAGCGCAGGTGCGTGAAGACGCGGGGCGACGAAGGCCACTCCACGTCCGGAGAGGACAACAGACACCCCAGCCGCATCCCTCCGGGCCAGGGGACCCATCCAGCCCCTAGCATCAGCGTCGGCGCCACACAGGGGCTGCGCAGCATCGACGCGCAGCTCGCGCCGTGCGCCATCATGTCCTTCATCGCCGCGCGAAGCAGCCGCTTGCGGTCCGCCGACGAGACGGACTCGTGGAACGTCAACAGGTCCACCAACACCGTCAACGGTCCCCGCGCGTTCATCTGGAGCGTGTAGTAGTTGACCAGTCCTCGCACCACGCCGTCGCGCTCCAGCACCAGCGTGTGCGGCATGTCGCGGTACAGGAGCTGCTGCGCCAGCCGCTCCACCGTGTAGGTGTAGCCCAGGCTCACCGGCGCCATCATCCCCTGCACCAGCGACATGCACGCGGCCAGGTCCCCGGGGCGGTAGGGGCGAATCCCCTCCATGTCCACCGGGGCCATCTCCCTTCGCAGCCAGGGACGCAGCAGCGAGAAGAGCGCGCGCTCCGCACGCGTCGAGGCCCAGCGCGACACCGCCGCCGCGTCGAAGACGTGGAGCCACAACCCCAGCGGGTCGAAGGTCCGCGTCCCCGGCGTCTTCGTCCAGAAGCGCTCTCCGGCGGAGCCGTCCGCCAGACAGGCCAGCATCAGCGCCGCCCCGCGCTCCCGCTGGCGGAGGGACATGGCCTCCGCCAGCTTCTGCCCCACACCCATCCCCCGGAACGAGGGGTCCACGCTGAACCAGCTCCCGTACGTCGCATCCACGTCACGGTCTCCCAGCCGCAGCTTCATGGGCTCGGCGAGGATGAGCCCCGCCAGCTGGCCCTTCGCGTACGCCGCCAACCTGTACTCCCGGGGCGCGAGCGAGTTGCCGAAGACCACCCAGTCGAGCAGGCGGGGCTGGAAGTCCGTCAGGGGCCCCTGTGCTCCGTAGTACTCGCCCCAGACGCGGTTGACGAAACGGGACGCGTCCACCGCGTCCCCCTCGAAGAGCCGGACTTCAACCATGAGAGAGCTCCCGCCCCAAGGGCGGCTCGGCGCTCTGCGCCGCGGGGTGCGCACCGAACAGGTGCGTGTAGAGCTCACGCGTCGACGGCGTGAGCACGTTCCACTCCGGCAGGTGGACCTGCTCCGGGGCGACGAGCACCTTCGCGTAGAGCGCTTCATACACGCGCTTCACCGTGCCCGGCGCAATGGCATCCACGTCGAACGCGGGAACCAATCCCACCAACTTGAAACCTTGGGATTCGGCATTCCGCTGATGGCGCGCCGTCTTCAGCGTCGAATAGTAGAGGACCACCTCCGCGCCGATGTTGCGCCCCACCATCTCCAGCGCCGCGGTGCCGATGAATCCAATTCCCATCCCCCGGCGCGTCGGCTCGACGACGCCCAGCCCCGCCGAGAGTTGCAGGCCACGCACGTTCCGCTCCACCGTCAGCAGACCGATGATGTCTCCGCTCGAGATTTCGCGGCATACAAACGCGTACACCGAGCGGTCCGGCGACTCGCCGCGGAGGTAGACGTCCCGCTCGTAGAAGGCGGGGTCCAGGTGGCGGCTCTCCGTGCCGACCCGGATGTCCGGATACCACGCGGCCAGCAGCGCCGTGAGACGCGGAATGTCCTCACGTGCCAGCTGCTCGGCGGAACAACCCTCCGGTTTCACAATTCCAGACAACATCTCTTCGAGAGAGCGCCACGACATTGAGTTCATGCGAACCACCATAGTGAGCGCCTTTTTGGGAAAAACCCTCTCACCCGTGAGACCTCTCCGGAGTCTGTCTTTGATACATCAGCCAGAGGCATCAAGCGTGGCGTGCTCCACAAGAGCCTCGTCGCGCAGTGAGCAGTCCCGCTCGCCCGCGCCGCCGGGCAAGGTTCTCGTGTCTCCAGGCTGACGGGAAAACCGGGACATGACGACAGGGCGAGGACCCCGTATGAAATGGGCTGTGTCATCAACCGTAGAGAACAGCGGCCCACCCCAGAGGGCCCAGCCGCCCGGTGAGCCATCCATGTCCCTTGGCAGTCCCACCACGTCCTCGTCCTCGCCTCCGGGCGCGGCCCTGCCCGTGCAGGTGACGTCTCCCTGGAAGCTGCCCACGGTGCTCCAGCCGCACCCTCACCTGCTGATCAGCTACTTGTTGACGTCCCTGCTGACCGGCCCCGCCTTCCCCGTCTTCGCGCTGCTGCGGTACTTCAAGTTCCGCACGCTGCGCTACGCGCTGGACGAGGAGGGCATCACCATGCGGTGGGGCATCCTCTTCCGCCGGGAGGTGTCCCTCACGTACGCGCGCATCCAGGACATCCACCTCTCCAGCAACGTGGTGGAGCGCTGGCTGGGGCTTGCGTGCATCCAGATCCAGACGGCGAGCGGCAACGCCCAGGCGGAGATCTCCATCGAAGGACTCCAAGAGTTCGAGGCGATGAGAGACCTGCTCTATTCGAAGATGCGCGGGACGCGGGAGCGACCGGTGCCCGCGGGGCCCACCGCGGGGCAGGCAGCGGGCGGGCCGGAGGCGCTGACGGCCGCGCTGCGCGAGGTGGCCGCGGAGGTGCGAGCGCTTCGTGAGGAACTGAGCACGGCCCCCGCGCGGGAGGACACGCATGGCTGAGCTCCCTCACGCGTGGCTGTTGCGGTGGCTGAAGGTGAACCCCGAGCCCCGACTCCCGGAGGGCACGGTGCGTGTCTTCCATGCCGCACCGGCCTACCTGACGTACCGGCGCGCGCTCCTGGGGCTCAAGCACCTGGCCGTGGTGATGGGCACCGTCATCGGCTGGAGCTTCTTCGGCAAGCTCTTCCCCTGGTTCATGGAGCTGCCCTACGCCCGGCCCGCCATCTACACGGTGGAGGCCGTGGTGTGGCTGAGCTTCCTCGTCCTGCTCCCGGTGAGCTTCTTCGTGGTGCGGCTGGACTACGCGCTGCGCTGGTACGTCATGACGGACCGCAGCCTGCGCATCCGCGAGGGCGTCGTGTCCTTGCGGGAGAAGACGATGACGTTCGCCAACATCCAGCAGATCTCCATCCAGCAGAACCCCCTCCAGCGGATGCTGGGCATCGCCGACGTGAAGGTGGAGACGGCGGGTGGAGGGAAGGGCTCGGGCGGCGGGGACCCGGACTCGGGCGCCACGGAGCACCTGCACGAGGCGCGCTTCCGGGGGGTGAACAACGCGGAGGCGATTCGCGACACGCTCCTGGAGCGCGTGCGGATGCATCGCGACACGGGGCTGGGGGAGCCCACCGAGCTCATCACGGACACAGTGCCTCTCACGGGACAAGCCCCCAGCCTGGACGCGGCGCGGGAGCTCTTGTCGGAGGTGCGCCAGCTGCGCGGCGCGCTGTCCCGAGGAGAGCGGCGGCGCGAGCCGGGCACCTGAAGAAGCACCCGGGGGCCGCGAGGTGCACGGCCCGCCGGGCTTGAAGCCTTCACGGAAGTGGACGCTTACGCGTTCGGGCGGACCATCGTCACCTCGAACTGGCGCTGCACCACGTTGCCCGTGCGAGGCCCCGGGCGGCTCAGGCCGCCGGTGCGCTCATCCACGTAGAAGCGGTTGTTGGGGTTCGTGTCCGCGCCGCGGCTCTGGTTGCGCGTGGCCGGGTCGTTGAACGTGTAGAAGGTGCGGCCCTGCGCGTCCACGCCCTTGCCGGTAATCACCACGAAGTGGTCGGTGATGCGGTCCGCGTTGCCCACGTTGCGGCCCTCGCGGTGGTTGACGCCCACCACCACCGGGCGGCCCGCGGCCAGCTGCTGGTCGATGTAGTTGCGGCCGCGCTCCGCCTGCTGGCGGTTCACGGTGATGCCGTTGGGGCCCTCCGCCGTGGCCAGCTGGATGCGGTCGCCAGGACCCGTCACCCGGGCCCCCGCCGCGCGCGCCATCGCCGTGGCGGCGCGGAAGCAGGCCTTGTCGCCAGCGTCCACGACGCGGCTGGAGTCGTACTGGCTGATCCACGGCGTGCGCGTCTGCGTCGCAGCCCTGTCCCCCGACGCGGCCACCCGCGCGGTGTCGTTCATGTCGGTGGGCGTGGCGCCGTCGGTGGTGCGGCCCGAGGTCTGCTGGCGCCGTCCCGTCGTGCGCTCGGTGGCGGGGCGCTCCTCCGTCGTCTTCGACGTCCTGGCGGCGTCGGCCTCGCGGCGCGGGCGCGGCGTGGGGATGGGCACGTCGCGGTCCACCGTGCCGGCGGGCTGCTGAGTGTTGCCCGTGTTGTAGCCCCGCGCATCCAGCGCCCGGACGAGCGCGCCCTCGCGGCGCGTCTGGTCCGCGCGCAGCCGCCGCTCGCTGTGGTCGAAGCCCGCCGCGCGCAGCTCGCCCCGGTCATTGCGGTACGCGTTCACCCGCGCGTCGACCAGGGACTCCCGCGTCACGCCGCGCGGGTCCTGCGCCAGCCGGGGCAGCTCGCGGTTGATGAAGTTCCGGGCGGCGCGAGGCGACTGCGTGTGCAGGTCCATGAAGGTGGACGCCAGGAGCGCGTTGTTCGGGTCCAGGCCCGCCGCGCGCGCCGCGCGCTCGTAGGCGGGCGTGGCGTTGGTGAGCTCGCGGTTCCAGATTTCATCCGCGCGCTGCGGCGTGCTCGCGCCGGGGCCTTGATAGGAGAACGAGCCGCGGTTGTGCGCGGCGTTGCCCGGGTCCGTGTGGCCGCCGTAGCTGCGGGTGAAGCCGCCCGAGGGCGTGCGGTTGCCCTCGGAGGTGCCCACGATGATGGCCGCCTCGGAGTTCGAGCCGCCCCGCGTGAAGGCGCCCAGGTCCTGGATGTTGCGGTAGCCGTTCTGCGTCCCCGACGCCGTCGTGGTCCCCGCCGTCGTGGTCGTCCGGGCCTCCGTCGGCATCGACACGCGCGGGTCGAAGCCATCGTTGTTCGTGGCCGTGCGACGACGCGAGCCGTCGGTGCGCTGCGTCGTCTGGGAACCCGCGTCAAAGCCATCTCGCGGCGGGGGAAGGCGCAGGGTGTCGCCCGCGCGAATCTTGTTCACGTCGCGGATGTTGTTGTGCCGCGCCAGCTCGTCCATGGGGACGTTGAGACGCTCGGCGATCTTGCTGAGCGTGTCGCGGCGGCGAATGCTGTAGCTCGGGTCTCGGCCGGGGTTGTTCCTGACGGTCATGTGGGTGGCTCCCTGTGTGGTCCGAGTCACCCTCCCCAATCACTGCCAGCCGGAAGAGGGCATCAACAGACATCAAGGGGATTCTCAAGAGCCCCTGGCAAAAGTTGCGAACCCACCAGACTTCTCCCCCGCCTCAGAGGGAGAAGTCCGATGACGCACTCCGGGTCCGCCTGATAATGCGATGCATTAATCCCGCAATCCAGGTGAGTCCGTTGCCTGTTCGACACATCCGGATTTCAAACTCACGACTATTTTTTAGTCAAACCACCCAATCACTGTCCAACTACTGACAACAGGAGAAGGTCCAATGCACCGCGCCGCGATAGCGGTTGTCGGGCTGGCGCTCGCAGGGGCCCAGGCTCTCCACCACGTTGCAGGGGCCCGTGGGACAGGTGGTGGTGGCCCGGCGCGCGAGCGACTCGCGCGCGTTCTGCTCGGCCTGGGTACAGCGCAACCCGTAATACCCGCCACGAGAGAGACCGCGTCACGACGGCCTCCATCGTGGGGAGCCCCTACGCGGCTACCGGCAGTTCAGCGGCTCCTTGCAGGTGTACGTCCGGGTGATGGTGGCCCGGAACCCGTCCAGCCGGCTGGGGCCCAGGGGCTCGCAGTCGAGCAGGTCCTGGCTGACCGTGCAGCTGCCCGCCGGGCACCGGGCGGCCACCGTCTGCGCCAGCAGGGTGCGCGCCTGGCTCATCGCCGCGCCGCACCCGGCGCCTTCGCCATAGCGCGTCGACGTGTACTGCGTCGTGCCGCACGTACAGGGGGGAGGACACGTGGTCCGCACGCCGTCACACTCCACCCAGCCCCCGTTGTCCGGGCTCGACTGACAGGCGCTGGTCGCCGAGGAGCACGTCACCGGCGTGCCGCTCGCGCACGTCTGCTCCACGGTGCACAGCGCGGCCTCGGAGGACTCGAGCACACCGGGCTCCTCGCCCGTGCCTCCGCCGCTGCACGCCGTCAGGCCCAGCACCGCGGCCACCACTGCCGTCCTCAGCCAGTCGAGTCGAAGGTTCATGGCTGAACACTAGAACTCGGAGTGAAGACACATCAACTTCTGGATACCGCGCACTCCCCTCCCTCTGGGAGAAAGGGGAGTGATTGCCATTGCACTAATTCTTTGTGATGGGGCGGTAACGGATGCGGTGCGGCTCGAGGGCATCCGGACCCAGGCGCTTCTTCTTGTCCGCCTCGTAGTCCTGGAAGTTGCCCTCGAAGAAGAACGCCTTGCTGTCGCCCTCGAAGGCCAGGATGTGCGTGGCGATGCGGTCCAGGAACCAGCGGTCGTGGCTGATGACCACCGCGCAGCCGGCGAAGCTCAACAGCGAGTCCTCCAGGCTGCGCAGCGTCTCGACGTCCAGGTCGTTGGTGGGCTCGTCGAGCAGCAGCAGGTTGCCGCCGCTCTTGAGCATCTTCGCCAGGTGGACGCGGTTGCGCTCACCGCCGGAGAGGTCCTTCACGCGCTTCTGCTGGTCCTGGCCCTTGAAGGCGAAGCCCGCCAGGTACGCGCGGCTGGGCACCGTGCCGGCGCGGCCCAGGTCCAGGTGGTCCAGCCCGCCGCTGACCTCCTGGAAGACGCTGTTGTCGCCGTTGAGCGCGTCGCGGCTCTGGTCCACGTAGGCCATCACCACGGTGTCGCCCACGCGCAATTCGCCCGCGTCCGGCTTCTCCACGCCCGTCAACATGCGGAACAGCGTCGTCTTGCCGGCGCCGTTGGGGCCAATCACGCCGACGATGCCGCCCGGGGGCAGCTTGAAGCTCAAGTCCTCCAGGAGCAGCCGGTCTCCATAGGCCTTGCGCAGGCCCTTGGCCTCCACGACCAGGCCGCCCAGGCGGGGGCCGGGCGGGATGATGACCTCGCCCGTCGCCTCGCGCTTGTCCTGCGTCTGGTTGAGAAGGTCCTCGTACGCGGCGATGCGCGCCTTGCTCTTGGCCTGACGGGCCTTGGGCGACTGGCGCACCCACTCCAGCTCGCGCTTGAGCGTCTTCTGGCGGTGGCCCTCCGCCTTCTCCTCCAATTCCAGCCGCTTCTGCTTCTGCTCCAGCCAGCTGGAGTAGTTGCCCTTCCAGGGCACACCCTCGCCGCGGTCCAGCTCGAGAATCCACTCGGCCGCGTTGTCCAGGAAGTACCGGTCGTGGGTGATGCAGACGATGGTGCCCTTGTACTCCTTGAGGGCCTGCTCCAGCCACGCGACGCTCTCCGCGTCCAGGTGGTTGGTGGGCTCGTCCAGGAGCAGCAGGTCGGGCTTCTCCAGCAGGATGCGGCACAGCGCCACGCGGCGCTTCTCACCGCCGGACAGCTTCGTCACGTCCGCGTCGCCGGGAGGCAGGCGCAGCGCGTCCATGGCCATCTCGATGGTGCGGTCCAGCTCCCAGCCGTTCACCGCGTCGATGGCGTCCTGGAGCCGGCCCTGCTCGGCCAGGAGCTTCTCCATCTCCGCGTCGCTCATGGGCTCGGCGAACTTCGCGCTCACCTCGTTGAAGCGGTCCAGCGCCCCGCGAATCTCCTTCAGGCCCAGCTCCACGTTCCCCTTCACGTCCAGCGACGTGTCGAGCTGCGGCTCCTGCGGCAGATAGCCGACCTTCGCGCCCGGGTCCGGCTTCGCGATGCCGAAGAACTCCGTGTCCACGCCCGCCATGATGCGCAGGAGCGTGGACTTGCCGGAGCCGTTGGGGCCGATGACGCCAATCTTCGCGCCCGGGAAGAACGACAGGTAGATGCCCTTGAGGATCTCCTTGCCATTCTTGACCTTGCGCAGGTCCTGCATCGTGAAGATGAAATTCTGGGCCATCTGGGGCTTCCTGCTCCGAGCGGTTGGGGGGCTCGCGGATAGCAGGGTGGAACAGCGCACTCAAGGCGCTTGACGGGTTTGCATCCGCCACCTGTCGCCTCCTACCGTCAGGGATTCCCCAGCAGCCAGGAGGTCGTCATGACGGCGTTCGCCCGACTCTTGCGTCCGGTGGTGTTGTTGGTGTCCCTGTCCCCTCTCGCGTGCGGGGGGCCACCTCCCGAAGGCGAGGCCCCTCCCGCTCCCGAGCAGGGCAAGCAGGCCCTGACGCCCCCCACGGTGACGATCTCCACCTGTTACATGTCGGGCTTCGGCCGGCCCAACTTCACCTGTGAGGGCCAGGTCACCGGAGGCACGCTGCCCTACAACTTCTTCGCCTGGTGGAACGTGGCCAACACCACCATCGGCGTCATGACCTTCACCGGCCCGAACTCCACGAAGGTCAACGGCCGGTGCGTCGCGTACCAGACGGCCCAGGTGCGCTTCGAGGTCACCGACGCCGACGGCGTCACCGCGGACGCGGTCTACTCGTTCCCCTGCGTGCCGTAACACGCCGCGACACGCCGCGTGGGACCTGGCGTCGCCTCCGGAAAAAGTCCCCGCACGAGACAAGCGCCGCGCGGACGAAGGTGTTACAGGAGGCGGCGCCATGTCGACCCCCACCCCCGCCCTGGAGCTTCAGGGGCTCACGAAGCGCTACGGCTCGTTCACCGCGTTGCACCAGATGAACCTCACCATCCAGGCGGGGGAGATCTTCGCGCTGCTGGGGCCCAACGGGGCGGGCAAGACGACGATGATTGGAAGCGTCTGCGGCCTGGTGAAGAAGACCGAGGGCGCCATCCGCGTCTTCGGCCAGGACCTGGACAAGGACCCGGTGGGCCCGCGCTACCAGGTGGGCCT
The DNA here is from genome assembly GCF_000331735.1 of Myxococcus stipitatus DSM 14675. Lineage (GTDB taxonomy): Bacteria > Myxococcota > Myxococcia > Myxococcales > Myxococcaceae > Myxococcus > Myxococcus stipitatus. The sequence continues at coordinate 653,428 of NC_020126.1, read as the reverse complement.
GGTGCCGCAGGAGATCAACTTCGACCCGTTCTTCACCGTGGCGGAGTCGCTGCGCATCCAGCAGGGCTTCTACGGCCAGAAGCGCGACGAGGCCCGCGTGGACGAGGTGCTCACCGCCCTCAACCTCCACACGAAGAAGGACTCGCTCACGCGCGCGCTGTCGGGCGGCATGAAGCGCCGGCTGCTCATCGCCAAGGCGCTGGTGCACAAGCCCAAGCTCGTCTTCCTGGATGAGCCCACCGCGGGCGTGGACGTGGAGCTGCGCCGCGACCTCTGGACGTACGTGCGCAAGCTGGCCTCGCAGGGCACCACCATCGTCCTCACCACGCACTACCTCGAAGAGGCGGAGGAGTTGGCGGACCGCGTGGGCATCATCAACGAGGGCCGCCTGCTGATGGTGGAGGACAAGGCGACGCTGCTCAAGCGCTTCGGGGAGAAGCGCGTGGTCGTCACCTTCGACACGCCGCAGACGACGCTGTCCGAGGCGGTGCGCCGCTTCACCGCGCGACTGGCCGAGGACGGCCGCACGCTCACCTATGTGGAACGCGAGGGCGTGGCCCCCGCCGGAGACCTGCTCCGCGTGCTGTACGCGGAAGGGCTCCCCATCGCCGACGTGGAGACGCGGCGCTCCCGGCTGGAGGACGTCCTGTTGGAGGTCCTCCGCGGCCGTCCCTCCACCCAGGCCGCCTGAACACAGACACCCATGAACATCACCGGGATGCAGACGCTGTTCGTGAAGGAGGTCCGGCGCTTCTTGCGCGTGCCGGGGCAGACCGTCCTTTCACCGCTCATCAGCACCACGCTGTACTTCATCGTCTTCGGCTACTCCATCTCCACCCGGGTGCACGAGGTGGAGGGCTCGCCGTACCTGCACTTCATCGTGCCGGGCCTGGTCTTCCTGGGCATCGCCAACAACGCCTTCCTCAACAGCTCCTCGTCGCTGTTCATCACCAAGATCCAGGGCACGGTGGTGGACCTGCTGGTGGCGCCCCTGGGGCCCGGTGAGCTGATGGCGGGCTTCATCGGCGGCGCCATGGTGCGCGGCCTCGTCGTGGGCGGCCTGACGTGGATGGTGGCCGGGCTCTTCACCGGCTTCAGCCTGCCGCACGCGGGCGTGGCCGCGTACTTCCTGCTCATCTCGTCCTACGTGTTCAGCGTGCTGGGCATGCTCGCCGCCGTGTGGGCGGAGAAGTTCGAGCAGATCAACTTCTTCCCCACCTTCGTGATGCTGCCCCTCACCTTCCTGGGCGGCGTGTTCTATTCGGTGCGGGAGTTGCCCGCGCCCTGGAACACCATCAGCCTCTTCAACCCCATGGTCTACATGGTGGAAGGGCTGCGCTACGGGATGCTGGGCAAGAGCATGTACTCGCCCCTGTTCGGCGCCAGCATCCTCGCGGGCGTCGCCGTGGTGGCCACCGTCGTCTCGTACCTGGTGCTCCGCTCCGGTTACCGGATGAAGGCCTGACACCTACCCGGACCTTCACCCCTCCGTCGTCAATGTGGGGTGACAGCCGACTGGTCATTTCCCGCACGGTGAGAAAGGAAGATATTCTCGCCGGACATCATGGCGGTGCCATTCGGTAAGTACGAGTTGCTGCGGAAGATTGCCTCCGGCGGCATGGGTCAGATCTTTCTGGCCCGTGAGCACGGAACGGGTTTCGAGCGGCTGGTGGTCCTGAAGCTCATCCTTCCGCATCTGGCGGAGGACGATGAGTTCTTGTCGATGTTCTTGGATGAAGCGGGGTTGGTCGCTCGGCTGACGCACCCCAACCTCATCACCATCCTGGACCTGACGCAGATTGAGGCCCGACATTGTCTGGCCATGGAGTACGTCCAGGGGGACGACGTACGGAGGTTGGACAAGTACTCCCGCGCGCAGGGCAAGCCCCTGTCGGTGGGGATGATTCTGCGCATCATCGCGGACGCGGCCGCGGGCCTTCACTACGCACACCAGGCGAGGGACGTGCAGGGCAAGCCCATGCGGCTGGTCCACCGCGACGTGTCTCCGCAGAACATTCTCGTCGGCTTCGACGGCGGGGTGAAGGTCATCGACTTCGGTGTGGCCAAGGCCGCCACCAGCAGCGCGAACACCGCCACCGGCGTGCTGAAGGGGAAGTATCCCTACATGTCCCCGGAGCAGGCGGGAGGGCTGGCCATCGACGCGCGCAGCGACCAGTTCGCGCTGGGCGTGGTGATGTGGGAGCTGCTCACGGGCAAGCGCTTGTTCAAGGGCGACTCGGACCTGATGACGCTGCGGCTGGTGAAGGACTGCCAGGTGCCGCGTCCGTCGCAGCTCAACCCCAAGCTGCCGCCCGGGCTGGATGAGGTGGTGCTCAAGGCGCTCGCTCCGACACCGGACGAGCGCTATCCGGACTGCGGGGCCCTGCGGCTGGCGCTGGAGGACTTCGCGCTCAACCAGCGGGTGCCCTCCAGCAGCGCGCACCTGGCGGCGTACCTGCGGGAGCTCTACGCGGAGCGCATCAACGCGGAGACGGACCCGGCGCGGTTGGACCAGTTGGCCGAGGACGCGGACCTGGACTCGCGCTCCAACTCGTCGCTGAGCGGCGTGGGGGGCACCAGCGGGCGCACGTCCGGCTCGAGGCAGCCGCGCTCGGGCACGCGCTCCAAGCACCAGACAGCGGCGCTGGGCATCCCCAGCCCCGTGGTGAATGACCGCACGCGCGGCACCTCACCCATGGACCGCGCGCCCAACGCGGAGGCCCGGCGCGTTCCGTGGGTGCCCATCGTCATCGCCGCCGCGAGCCTGCTGGTCGCGGCCGGAGCGGCGGTGGTCTTCATGCGGCAGCCCACGACGACGCCCCCGTCGACCCAGCCCCAGCAGGTCCATGTGGAGCCCGAGCGGCCTGTTGCCCCGCCGCCCAAGCCCGCACCGGAGCCGGTGAAGATGGTGGAGCTGCCCGTCATCACCGAGCCCCCCGGCGCCACGGTGAGCGTGGGCGGCGAGGAGCGCGGCGTGACGCCCATGAAGCTGGAGCTGGAGCAGGGCGCGCCCATGGTGGCGGTGACGCTGGCGCTCAACGGCTATGAGCCGGTGACCCGCGAGGTCTCCGCCGCCGACGAGGAGCTGCGCCTGGAATTGCGGCGCCAGGGCGGCAAGTCCCCTGGCACCAACCCCAAGCGGCCCGGGAGCTCTCCGGGCGGCAACCTGGGCATCAAGACGGGCCGCTGAAGCCGCGGCCCTTCCGGTCATGGTGGGCCCACGGCGGGGCCCGCCATGCAGCCGCGGATGCAAGCCATTGACGGGTGTGGCCAAGCCAAATCCAGACACGCCCGCCCCGCCTCCCCCGGCCCCGCGCGCCCACGGTCTCCTCCTCCAGGGCCAGTCCGGTGCGGCGGGCAGGACACTCCCCCCGACCTCCAGGGCCGGGGTGCCGAGGTAGGTCTGTCCTCCAGGCCATGCCGCGCCGGAGGCTTCGCCAATGGGTTGGCGCAGGCGCTCCGTGAACCTCTATTCCTTGCACCCCGTCGGACATCGGACGACTCGCGCATCCACTCCCGGACCCGGTACCTCCCAGCGTCGGATGTCTGGACGGACGTGAAGACATGCAGCGTTCACCAGAAGGGGAGCGACACATGGCAGGCGAGAAAGCACTGGTGGTCTCCACCCGTGAGGGGCAGGTCCAGGGCGCGCTGGTCGACCGGGTGATGGTCTTCAAGGGGATTCCGTACGCGAAGCCTCCCGTGGGCTCCCGGCGTTGGAAGTCCCCCGAGCCCATGGACCCGTGGTCGAACGTCCGCCCCGCGCTGGAGTTCGGCCTCTCCCCCTTCCAGGACCGGCAGGGCTGCATCGACACGGGAGGTGGCGACCCCGGGAAGATGAGCGAGGACTGCCTCTACCTCAACGTCTGGACGCCCCGAGCGGAGGCCGGCGCGAAGCTGCCCGTCGTCTTCTGGATTCACGGCGGCGCGTTCGTCATCGGCGCGGGCAACCTGCCGGCCTACAACGGGGTGCCCCTGGCGAGTCAGGACGTGGTGCTCGTCACCTTCAACTACCGGCTGGGCCACTTGGGCTTCTTCGCGCACCCCGCGCTGGAGCGGGAGAACCCGAACGGCCCGGTGAACTTCGGCCTGCTGGACCAGATGGCCGCGCTGGCGTGGGTGAACCGCAACATCGCGCAGTTCGGCGGAGACCCGGACAACGTCACCGTCATGGGCCAGTCCGCGGGCGCCAAGTCCGTGCTGTCGCTCTACGCGTCGCCGCTGATGAAGGACAAGAACCACTTCAAGCGGGGCGTGGCCCTCAGCTCCTACGTCCTCAACGAGCTGCCCCGCGAGGACGCCGTCTCGCGAGGCACCATCTTCGCCAGCGACCTGGACCTGACGGGTGACGACGTCACCATGGAGCAGTTGCGCGGGCTGAAGGCGGATGACTTCTGGAAGCGCTCGCCCGGCACGGTCATCTCGCCGGCCTCCGTGGTGGGGGACCCGGTGCTGCCGAAGACGCTTCGCGCCGCGTTTCGCGACAACCAGGCGCTCAAGCTGCCCCTCATCCTCGGCAGCACCAGCTACGACGCCAGCGTGGCGGTCGCCTTCGGAATCGAACCGAAGGACGTCGTCGAGCGGCTGGGCAACCTGGTCGGCGTGGTCCGCCCCTACTACCCGGACGTGTCGGATGACGATGAGCTGGGTCGGCGCATCTGCACCGACTTCGTGTTCACCGTGGTCCCCCGGCTGTTGGCCGACCACCACGCGGAGCACGCGCCCGTCTGGCGCTGCTTCTTCGACTACACGGCGGCGCGGCTTCGCGGAGAGCGGCCCCACGGCGTCCCGCACGGCGAGGACGCCCCCTGGTTCCTCCTCACGCCGGACCGGTGCCCGCCCACGCAGGGCAAGCTGGTGGAGGAGGACCAGCAGTTCCTGCGCCGCCTCCAGACGCACGTGCTCCAGTTCATCCGCACGGGAGACCCGGGCACCAGCGAGGGCGTCGCGTGGCAACGCCACACCCTGCTCAAGGACGCCGCGCTGGTGCTGGGCGAGGAGGTCCTGATGGCGCAGCCCTACAAGAAGAACCTGCTGGGGCTGGCGGTGCTCGCGGTGGGCATGGGCCTCATCGACAACGCCATGCGGCCTCCCGCCGGGCGCAGGTCCACGCCGCCCGACCCGTACGCCGTCTCGCACTTCGGCCTGACGGGCACGAACGCCCAGGCCGCGGGACAAACCGGCTAGGCCCCGTCCCACCGCGGCGGCGGCGCGGCTCGCCGCCAGCCATCGCTCGCCAGGGTGCGGGTGGCGCTCATCTTCCCGGCGCCACCCGCGGCACTCCCAGGCGGGTCAGCGCTTGAAGTGCTCGGCGATGACGCTGGCCACGCAGCACGTGAGCTTCTTGCCGGTGGGGACGTGCAGGAACTCGTTGGGCCCGTGCGCGTTGCTGCCCGGCCCCAGCAGGCCGGTGATGAGGAACTGCGCCTCCGGGAAGCGCTCGCCCAGCATGCCCATGAAGGGGATGGTGCCGCCCTCGCCCATGGCCATGGCCGGCCGACCGAAGTACGTGCCGGACGCGGACTCCACCGCGCGAGACAGCCAGCTCGCCAACGGCGGCGCGTCCCAGCCGATGCTCGCCTTGTCGCCGTCGAACGTCACCTTCGCGCCGTACGGCGGGTCCTTCTCCAGCGCTTCCTTCAGCGCCTTCTGCGCCGCCTTGGGCTCCAGGCGCGGCGGGATGCGCATGGACAGCTTCACCGTGGTGAAGGGACGCAGCACGTTGCCCGCGTTCTGCAGCGACGGCATGCCGTCCACCGCCGTCACCGACAGCGCCGGACGCCACGTGCGGTTGAGCACCAATTCCGCGCCGTCGTCCGACATGGGCTTCATGCCCGGCACCCACGGGAACTTGGCGAAGACCTCCTCGCCCAGCACCTTCGCCGCGGAGGACGCCTGCTCGCGCCGCTCCTGGGGAATCTCCACGTGCAGGCCCTGCACCGTGACGCGGCCCGTGTCCTGCTCCTCCACCCGCGACAGCACCTGACGCAGCACGCGGAAGGACGACGCGACGATGCCGCTGGCGTCGCCGGAGTGGACACCCTCCGTGAGCACGTCCACGCGCAGGTTGCCCGCCACCATGCCGCGCAGCGACGTGGTCATCCAGAGCTGCTCGTAGTTGGCGCAGCCCGAGTCCAGGCACACCACCAGCGACGGCTTGCCGATGCGCGGCGCGAGCGCCTCGATGTACGCGGGCAGGTCGTAGCTGCCGCTCTCCTCGCACGCCTCGATGAGGACGACGCAGCGCGCGTGCGCCACGCCCTGCTCGCGCAGCAGGCGCAGCGCCGTCAGCGACGCGAAGGCGGAGTAGCCGTCATCCGCGCCACCCCGGCCGTAGAGCTTGTCGCCCTCGCGCTTGGGGGTCCACGGCGTCAGGTCCTCGCGCCAACCCGTCATCTCCGGCTGCTTGTCCAGGTGGCCGTACAGCAGCACGGTGTCGTCGCCGCGCGTGCCGGGAATCTCCATGTAGATGACCGGCGTGCGGTCGCGGCCCTGCTCATCCTTGAGGCGGACCACTTCCAACGTGAGGCCGGGCAGGTGGGCCGCCTGCGTGCGGCACCACTCCGCGATGAGCTGCACCGCGGCTTCCATGTGGCCGTGCTTCACCCAGTCCGGGTCGAAGGCGGGCGACTTGTTGGGGATGCGGATGTAGCGCTCGAGCGCCGGGAGGATTTCCTTCTCCCAGATGCGGTCGGAGGATTCGGTGGCGGTCTGGACGTTCATGGCCGGCATGCTGAGCACGGGACGCCCCCTCTGTCGACACCAGCGAATCCGGAGCGAAGCCGCCCGGGCCCCCCGCCCCCCTGCCCCCACCTGATGGCCCCCATCGGCCCGCCTGTCGTGGGCCCCAAGGCACCGAGGAAGCGCCGCGTCACCCGCCGTGCGGTGTCCACGCTACTTCGCGCTCGAGACACGCAGCACGACCGCCGAGGGGCCCTCCAGCGTCACGGCTCCGTCTCGCAGCGGTGACTCCCGCGCGGCGCCGCCGAAGCGAGGGGCCTCGCTCCACAGCAGCACCTCCGCGCCCCGAGGGACTGGGTGCGTCAGCGTCCCGCGCAGGGCGAGCAGCACGAGCAGCGTCTGCCCTTCCGAGCACCGCTCCAGGCACAACGCATCGGGCCCCAGCGCTCGCGCGTCGTAGGTCCCCCGGCGCGCCTCCCTGAAGGCGGGCTCACGCCCACGCAGCTGGAGCAGCTCGCGATAGAGCAGGCGGACCCCGGCGTGCGCGGGCTGGTCCGCCTCACTCCAATCCAGGCGGGAGCGGGTGAAGGTCTCCAGGGCCTGCGGGTCGGGGACCTCCTCGCCCGCGAAGCGTGAGAAGTCCGCGAACTCGCGGCGCCGTCCTTCCGTGACGAGCCGCCCCAGCTCCGCATGGTGGTCCGTGAAGTAGAGGAACGGCGTGCTCGCGTTCCACTCCTGTCCCATGAAGAGCAGCGGTGTATAGGGCGACGTGAGCAGCAACACACTCATCGCACGGAAGGCGGCCGGGGACACATCGCTCCCCAATCGCTCTCCCAGCGCGCGGTTGCCCACCTGGTCGTGATTCTGAAGACAGTACACGAAGTGCCACGGCGCCAGTCCCTCGGCCGACGTGCCTCGCGCCTGGCCCTGGTGCTTCGACACCTGCCCCTCGTAGAACCAACCGTGGCGCAGCGTTCGCGCCAGGTCCTCGGTGTGGCCCGTGTAGTCCTGGTAGTAGCCCTCACTGTCTCCCGCGAAGGCGCGCCGCATCTGGTGATGGAAGTCATCCGCCCAGAGGCCATCCAGCGCGTAACCGCCTTCGGCCGAGGAGAGGACCAGGCGCCGCTCGTTGCGCCCATCCTCGGCGATGAGGAGCACGCTTCGCCCCGGTGCACAGGCCCGCGCGCGCTCGGCGATTTCGTCGAGCAGGTGCCGGGGACTCTCGTCCACCAGCGCGTGGGTCGCATCCAGGCGCAGCCCATCCAGGTGGTAGTCGCGAATCCACATCTCCACGTTGGAGAGCACCAGCTCGCGCACGGGCGCGCTGTCCGCGCCGTCGTAGTTCACCGCGTCGCCCCACGGCGTGTGGTGGCGTCCGGTGAAGTAGTGCGGCGAGTACACCCGGAGGTAGTTCCCGTCCGGACCGAAGTGGTTGTAGACGACGTCCAGCACCACGGCGAGGCCCCGCGCATGGGCCGCGTCCACCAACCGGCGCAGGCCCTCCGGCCCGCCATACACCTGGGCGGGCGCGAAGAGGTCCACGCCGTCGTAGCCCCAGCTCCTCTCGCCGGGGAAGCAGGCCACGGGCATCAACTCCAGCGCGTTGACGCCCAGCTCCACGAGCGCGGGGAGCCGGGCGATGAGCGCCTCGAAGGTGCCCTCGGGCGTGGCGGTGCCCACGTGCACCTCGTAGAGGACGAGTGACGAGGGCTCCACGCCCTTCCATCCCGCGTCCGTCCACGCGAAGTCCGGCACCACCACTTCGGACGGCCCATGCACCCCTTGCGGCTGCGCGCGGGACCACGGGTCCGGAAAGGGCCCTTCCCCATCCACACGCAGCTTGTAGAGGACTCCGGCCCCCTGCCCTTCCAGCTCGGCGACGAAGAAGCCACCGGCCTCGGGGGTCATCGGCAACACGCGTCCGGGCGCACCCCGCGCGTCATGGAGGACCACCTCCACCCGCTGATGGCCCGGGGCCCAGACCCGCCACCGCGCCGTCGGGCCCGCATCGACCCAGGCCCCGAGCTGCTTCCGCCGCGTGCTCGCCAACACCTCGAGAGGACTCATACGTCTGTCCGTGTAATGCGCCCGCCCTCTTCCGGGGAGCACTTGTGCACCGGGAAGCCCTCCCCACGGGCGCGAGGTGTTCACGGGTGGGCTTTCGCGCGGCGCGGACCCGGGTCGGTGAGGCCCGCCTGTCTCCTTGCTTGGAATGAGGGCATGACGAGGCGTGCTTGTAGACACCGCGTCCCCCTTGGATGATGCGCCCCTGCTCCGGTGCCCCCGAGCGCCGTCCCCCCTTGGAGTTGGAGTCGCCTGGCATGTCTGTCGCCCACCCCGGTCTGGAGTCTCGACGTGTCCCGCGCGGAGAGGACGTGCGCGAGCGAGTCGCGGCCATCGAGCTCCTGTCTCCCCGCGACATCGACGCGCGGCTCACGGCGCTGGGATATCGAGGACAGGGAGAGGCCCGGCGCGCGGCGTCGGTCCTGGCCTACCGCCACGTGCGCCGCATCCGCCGCGTGTATCTGGAGGGGCTCTCCGCGGAGACGGGCGCTCGCGAGAACTGCCTGTTCCTGGGCCCCACCGGCTCTGGCAAGACGTTCCTGGTGGAGCTGCTGTTTCGCGAAATCCTCGCCGTGCCCACGGTGCTCGCGGACGCGACCCAGTTCTCTGAAACCGGTTACGTGGGGGACGACGTCAACACGCTGCTGTCGCGACTGTATGAAGCCGCGGACAAGGACGCCGAGTGGGCCGCGTGCGGCGTCATCTGCCTGGACGAGTTCGACAAGCTCGCCACCAGTCGCTCCGACAGCCGCTTCGCCGGGCAGCAGACGACCAAGGACGTGAGCGGCTTCGGGGTGCAGCGCTCCCTGCTGCACCTGCTGTCGGGCTCCAGCGCGGACTTCCCGCCGGACTTCGGCTTCACGAGCCGGCTCCAGCCGGACACGATGGAGCTGTCCTGCATCACCTTCATCGCCTGTGGTGCGTTCAGTGGACTGGGCACCACGGCGGACACCCTGACGCGGACGGAGCGGCTGGGCTTCGGGCGCGAGCCCAAGCACGCGGTGGGCGAGTCCATCGCCGTGGCCGTCACCCAGGAGCAACTGGAGCAGACGACGGCCTTCGCGCGCTATGGCTTCATCCCGGAGCTCATCGGCCGCTTCAACCGGCTGGTCTCCTTCACGCCGCTGGACGCCGCCACGCTGAGCGACATCCTCGAGCAGAACGTGCTGCGCGCGTATGAGCGCGAGTTCGAGCAGGAGGGCCTGCGCCTGCGGGTGGAGCCCGAGGTGAAGCAGCACATCGTGGCGCGGGCGCTCAAGCGGGAGACGGGGGCCAGAGGGCTGCGCACGACGCTGGCGCCGCTGCTGGAGCAGGCGGCCTATGACCACTTCGGCCAGCCGGGCGCGGCCTCCACCGTGCGCCTGGTGTTGGATGGCGGCGAGGTGCGCTCGCTCACGGATTGACCCCAGGGCCTGCGGCCCGCCAGGAGCCTGGTGGCGGCCGCTTGGGCGAGCAGGGAGGCAAGCCAGCCTCTCATCCGGCCCACACGCGCCTTACGGTTTGCCGGTAACAGAACACCGGAGGGCCGCACACATGGCGCACACGGACCACACGCGAGAGATTCCTCGAGAGGGCTGGGCGGACTATCTGGCGCTGCTCAGCACCATGGAGAAGGAGCACCCGGTCCGCATCGAAGTCGAAGGCCTGGACCTGGGAGACCAGCCGCTCGCCGAGAACCTGCCGCTCATCGAAATCAGTCTCGAGGAGAAGGGCAGCGACAAGGGCGTGGTCGAAATCATCGTGGGAGGCCCCGGCGGGGAAATCACCCACCGCATCCAGAAGCCGGCCCGCATCTACGCGGATGAGAGCGAGAGCGGCGAGCTGGAGTGCCTCGACATCGAGAGCAGCGAGGACAACACGAAGACACTCATCTACTTCGGCCAGGCGACGACGGACGGCGCGCGGCGGATGGACTGAAGGCACATGCGCACGGGCCGGAAGGCTCTCAGCCTCGGAACGAGGGAGCCTTCCGGCCTCGCGCTTCACGGGTACAGCGCGCGAGCCCCCTGCTTGTCCAAGGCCGTCAGCACGAGGTCCCCCGCGTTCGTGCCCGTGCACTGCCCTCCCGCCTGGGGGTAGTGCATGACGGAAGCGCTGTCGTAGACCGTCAGCGCGCGCCAGTTGAGTCCACCCCCGGGGCAGCGGTTGCTCTCGTGAACGAAGCCCAGCACGTGGCCCAGCTCATGGCGCAGGACACCCGTCAGCGTGTAGGGCGCGATGTTGCCGAACGCCGTGTTGTCGATGAGGACGTTGCGCGCGGGGCGGCCGGAGTTCGGGAAGAACGCGCGCGCCAGGTACTGGCCGCCGGAGTTCACCGGACGCACGTCGAACACCACCCCCGCCTGCGCCGCCGTGCAGGTGGCGTCGAGCGTGGCGTCGTAGATGAAGTTCACGCGGGCCGTGGCTTCCCAGGCCGCCGTCGCGGCGTTCATCGCCGTGACGACGCGCGCCTTGTTCGCGCCGAACGTGTTGCTCACGCAGTAGGTCAGGTTCATCTTCAGCGCCGCGCCCCACTTCACGTCGTACTCGGAACTGGGGTTGGAAACGCCCTGCGTGTTGTACACGGCCAATCCGCCTCGCGTGGTGGCGGTCGCGGCCACGTACGTCTCGAAGTAGGCACGCAGCTCCGCCTCGCTCCCCACCGCCTGGTCCCCGTCGAAAATCCACACGCCCTCGGAGTCCCTCGCCGCGCTCGCGCGGAACGCCTCCCACGTCATCGAGGGAGCCTCGGCCTGGGGAACCTCGGGGCCTCCACACGCGGGCCCCAGCAGCGACACACTCGCAAGCAACACCACGCAGCGGAACTCGAGCATCGACTCTCTCCTTCTCACGGGTACAACGAGCGAGCCCCCGTCCGGTCCAGGGGCGACAGGATGGGCCCTCCGGGGTTCGTGCTGACGCACGTGCTCCCGGCCCGGGGATAGTGCATGACCGAGGCCGAGTCATAGACAGACAACGGCCGCATGTTCGTGCCCGCGCCTCCCGGGCATCGGTCATGCTCGTGGACGAAGCCCAGCACGTGACCCAGCTCGTGGCGCAGCGTCCCCTCCAGCGTCCAGACACTCGTGCCACCGAACACGACATTGTCGAGGAGGACGTTGCGGCTCGAGCGCGGCGCGTTCGGGAAGAACGCTCGCGCCAGGTACTGGCCGCCGGAGTTCACCGGACGCACGTCGAACAACACGCCTGTCTGCGACGCCGTGCAGGAGGCATCGAACGCCGGGTTGTGGATGAAGTCCACGTTGGCCGTGGCCTCCCAGTCCGCCGTCGCGGTGTTCATCGCCGCGACCACCGCCGCCTTGTTCACGCCGAACGTGTTGCTCACGCAGTAGGTCAGGTTCCGCTTCTGCGCCGAGCCCCACTTCACGTCGACCCCATTCAAGAAATACACGGCCAGGGCCGCTCGACTCGTGCCCGTCGAGGCCACACGCTCTTCGTAGAAGGCGCGCAGCTCCGCCTCGCTCCCCGCCGCCTGGTCCCCGTCGAAAATCCACACGCCCTCGGAGTCGCGCACCGCGCTCGCCCGGAACGCCTCCCAGGTCTGGGCTTCCGGCGCCTGGGACTCGGGAACCCCGGGCCCTCCACAGGCGGCCCCCAGCAACGACACACCTGCAAGCAACGCCATGGAGCGGAAGTCGAGCATCGGGTCTCTCCTCGGAGCGCGTGGAAGCCGGGCCACGCCACATAGAAAGGCCGGAAGGCACCCCCCTCCGCGGGAGAAGGAACCTTCCGGCCTGGGCCGTGGCCTCCACCGTCACTCACGCGACGGCGAGCGCCTTGGCCAGTACGTCAACACTTCACGGATACAGCGCGCGAGCCCCCTGCTGGTCGCGAGCCGTCAGCACCAGGTCACCCCGCTGGGTGCCGGCGCACTGGGGGTAGTGCATGACGGAGGCGCTGTCGTACGTCGTCAGGCCACGCCACTGGCTGTCCTCGTAGCAGGAGCCGTTGACGCGGGTGTGCTCATGACGGAAGCCGAGCGTGTGGCCCAGCTCGTGGCGCATGATGCCCGCCAGCGTCCAGACGCCGGTGTTGCCGAACGCCGTGTTGTCCACCAGGACGTTGCGCGCCGAGCGGCCCGAGTTCGGGAAGAACGCGCGCGCCAGGTACTGGCCACCCGAGTTCACCGGACGCACGTCGAACAGCACGCCCGTCTGCGACGCGGTGCAGTTGGCGTCGAGCGCCGTGTTGTGGATGAAGTTCACGCTCGCGGTGGCCTCCCAGGCCGCCGTCGCCGTGTTCATCGCCGCGACCACGCGCGCCTTGTTCGCGCCGAACGTGTTGCTCACGCAGTAGGTGAGGTTCATCTTCTGCGCGGCGCTCCACTTCACGTCACCCGCGGGAGCTCCGCCGCCGGTGTTGTACACGGCCAGCCCATCCTGGTTCGTGGCCGTCCCGGACACGGCGCTGTCGAAGAAGGCGCGCAGCTCCGCCTCGCTGTCCACCGCCATGTCTCCGTCGAAGATGAACTTGCCTTCGGGGTCCTGCACCACGCCCGCCCGGAACTCCTCCCACGTCATCTGGGGCGCCTCCGTCGCGGGAGCCTCCGGCTCACCACACGCGGTACCCAGCAACGTCACACCAGCAAGCAACGCCATGGAGCGAAACTTGAGCATCGGGTCTTTCCTTCGGACTACTGCGGGGAATGCGCCGCCCACCGGGTTCTTCCCCCGCCGCGGACCGGCGCGCCCCGCCCATGAGCAACTGTCGGGCCAAAGTCCCGCCATAGCGGGAAAACACGTCTTGCCAGATTAAATGGAGCACCCGCACTCCAAGTCCGTGAAGACGGGCGTAAACAGACGTGACGTCAGAGTGACGAAGTCGGCGCCGCCGTTGAGCAATTTCACGCAGCGTGGAGACTGTTCAATGCACGGACAGTGGTGTCCATGAATCAGTCAGCAGCCCCTGAGTCCGATGAATCCCAACAGGGGTCTCCCGCCACTCGCGTGAACAACGGAAAGTGTTGCTCACGTTGCATTCTTCGCCACGGCACGTCAAGCGCGCGACGCATCGCGGCTGAGCCGGGCCCGCCGTACCGCGCTGCGCCGTGAGGCGCATCCATGTATAGGCGAAGCAGTCCGTGCCCACCCTCTCGTTCGACATGCCTGAAGCACTTGCGTGGCTGGAAGCAGCGTGGCCCCACGTCGCGGCGGCGCTGACGGTGCTGGTGAGCGTGCTGGCCAGCGGCCACGTCGTGCTGCACAAGCGGGACGTCCGCGCCGCGGTGAGCTGGGTGGGGCTGGTGTGGCTGGTGCCCGTCCTGGGCGCGGTGCTGTACCTGCTGCTGGGCATCAACCGCATCCGCCGCCGGGCACGCTCGCTGACGCCGCGCCGGGAGCACGGGCAGTTTCCGCCCGTCCGGGGCCTGGAGGCGGTGGTGGCGGAAGGGGCCTCGCGCGTGACGGACGGCGCCGCGCACCTGGCGCCGCTGGCCCGGCTGGGGGATGCCGTCACCCACCGGCCGCTGCTGCCGGGCAATCGCATCACCGTGCTGGAGTCCCGCACGGACGCGTACCCCGCCATGCTGGAGGCCATCGCGAGCGCACGCGCGTCCATCACCCTGTGCAGCTACATCTTCGACAATGACGTGGCGGGCCGGCACTTCGCGGGCGCGCTGGGCGAGGCGGTGCGGCGCGGCGTGGAGGTCCGGGTGCTGGTGGACGCGGTGGGCGCGCGCTACACGTGGCCCACGATTCTGGGCCGCCTCAAGCGCGAGGGCGTCCGGGCCGCGCGCTTCCTGCCTTCGCTGATGCCCTACCGGCTGCCCTTCATGAACCTGCGCAACCACCGCAAGGTCTTGGTGGTGGATGGCCGGGTGGGCTTCACCGGAGGCATGAACATCCGCGAGCACTTCTGGCCGGGTGAGCACGCCGCCAGGGACCTGCACTTCCAGTTGGAAGGCCCCGTGGTCGCCCAGCTCCAGGAGACCTTCGCCGAGGACTGGGTCTTCACCACGCGCGAGCGGCTGACGGGCGACACCTGGTTCCCGGAGCAGCGGCGGAAGGGGCCGGTGCTGGCGCGGGGGATTCCCGATGGCCCGGACGAGGACTTCGAGGCGCTGCGCACGGTGCTGCTCGGGGCGCTGGCCACCGCGCGAGCGTCGGTGCGAATCGTCACGCCGTACTTCCTGCCGGACCCGGCGCTCATCACCGCGCTCAACGTGGCGGCGCTGCGGGGCGTGCGCGTGGAGGTGGTGTTGCCGGAGAAGGGCAACCTGCCCGTGGTGCAGTGGGCGAGCACCGCGCAGCTCTGGCAGGTGCTGGCGACGGGGTGCCGGGTGTTCCTCACCCAGCCGCCGTTCGACCACTCCAAGCTGATGGTGGTGGATGGGGAGTGGGGGTTGATTGGCTCGGCCAACTGGGACCCGCGCTCGCTGCGGCTCAACTTCGAGCTGAACGTCGAATGCTACGACGCGGAGCTGGCGCGGCGCCTGGAGGCGGTGGTGGAGGAGCGGCTGTCTCGCGCCCGCCCCCTCACCCGCGCGCAGGTGGACGCGCGCCCGTTGCCCATCCGGTTGAGGGATGGGCTGGCGCGCCTGTTGTCTCCGTATCTCTGACTCGCGCCGCGGCGCTCACGCTCAGAGGAGCACGCGCCGCACCTTCCAGAAGGCTTCCTTCGCGGTGCGGTAGGCCGCCGAGTCCGACGGCAGCAGCGTCCGGAGCAGCTCCGCCGACTGCGTCTGGAGGGGCCGCACGCAGTGCGCCTCCACCTTGCCTCGGAGGAAGCCCACGGGGTCCCTGCGGCGGTACTCGGAGAAGTAGGACTTCAGCTCGTTGCGCGAGCGCGCCTTGCCGTTGTCCGCGTACTTGGCCACGTAGGGGCTGAAGTCCGGGTACAGGCGGCCCTCGCCGAAGTCGCCGTGCAGCGTCGTCTTCATGAAGTTGCCGATGAGCAGGTCATCGAAGACGCGGTAGCGCACCGCCGTCAGCAGCGAGTTGCGTGGCGCCTCGAAGGTGATGCCCCGGCGGAAGCGGCGCTGGTTGAACTCGATGACGTGGTCCTGGCCGCCCACGCGGAAGCGCAGGTAGTCGAGCACCGAGCCCAGGTGCTCGATGGCCCCGAAGTACTCGCGCAGCACCTGGGCCTCCTCGCGCTCCAGCATCGCGCTCCAGTCGTCGCCGAACTCCTTCGGGTCCACCGGGAGCAGCGCGCGCTCCTTCGGGCGGATGAGCTGCATGTCCTCCCGGGCGAAGTCGCGACGGATGAAGGCGGGCAGGAGCGTGCAGGTCTCGGACTCGAAGCCCCGGGCGTAGTCCTCGAGCGTCGTGGTGTACTCGGAGGCCCAGATGCTGTCGGCGCGCTGGTACTTGTGCATGGAGCTGAAGGGCACGAAGTAGCGCGCGCCGTAGAACTCCGCCTGACGCGCGATGGTGCGCCCCACGGGCGTCTTGGCCGCGGCGTAGGGCGGGATGCGCTGCCCGTCCTCGGTGAAGTAGTTGATCATGTCCGCGTCGCCGTAACCGGACAGGGCCAACAGGTAGGACTCGTCATACCGG